>NZ_BAAGSO010000082.1:0-40194 GCF_054782395.1 Streptomyces daliensis | reverse complement strand
GGGCAGGCGTCCCGCTCGGCGAGGGGGCACCTCCCAGCGGTAGCTGGGGGAGGGTGGGCACAACCCGTGCCACCGGCCCGCAGTACGCGAACGAAACCCCAGGGGGCAATCGGGTAGGGACCGTAGGTCCCGTTCTGGGGGTGGGCGTCAGCCGATCCGGGGTGGAGGTGGGCCACCGGCGGGACGGGGACGGGGTGGGGTGTCCCCGCAGGTCGAGAAAGTCACCGGCGGAGAGCCGAACACGAGACCTTCACGCCGAGGAGACACCCCGGCCCGGCACCGGACACCAGCCACCCACGTGCCCACAACCACGGTCGAAACCCGGAATCACGCGGCGCCAGCCGCGAAGCACCGGTCCATAGGCCGCGCCGAAGCCACCGGCCCGCACCCGAACACGGCGCCAAGCCCAGCGCCCCCACTGGCGACGGCGCCAAAAACTGTTGTGGGCAATCGTCCCGCGGGCGAGGGGGCACCGCCCAGCGTTAGCTGGGGGAGGGTGGGCACAACCCGTGCCACCGGCCCGCACCCGCGTGACGAAACCCCAAGGGGCACCGGCAAAGCGCACCCCTGCGAGAAACGGGCACCCCGTGAAGCCCTCACCCCGCACCCCGTGAAGCGGCGCGGCCCGGTGAAGGGGCAACCCCCCGTTTCGTACCCCTACTCGCTCTTGATCGCCGAGAGCATGTTGAGCCGCGCCGCCCGCCGCGCGGGCCACAGCGCCGCCAGGACGCCCACGACCGCGGCCAGCGCGATGAAGAGGCCCATACGGCCCCAGGGCAGGACCAGCTCGTACGTCGCCAGGGACGAGGCGATCAGCTCGCCCGCTGCCCAGCCGAAGAAGACGCCGAGCCCGATGCCGAGCACCCCGCCGAAGAGGGAGATGACCAGCGACTCCAGGCGCACCATCCGCTTGATGCCGCGCCGGTCGAGGCCGATCGCGCGCAGCATGCCGATCTCCTGCGAGCGTTCGAAGACCGACATCGCGAGGGTGTTGATCACGCCGAGCACGGCGACGATGACGGCCATGGCCAGCAGTCCGTAGAGCATGTTCAGCATCAGCGTGAAGACCTGCGCGATGGAGTCGGACAGGTCCTTCTTGTCCTGGACGAGGACCGCCGGGTTGTTGCCGAGGGCCTTCTCCAGCGAGGACTTGACCTTGTCGCTCGCGCCGTCCTTCGTCTTGACCATGACCTGCATGTCGCCGACCCGCTCCATGTGCGGGGTGAGGGTGGCGGTGTCGATCATGATGCCCTTGACCATCTCGTTGCCCTCGTAGACACCCGAGACGGTCAGCTCGCCCTTCTTGCCGTCCTCGTAGGTGACGGGGAACGTCGAGCCGGGCTTCCAGTTATGAGACTTCGCGGTCGCCTTGTCCACGACGACCTTGTCGCCGCTGAGGCCGCCCCAGCCTCCGGAGGTGAAGTCCAGGTTGGTGAGCTTGCCGATGGTCTCGCCCTTGACGCCGGTCAGGTTCTCCGTCGTCTTGCCGATGCGCGCGGGGGAGTTCCGCATGGGGCTGCTGGCGGTGACCTGGCCGTCGGTGGCGAGCTTCTTCTCCACGTCCGGCGAGAGCGGCGTGAAGTTGGCCATGCTGACGGTGTAGTCGGCCTCGATGGCGGCCGTGGCCATCTTGTCGATGCCCTTCTGGACGCTGCCCGCGATCACCGTCATGCCGGTGATCAGCGTGAGGCCGATCATCAGGGCCGAGGCGGTGGCCGCGGTGCGGCGCGGGTTGCGTACGGAGTTCTGCCGCGCCAGCTTCCCGGAGACGCCGAAGATGCGCAGCACGGGCGCCGCGGCGGCGATCAGCGGGCGCGAGAGCAGCGGCGTCAGCACGAACACGCCGATCAGCAGCAGCGCGGCGCCCGCGCCCATGGGCAGCTTGCCGTCGTCCGCGCTGTCCAGGCCCGAGGCGTAGAGGACGAGGGCCGCGCCACCGCCCGCGAAGAGTGCCCCGATGGTGTTGCGCACGACCAGCGAGCGGGTCGTCGCGGTGGCGTGCACGCTGCTCATGGCGGCGACGGGCGGGATCTTCGCGGCGCGCCGCGCGGGCAGCCAGGCGGCGAGGACGGTCACCAGGACGCCGGTGATCAGCGAGGTGACGACGGCGCTGACCGAGACGACGAGCGGTCCGTCCGGCATGGTGGTGCCGAAGCTGCCCATCAGGGAGCGCAGCCCGGCGCCGATCCCGATGCCCGCGGCGAGCCCGGCAGCGGCGGCGATAACGCCCACCACGATCGCCTCGATCAGCACGGACCTGGTGACCTGGCGGCGGCTGGCGCCGACCGCGCGCATCAGCGCCAGTTCCTTGGTGCGCTGCGCGACGAGCATGGTGAAGGTGTTGGCGATGATGAAGATGCCGACGAACAGCGCGATACCGGCGAAGACCAGCAGCGCGGTCTGCATGCCGCTCATGCTCTGCTTGATCGTCTCGGACTCGTCGTCGGCGAGCTTCTGCCCGGTGACGGCCTTGGCCTGCGCCGGGAGGATCTTGTCGGCCTGGGCCTTCAGCTCGGCCTGCGTGGTGCCGGCGGCGGCCTTCAGCGTGATCTGGTCGTACTGCCCCGGCTGCGCGAACAGCTTCTGCGCGGTGGCCGTGTCGAAGAGGACCAGCGTGCCGCCAGCGGCGACCTGGCCGTCGTCCGTGGTGAAGATGCCGGTGACCTTCTCCTCGGTGACCGGGCCGTTGACGGAGAGGCGGGCGGTGTCGCCGACCTCGTAACCCGCGCGCTCGGCGGTCTTGGTGTCGAGCGCGACCTCACCGGCCTTCCGCGGGGCGTGGCCGCTCTTCATCGGGTAGCGCGCGTCGGTGTCCTTGCCGTCCTGGCCGCCCTTGCCGGCGCCCTCGGCGAAGTAGTTGGCACCCTTGGAGTCCCAGCCCTCGCCGACGAGCTTGCCGTCCTTGTCGGCCAGCGCGGCGAAGCCGGAGACGGACCCGGTGACCGTGGAGGTGCCGGGCAGCGCCTTGGCCGCGTCGAGGGTGCGCTGGTCCAGCTTGGGGGCGCCGCCGGGGTCGCTCGCGCTCTGGCCGCCCTTGTCGGGCTGTATGGCGAGGTCGACGTCGCTGTAGCCCTTTTCGGAGCTCTTCTGGAAGGCGTTGGAGATGGTCGAGGTGAAGACCAGGGTGCCGGAGACGAAGGCGACGCCGAGCATGACGGCGAGCACGGTCATCAGCAGCCTGGCCTTGTGCGCGAGGACGTTGCGCAAGGCTGTTCGGAACATGTCAGTGAGTCCTGAGGAGTGGAGCCCCACGGCCTGGGCACGGCGCGGGGAGGGAGGCGGAGGCGTGAGCGCGGGCCGTACGGTCCTGACCGGCCCGTACGCGCCGCTTTAGCTCATACGGTTCTGATCAGCGCGTACGAACCGTTCAGCTTGTGCGGCCCTTGGCGTCAAAACCCTTCATGCGCTCCAGCACCGAGTCGGCCGTCGGCCCCTGCATGTCGTCGACGATGCGGCCGTCGGCGAGGAAGATGACGCGGTCCGCGTACGAGGCGGCGACGGGGTCGTGGGTGACCATGACGACGGTCTGGCCCAGCTCGCGCACCGAGTTGCGCAGGAAGCCCAGGACCTCGGCGCCGGAGCGCGAGTCCAGGTTGCCCGTCGGCTCGTCACCGAAGATGATCTCCGGCTTGCTCGCCAGCGCGCGGGCCACGGCCACGCGCTGCTGCTGGCCGCCGGACAGCTCGTTGGGCCGGTGCTTGAGGCGCCCGGACAGGCCGACGGTCTCGATGACGCGGTTCAGCCACTCCTTGTCGGGCTTGCGGCCCGCGATGTCCATGGGGAGGGTGATGTTCTCCAGGCCGTTGAGGGTCGGCAGCAGGTTGAACGCCTGGAAGATGAAGCCGATCCGGTCACGGCGCAGCTTCGTCAGCTTCTTGTCCTTGAGGCGCGTCAGCTCCGTGTCGCCGATGACGGCGCTGCCGCTGGAGATGCTGTCGAGACCGGCCATGCAGTGCATCAGAGTCGACTTGCCGGAGCCCGAGGGGCCCATGATCGCGGTGAACTCGGCCTGGCGGAACTCGACGGAGACCTGGTCCAGGGCGACCACCTTGGTCTCGCCCTGTCCGTAGACCTTGGAGAGGTCCGTGGCGCGGGCTGCCGCCACTCCGGTGCGGGCTGCGGCGGTGGCGCCGGCGTAGGTGGTGGTCGTCACGGGCGGGTGCTCCTGTCGGGACGGGTGTGAACTTCGGGACCCCCTCATCCTCCAGCCTCGTCCGCGTCGGCGGATCAGCCCCCGTGCTCGTTTCCGGGACAGCCTTGCGAGGTAGTGCGGCGCCCTCCGGTCCTCCTTGGGTATGACGGCGACCCTGATACGGGGTCCACCCGTGAGTGGACACGGCCTTGGTACGGCCTCGGGGACGGCGCCGTGAGCGGTGCCAGGAGGGGCGCCGCGAGCGGGGCGCGGGACGGCGTTCCGGGGCGGACTCAGGCCAACGGCGACTTTCCGTCATTCCGTGCACCCCGGACACCCCCGGGCGGGGGGCTCTCAAGAGGGGCGTGAGCCGCTGACGCTCCCTCAGTTGCCCATAAAATAAGACAACATCGAGTCGTCGTTCCGCTATTCGGGGGACGGCGCTGGATAGGCTCGTCCCCGCGCCCTGGGGAGGACCGCACGCGCGCGGACACGCACGAAAGCGGCTCAGGAGCCGGTGCCCGGATGGTGGAATGCAGACACGACGAGCTTAAACCTCGTTGGCCCTCGGGCCGTGCCGGTTCGAGTCCGGCTCCGGGCACCTACCGCTTCGCGCTTGACCTGCGAGAACACAGCTCCGAGCGCCCCGCGCGACGATACGGCCCGGCCCTCGGCGCCCCCTCGGCCGGCCGCTAAGCGGAACCTCGCGGGCGGGGGTGGATAACACCGCGAAGCCCCTCTATTCGGGCACCCCTTTGAAGGCACCCGAAGTAGGCCGGAAAAAGCCGGTGAGTCGCATTCCGTTTGCGGAGATCCGCGAAGATGCGCGGCTTCCTCCGCGCACCCCTGTGAGGGCACGTATTCTGCCCGATCCCGCGCAGCCTCCCACACCGGAGGCCCGCCCGGCAGGCGGACGCGGACAGGGCCCCTCCCGGCCTCAGTTCCCCGTCCTCAGGTCCCCGGCCTCAGTCCTGGGAGAGCACCACGGCCGTGTAGGGGCCCAGGCCCGTGCCGCCCGAGCAGGGCATGCCGTCGCGGGGGCGGGCACCGGCGGCGAGGTCGTGCGCGGAGTGACCGGCGAAGGCGGGGTCGTAGCCGGGCCAGTCGGTGTTGAGGCGGACCCGCCAGGTCCCCTCGCGGGGCAGGCCGATCACGTAGTCCCCGTACGCGCGGTGACCGAAGTTGGCGAGGACGACGGTGCTGTCGCGGGGGCCGCCGTGGTGCCAGCGGTGGTACGCGAGCACCTTGTCGGTGTCGTTCACGTGGTGGACCGTGACGTGTCCGCCCCGCAGCCCCGCCGTGGTGCCCCGCAGGTCGCGGCGCAGCGCTATCAGGTCGCGGTAGAGGGACACGATGCCCGCGAAGCGCTCGGCCCGCGACCAGTCCAGTGGATCCTGGTCGTCGAACCAGCGGTCCTCCAGGAACTCCTGGCCCTGGAAGAGCATCGGGATGCCGGGCGAGGTCAGCACGAGCGCGGCGCCCAGTGTGGAGCGCTTCTTGGACCACCAACTGTCCGCGTTGCCCGGCCAGATCTCCTCCGGGACGCGTGCGTGCCCGTTGGCGACCTCGTCGTGCGACTCCGTGTAGACGACGCGCCGGAGCGCGTCGTCCCCGTAGCGGTGCTCGACGGCGGCCCGCACGGCGTGCATGTCGCGCTCCGCGTCGTCGGCCGCGATCACCGCGCGCCGCACGGGGTGGACGAACCCCGCGTCCCACTGCGCGTCGAAGCCCGCGCCGTGCGGTGTCCCCGTGGTGAGGCGGGGGTCGTCGCGCAGGTCCTCGGCGATGCTCAGCTTCCAGGGCTGGCGGCGGTCGATCTCGTCGTTGATCCAGCGCATCAGCGCCCAGCCGTCCCCCAGTTCGGCCCCCGGGTCGCCGTCGTCGCCGCCCCCGTGCACGTTGCGCAGGTACGCGGTGGCGTCCCAGCGCAGGCCGTCCATCCGGTACTCCTCCAGCCAGTGCAGCGCGTTGTCGCGCAGGAACCGGCGCACCTCTGGGCGCCCGAAATCGGGCCGGGTGTCGCCCCAGGGGGTGCGGGCGCGCCAGTCGTTGTAGAAGTAGATGCCGCCGCCGTCCCCCTCGTGCCAGCCGTCGTACCGCCACAGGTGGAGGTCCCCGGGGCCGAGGTGGTTGTAGACGACGTCCAGGAGCACCGCGATGCCCAGGCCGTGGGCGCGCGCCACGAGTTCCTTGAGCCCGTCAGGGCCGCCGAGGTCGGTCTCCACGGCGAACGGCATCGACGGGTTGTAGCCCCACGAGAAGCCGCCCGGGAACTCGGCTGGCGGCATCAGCTCGATCGCCGTCACGCCCAGTGCCGCCAGGTGGGGAAGGCGCTCGATCGCGTCGGCGAACCGGCCAGGACCGCCGCCCGGCTGGTCGTTGAACGTGCCCACGTGCAGTTCGTAGACGACGAGTTCGTCCCAGGGTGGGGTGCGGTACGGGCGCCGGTCGCCGTACCGCGCGCCGTCCGCGGTTCCCTCCCCGGCCTCCCGGCGCGCCCAGTCGAACTCCGTGCCCCGTACGACGGAGTTGCCCAGCGAGCCCGTCATCGCCGAGGCGTACGGGTCGGGGCGGCTCAGGGCCGTGCCGTCGGGCGCCGTGAGCGTGTAGCGGTACTTGTCGCCGCGCGTCACGCCCGGCACGTCGGCCGACCAGTGGCCGCCCGCCTCGGCCGCGAGCGGCACGCCGGGCAGCGCCCAGCGGTGGAACGTCCCCGTGACGGCGACGGCCCGCGCGTGCGGCGCCCAGACGCGGAAGGCGCAGCCGCCCTCGTAGGGGAGCGCCCCCATGCCCGTACGGGACGAGGGCGAGGGCGGCTCGGGGAACGGGCGCGTGCCCGCCAGGACGCCCTCCTGCCGGGAATGCGGTTCCCCCGGGGATCGCGGTTCCCCTGGGGATCGCGGCGCTGGACCGGTCATCGGCGCGCCCCCTCACACGTCGAACGTCAGGGCGCGCCGCACCAGGTCCAGGGTCTCGTCCGCCCAGCCGACGATGCCCAGGCCCGGCGTCAGGTTCCCCGGCGGCCGGTTGACGAGGGTGTCGCGGCGGACGAGCCGCGCGAAGTCCACCCGTACGGGATCGGGCCGCACCGCCTTCCCGAGCGGCCCCCGGAACTCGACCCCCGCCAGCCGCATCACGTCGATCAGCTCCTGCGCGAGGATCCCGTATCCCACCGTCGTCGGATGGACCCCGTCCAGTGAGAACAGGCCGCCGTCGGCGCGGCGGTGGCCGTCGCTCAGGAGGAAGTGCGAGTTCGGCACGGGCGCGAGCGCCTGGACCTCGGGCGGCAGCGGATACGGGCGCCACCACTGGGGGCGGGCCTCCTCGTCCTCCGCGTAACGGCGCGAGGCCAGCCGGTCCATCAGGCCCGCCGTGTCCAGCAGGTACCAGTCCTTGCCGCCCGTCCTGGCCTTCCTGACCACCTCGGCGAGGGCGTCGTTGTACTGGTCGACGGCGGCGTCGACGGCGCGCGCCTCCTCGCCCGTCAGATGCGGGTCGCGGCGCACGTCGAAGTCGCTGTCGCTGATCCACGGGCGGGTGTAGTACGCGAAGTAGGCCGAGCCCGGCTCGGACTTGCCCGCCACCCCCCGGGCGATCGGCGCGATCGTCACATGCGGCACCGTGCACCAGATGACGTGCCGCGCCCTGACCGCGTGGACGCGCGCCGCGACCTCCCGCAGCTCGGCCTCGAAGTGCTCGGGCCGCCACACGGTGAACTCCTTCTTGCGCTCCAGGTCGTCGTAGCCCTCGCCGCTCCACGCGACGCGCAGCCCGATGACCGAGGACAGCGCGTTGTTGGCGCCCAGGAACACGATCAGCGTCTCGATGCCGTGGTCCGGGTCGGGGTCCCTGCCGCCCGCCCTGTCGCCCGCGCCGCCGCCCTCGCCCGTGTCCTCGCCCAGCAGCGCCGCCGCGCCGAGCTGCGTCAGGGCACCGGCCGCCTCGGGACGGGTGGGCAGCACGCGCAGCGCCGCGCGCTCACCGGCGTTCGTGACGACCTGCCGCACCACGTCGTCGGCGGGCTTCTCGATCATGCGGCGGCACACGTCGGCCGACTTGTCGAGCGCGTCCCGCAGGTCCCAGCCGAACACGGCGAGGTTGTGGTTGACGGCCGTCGTGTGCGGCACGGCGGTGCCGGGCCCGCGCTCCCAGTAGTCCTCGACCCGGTCCATGAAGCCGCGGGCCCGGAAGAGCGCGGGCGCGACCTCCCACCAGTCCACGTCCCGCCCGTAGTGCTCCTCCAGGTCGCGCAGCAGCAGCTCGATGTTGACGGGCAGGCCGCCCCGCCCGTTGTACGAGGGGCAGCGGAACGTGTCGGCGCAGCCCAGTTCGCGGGCGATCAGCGCCGGATAGGACAGGTCGGTGAGGAAGACGGCGCCGCTCTGGAAGCCCTGCGTCAGCGAGTCGCCGATCGTCACCAGCCGGTGCCGGGGCTCGCCCCGCCACGAGACGGTGACGGGCACACCCATGGTGGGGTCGGAGTACGGCTCCCGGGAGCCCTGACGGTGTACGGAACTGTCCATGGCACGTCCTCGGCTCCCGGCTCGGCGGGACCTCTCCCGTAAGCGCCCCGCGCCCGTAGGGGTCCCGTACCAGAGGGCGGCGGAGCGCGGGAGACCGCGCGGAGGGAACTACGCAAAAACCGGCCCCCGTCCGCCCCGTCACCCTCGCCACCCCTGCCACGTCACCCTCGCGACGTGCTCGCCGCACCGCCGCGGCGCCGTCCCGTCGCCGCGGCTCCTTCCATCCGTGCAGCTAAGAGCGCTCCTCGCGCCCGTCAAGGCCCCGTCCGGCCCCTCTTGGCCCCGCTCGGCCCCGTGAGAGGGGGCCTGGGCGGTGGGTACGTTCGCGCCGAGGGGGGCCCGACCGGCGGGGACGGCGGGCGGGCCCCCGGGGACCCGGCCTCTCCGCTCGTCGGCAGCGGCTCCGCCGGGCGGGCCACGGAGGGAGGCTGATGTGATCAGCGCTGCCATGGCCGAGGCCCTCGCCGTGCTGGCCGCCCCGGCGGCGAACCCGCCACGGCTGTCCCTCACGGCCTTCACCCGCGCCCTGCGCCTGGACGGGCTGGCCGTCTCCCTGCGCGACGACGTCGGCAGGCCCCAGACCGTCGCGTACGACACGGAGCGCGCGGCGCTCCTGGAGGACGCGCAGTTCACGCTGGGGGTGGGGCCCAGCGAGGAGGCCATGAAGGGCGGCGTACGCGTCATGGTGGAGGACATCGGCGGCGTCGACCCGGCCCGCTGGCCCGGCCTCCCGTCCCTCGCGGACTCGCTGACGGTACGGTCCGTGTTCGCCTTCCCCCTGCGCGTCGGCGCCGTCAACGTCGGCGTCCTCACCGGCCACAGGACGCGCCCCGGGCCCCTGGGGCACCAGCCGACGGACGACGCGCTGGCCCTCGCGGGGGCCCTGGTGCTGCCGCTCGTGGACTGGGCCATCCGAATCGACGAGCACCGCATCGGTCCGGTGGACGAGGAGTCCCTACTGCACCACGCGGAACTTCACCAGGCCACGGGCGTGGTCACGGCCCAGCTCGGCATCCCCCCGGAGCAGGCCCTCCTACGGCTGAGGGCGCACGCCTTCCGGCACGGCCTGCCGCTGCGCGAGGTCGCAGGGCAGGTGGTCGCCCGGCGGCTGGTCCTGTCCGGGCACGGCGACGACCTCGGCAGCACGGGCGGCGGCTCCCGGCGAAACCGGTGCGACCCCGATGCGCCGCAGTGAACGCCGGGCCCGCGCGAGGTCGCCGGAGCGCGTGCGCGGGGTACGGCGCGCCGAGGCCGGGGGCATGTGCCACTGTCGGCTCGTGCGAATGGTTCGTTTCCCTTGGGGAACCAGCCAGGCATCGCCATGGTGCGCGCCCGTCGCCCCGGACCCCGGTGATCTTCAAGGGGACGCCCTCGCGGTGTCTCGCGATACGCGGCGGCGCCGGTGCGTGCAGACGGCGCACGGCGGCCGGTACGCGATGACCTTCCATCGAGCGAACCAACCCCCACGAGGATGAGTCTCATGCCCGAGACGGCACGGGAAGGGCGGCTCGCCGCCGCGTTCGTCCAGCTGGTCGACACCTCCGACGACGACTACGACGTCAGCCACCATCTCCACTCCTTCGTCCGGCACTGCGTCGAGCTCCTCGACGTCACGGCGGCCACCGTGGTGCTCATCACCGCCAAGGGCGCCACCCGGCTGGAAGCGGCGACCTCCGACCCCCACACGCACGATCTGGAGTTCGCCGGACTGGCCTGGGACGAGGGACCTGGGCGGGACTGCCTGTGCCACGGCGGGCCCGTGCGCGAGATCTCCCTGAACGAGCCGAGCAGCCGCACCGCCTGGCCGCGCTTCGTGCCCGAGGCGGAGAGCCTGGGCGTCACGTCCGTGGTGACGGCGCCGCTGAGCCTGCGCGACCAGGTCATCGGCGTGCTCACCCTCTGCCGCGGCCGGCGCGAGCCGCTCGCCGCCGACCAGCTGCGGCTGATCGAGGGCCTGGCACGCGCCGCCGCCATCGGCGTGCTGCAACGGCGCGCGGCGGAGGAGCGGGACACCGAGGCCGCGCGCGTCCAGGCGGCGCTGCGCTCCCGGGTCGTGGTCGAGCAGGCGTGCGGGGCGCTGGCGCAGCGCCGCCGGATCACCGTCGACCAGGCGCTGCGGGTGCTCCAGGTCTACGCACGCAACCAGCGCCGCCGCCTCACGGACATCGCCCGCGAGGTGGTCGAGAGCACCACGGACCTGGCCGTCTCCGGCTCGGGGGCCTGAGCGCGCCGGACCCCGCCGCGTCCCCGACGGGCCTGGTGGGGGCCGGTGCGCCGCCGGTACGCGCGGCCTGTCGGGAACGCCACGCTGGGCGACGGAACAATCACGGCTCTTTCCTTCGTTCTTCCCTCTGCACTAGCGTGCGGGTTTTGCTAAAGCATTACCCTGTAGGCAAGGCCGTGCCGTGCGGCCATGGAGGAGTGAGATGAGGAGCAGCAACCCGGTCTTCTCGCGACGGGGGTTCAGCCGCGACAACGGCTCTGCCGGTTTCAACGCCACACAGCAGCCGCAGGCCGGGAACCCGTACGCGACCAACCCCTACGCCCAGCAGGCCCAGACCGCCGGGCAGCCGTACGCGGCTCCGGCACCCGCCCAGCCGCAGGCCGGGCGGATGACGATCGACGATGTCGTCTCGCGCACCGGCATGACGGTGGGTCTCGTCGTCGTCGCGGCAGCCTTCGCCTGGATCACCGACCTCTCGCTGGGGCTGGCGATCGGTGCGGCGCTGGTCGCGATGGTGCTCGCGCTGGTGCAGTCCTTCAAGCGCAAGGCCGTGCCCGCGCTGATCCTGGCGTACGCGGCCTTCGAGGGCCTTTTCCTCGGCGCCATCAGCAACTACATCGACGGTTACGTGAACGGCGCGGCCATGCAGGCCGTGCTCGGCACCATGGCGGTGTTCGCCGCCGTCCTGGTGATGTACAAGACCCGGATCATCCGCGTCACCCAGCGGTTCTACCGCTTCGTGATGGCCGCGGCGATCGGCTTCATCCTGCTCATGGGCGTGAACCTGCTGTTCGCGGTCTTCGGCGGCGGTGACGGCCTCGGCTTCCGCAGCGGCGGCATGGGCATCCTCTTCGGTGTCATCGGCATCGTGCTCGGCGCGCTGTTCCTGGCCCTCGACTTCAAGCAGGTCGAGGACGGGATCGCCTACGGCGCTCCGCGCGAGGAGTCCTGGCTGGCGGCCTTCGGGCTGACGCTGACCCTGGTGTGGATCTATCTGGAGTTCCTCAGGCTGATCGCCATCCTCCAGGGCGACAACTGACGCGCGCGGCGGCTCGTGCCGCGGCCGTGTGACGTATGACGTGTGACGTATGACAGCACGGAAAGGGCCCGTGAGGCGTTCGCGCCTCACGGGCCCTTCGCATGGCTGGAGTTCCTGGGTCCTCGGCCCTCGGGGGAAGGGACTGTCCGTGAGCTAGAGATTGCGCGCGGCGCGGCGCAAGTCGTACTCGTGGACGATGGCCTTGGCGTGGCCGTAGGCGAGGTTGTGCTCACCGCGCAGCCAGCTCACCTTCTCCTCGAAGCGGAAGAGAGAGGGGCCTTCATCGACTGTGCGGAGCCAGTCGGAGATCTCACGACCGGTGCAGTGCGGGATTCGGGAGAGCATGTTCCGGTGGGTCTCTGGGGAGAAGACTTGGGACATCGGCGCCTCCGGACGCTTCCTTTTGTAGTCCTTCCCGCCAAGGTGCCTGAGCGTTGAGGCGTTGGCAACAGTCCGTGGGAGGCGCATAGGCTTGCGAAGTGCTCGATACGACTGCGCTGATCAACGCCGTGGACCGGCTCGCCGACCGCCTCAGGGCCACTCCGCAGAGCGCCCTGCTGAAGGGCGCGGCGGCCGAGGGACTGGCGCTGGCCAGGGAGTTGGCACGCCGTGCCCAGCTCCTGGAGTGCCCGGGACGCGCCCCGTACGAGGTGCCCGAGGGCGGCATTTTCTCGGTCGGTGACCAGCTCGCCGTCGCCGGGCACGATTTGGCCGAAGCGCTCGCCTCGCACGGCGGAAGCGGAGCGGAGGGCGGCGCTCAGGCCCGCCGGACGCGGCAGGCAGAGCAGATGCAGCAGACGCAGCAGGCGGAGCAGGGCCTGGCGGAGGCGCTGGCCCTCGTCGAGGAGGGCACCCGCCGCTGCGGGGGCTCGGCGGTGGGGCCTGTCGGGGGCCGCTGAGAAGGCGCCGAGGCGCCGGGGTTCCGCTGACGCTCCGTCCGGCGCCGACCCCGGCCGTTGCCCGCGCTGCCCCGCTGCCCGCTGTCCCGCTACAGGGAGGCGATGACGCGGTCCGCCAGCAGATAGGCGGTCTGGTCCTCGCCGTACGTGAAGGTGAGGGAGTACGCGCCGGAGACGCCGGAGCCGCCCATGAGCGTCGGCGTCTCGCCTCGGCGCAGCGCCTCGGAGAGCCGCTCGGCTGTCTCGCGGTGGCCGGGGGACAGGCAGACGGTGGTGCCGTCCTCGAAGACGTACACGTCCAGCGTGCCCAGGGGGCCCGGGCGCACGTCGGCCAGCGGCGTACGGGACAGGGCCAGCTCGTTCAGCCGCTCCAGCGTCCGTTCGCGGTCCGCGACCGTCGGCGCCGTCGCCGGGGCGGGCGCGGGGACGACGGGGTCGCCGTTCAGGTTGAAGTCCGGGTGCGAGGGGTGGCGGCGGCGGGCCGCGGCCAGCTCGGGCGACTCGCGGCCCGGGAGCGCGGCGGGGCCCACGGCCTCCGGGGGCTCGGGTCCCTCGTCGTACGTGCTGTCGCCGTACGCGCCGTCCTCGGCGGCTGCCGTGCCGTCGAGCGGGCCCGGCCCGTCGAAGGCGACGTCGTCGCCTCCGTCGCGGTCGCGGTCGCGGTCCCGGTCAGGGTCGCGGTCGGCGGACTGGCGGGGGATGAAGATCTCGCCCTCGTAGGCGTCGTACGCGGCGCCGTACGGGACGCGGGGACCGGCGAGGCCGTGCGGCCCGTGCGGGTCCTCCAGTGCGTCGCCGTCGAGACGGCCGTCGAGAAGGGCCTCCAGCAGGTCCGCGTCGAGCCCTGAAATGCTGGGCGCGATCTCGTACTCCGTGCCGTGGCCCGCCAGCAGCGCGCCGCCGTCGACGCCCGCGTCCCGCGCCTCCTGCGCGGCCCAGAAGGCACGCGCCTCGGCGAGTTCGCGCTCGCGCTCCTCGGCGAGGGCCTCGGCGACCGCCGCGCGGATCTCGTCGGCCGAGGCGGCGGTACGCGCCGCGGGCACGGTGGCCGCAGCCTCTGCCGTGCCGGCCTCCGCCGTCGCGGTGTCGGGGGTGGTACGGGCACTGGCGCTCGCCGTCGCCGTGACTCCGTCTTCCAGCCGCGCGCGCAGCGCGGCGACCTCGCGGTGCAGACCGCGGACGGTGTGCAACGCGGCGCCGCCCAGGGCCGTGGCCAGGGCCGCGGTCGCGAGCAGGGTGAGGGATATGGCGCTCACTGACGTTCTCCCGGTTCCGTTTCGATCCCCCCGAATTCCTACCGCAGCTTTGACCGGCAGGTTTATCGAGTCCTCTCGACCGTAGTGCAAAACGGACTGAATGGGACAGGTGAAATGAGGGCCCGTCACCGCGCACAACGCCCTCACCAGCAGAAACGAGGCGCCCCCAGGGGATATATCACATCCTGGGGGCGCTTCGGTCTCACAGCTATATAGGAATGCGTGCCGCGAAGTGAGCTGGGTAACAATTCCGCCCACTTCGCGTCATTACGGGTTCTGGCCGCGGTTTTCCCGGGCGGTGGAAGCGGGCCCCGGGACCGGAGCCGTCGTTCAGCTCAGACGCTCCAGCACCATCGCCATGCCCTGGCCGCCGCCCACGCACATCGTCTCCAGGCCGAACTGCTTGTCGTGCCACTGGAGCGAGTTGATCAGCGTGGTGGTGATGCGCGCGCCGGTCATCCCGAAGGGGTGGCCGACGGCGATGGCGCCACCGTTGACGTTCAGCCTGTCCAGGTCGATGCCGAGGTCCTGGTAGGACGGGATGACCTGCGCGGCGAACGCCTCGTTGATCTCGACCAGGTCGATGTCCCCGACCGACATGCCCGCGCGGGCCAGCGCCTGCTTGCTCGCCTCGACGGGACCGTAGCCCATGATCTCCGGCGAGAGCCCTGAGACGCCGGTGGACACGATCCGCGCCAGCGGCGTCAGGCCCAGCTCGCGCGCCTTGGTGTCCGACATGATCACGAGCGCGGCGGCGCCGTCGTTGAGCGCACAGCAGTTGCCCGCCGTGACGGTGCCGTCGGGGCGGAAGACCGGCTTGAGGCCCTCGACGCCCTCCAGCGTCACGCCGGGCCTGGGGCCGTCGTCCTTGCTGACGACGGTGCCGTCGGGCGTGGTGACCGGGGTGATCTCCCGCTCCCAGAACCCGTCGGCGATGGCCTTCTCCGCGAGGTTCTGCGAGCGGACGCCGAACTCGTCCATCTCGCGGCGCGTGATGCCCTTGTGCCGGGCGAGGTTCTCGGCGGTCTGGCCCATGGCGATGTAGACGTCCGGCACGTCGCCGCTCTCGCGCGGGTCCGTCCAGTCGTCCCCGCCCTGCTCGGCGCGCGCGGCGGTACGGGCCTCCGCGTCGGCGAAGAGGGGGTTGTGCGTGTCGGGCATCCCGTCGGAGGAGCCCTTCACGGAGCGCGAGACGGTCTCGACGCCGGCCGAGATGAAGACGTCGCCCTCACCCGCCTTGATGGCGTGCAGCGCCATGCGGGTCGTCTGGAGCGACGAGGAGCAGTAGCGGGTGATGGTGCAGCCCGGGAGGTGGTCCATCCCCATCTGCACGGCGACGACGCGGCCGAGGTTGTGCCCCTGCTCGCCCCCCGGCAGGCCGCAGCCCAGCATGAGGTCGTCGATCTGGGTGGGGTCCAGCTCCGGCACCTTGGCGAGTGCGGCCTGGACGATCCCCGCGGTCAGGTCGTCGGGGCGTACGTCCTTGAGGGACCCCTTGAAGGCACGGCCGATCGGCGAACGGGCGGCCGACACGATCACTGCTTCGGGCATCACGGCTCCAGAGGGGATGTGGTGGGCACGGCTGTGGCGGGGACCGCCATGCCCGGAAGCTACCCGCACGTATGGCCTGGGTCACGGGCCGTACGGTGTGATGCGGGACTCTTTTCTAAGCGCTTGCTTGGGCGGGCGGGCCCGCGTGCCCGCGTGGCCTCGCGCCCGTCGGCCCGTACCCGTCAGGCCGTGCCCGTCGGCCCGTGCCCGTCGCGCCCTCTCGCGGGGGGCCGACGGGAGGGGTCAGGCCGCGCCCGGTCTGTCGGCCTCCTCGTGGGTCTCCTCGCGGGCGTCGGCGGGGACATCGGCGCGGGCATCGGCGCGGGCGTCTGCGCGCGCGGGGGAGACGTCCTCGGCGGGGGGCAGCCGCCGCCTGCGGCGGTGCTTCAGCAGGGCCCAGGGGCCGCGCACCGCCGCGACCTCCGTGCCGCCCTCAGCCGCCGCCTCGGCCGCGGCCCGCGCCACCGGCAGGATGCCCTCGCGACGGGACGCGTCCGGACGCTCGTCCTCCGTGGGCCACAGGCCCAGCGCCGCGCACAGCGTCGGCAGGACGGCCATCGCCGCCGTCGCGTAGCCCTCGGCCGAGGGGTGGTAGTTGTCGGGGCCGAACAGCTCGCGGGGGTTCGCCGTGAACTCGGGGCCCAGCAGGTCGCCGAGCGAGACCGTACGGCCCCCCTCCTCCACCACCGCGATCGTCTGCGCAGCAGCCAGTTGACGGCTCAGCCGCCGCGCGATCCAGCGCAGCGGCTGCCCCACGGGCTCGATCGAGCCCAGGTCGGGGCAGGTGCCCACCACCACCTGGCACCCGGCGGTGCGCAGCCGCGCCACCGCGTCGGACAGCAGCCGCACAGAGCGCGCGGGCGGCATCCGGTGCGTGACGTCGTTCGCGCCGATCATGATGACGCAGACGTCGGGCGCGTGGGAGAGGTCCCGCTCGCTCAGGAGCAGGCCCACCTGCCGTTCCAGATCGTCGGACTGCGCGCCCGGCAGCGCCACGTTCCGCAGCTCGACGGGCCGCTCCGCCACCGCCGCCAGCGCGGAGGCCAGCAGCGCGCCCGGCGTCTGCCGGGCCCGGAAGACGCCCTGCCCTGCCGCCGTGGAGTCACCCAGGAAGCCCAGCCGCAGCGGGCGCCCCGTCACGCTGCGCGCGAAGACGGACCCGTACAGTCCGTCGGCCATCGGCGGCTGGTCGTCGGAGCCGCCGACCTTGCGCTTGGCGAGCTGGACCTCCGTGACCAGCAGTCCGATCGTGGCGCCCCCGAGCAGGCCGATCCCGCCGCCGCCGTACGCTGCCGCGGTCGCGATCCGCCGAGCCACTCTCGCTGTCGCCGCCTTCGACATCGGCATCTTCCTGGTCCCGCCTCCTGGCTGGTAGTTGGGCGCGGACGCCGTGCGTCCGCACTGTGGGTCGAGGAGGTGGGCGCTGTGCGCGCGCCCCGTCAGCACGCTGGTTCGCGCCCCTCAACACTGTGGTGCCCGCCACAGCCCGCCGTGCAACGCGCCGCCAGGGTGCGCATGTTGCGCAATAAGGTGACGCTACGGGTTAGCAACGTCGCCACCCCCTGACACGCGGAGACCGGAGATCACGGTGCAGTATCACGAGTCCATGATCGAGCTTGTCGGCAACACCCCGCTGCTCAAGCTGAACAGTGTGACCGACGGAATCCAGGCCACCGTCCTGGCGAAGGTCGAGTACTTCAACCCCGGCGGATCCGTGAAGGACCGCATCGCGCTGCGCATGATCGAGGCCGCGGAGGAGTCCGGTGAACTGCGCCCGGGCGGCGTGATCATCGAGCCCACCTCGGGCAACACCGGCGTCGGCCTCGCGATCGTCGCCCAGCAGAAGGGCTACCGCTGCGTCTTCGTCTGCCCCGACAAGGTCTCGACGGACAAGATCAACGTGCTGCGCGCCTACGGCGCCGAGGTCGTGGTCTGCCCGACAGCGGTGGACCCCGGGCACCCTGACTCGTACTACAACGTGTCGGACCGCCTGGTACGGGAGACCCCCGACGCCTGGAAGCCCGACCAGTACAGCAACCCGAACAACCCCCGCTCCCACTACGAGACGACGGGCCCCGAGCTGTGGGAGCAGACGGCGGGCCGGATCACCCACTTCGTCGCGGGCATCGGGACCGGCGGCACCATCTCGGGCACGGGCCGCTATCTGAAGGAGGTCAGCGAGGGGCGCGTCACCATCGTGGGCGCCGACCCCGAGGGCTCCGTCTACAGCGGCGGCTCCGGGCGCCCGTACCTCGTCGAGGGCGTCGGCGAGGACTTCTGGCCCGACGCGTACGACCGCGAGGTCACCGACGAGATCGTCGCCGTCTCCGACAAGGACTCCTTCCAGATGACGCGGCGGCTGGCCAAGGAGGAGGGGCTGCTCGTCGGCGGCTCCTGCGGCATGGCCGTCCAGGGCGCGCTGGAGGTGGCGAGGCGGCTCGGGCCCGACGACGTGGTCGTCGTGCTCCTCCCGGACAGCGGGCGCGGCTACCTCAGCAAGATCTTCAACGACGAGTGGATCAGCCAGCATGGGTTCAGCGACCAGCCCGTCGCAGAGCCTACGGCCGGTGACGTGCTCGCACTGAAGACGGACGGAATCCCGAACTTCGTGCACGTGCACCCCACCGAGACCGTAGGGGACGCGATCCAGGTCCTGAGGGAGTACGGGGTGTCGCAGATGCCGGTGGTGGCGCCGGGGGCAGGGCACCCGGACGTGATGGCCGGGGAGGTGATCGGAGCCGTGGAGGAGCGAGTGCTGCTGCACGCGCTGTACGCCGATCACGCCGGACCGAACGATCCGCTGGACAAGCACATGAGCCCGCCGCTGCCCGTCGTCGGCTCCGGAGAGCCGGTGGCGAGGGTGGCAGGGGCGTTGGAAGGACGGGACGCGGCGGTGGTTCTGGTGGACGGCAGGCCCACCGGCATCGTCACCCGCCAAGATGTCCTGGCCTTCCTCGCGGACAGTGGCAACGTGCAGGCGCTCACCACCACGTAGGCCCTCGGGGTCCCTCCGGTGGTCGCGCCGGCATCAGTGGACGCTCGGCTGGTGTCTTCCAGCCGAGCGTCTTGCGTGGGCGGGCGGCCGCAGGGCTGTAAACAGGGCTATAAAGGGGCCAACACACGGGTCCGTGCCCGTGGGATGACAGCTTTTGTCGGCGCCTTGCGAAAGGTGCAGAATTCAGTATTTCGAGGCGAGTCATCGAGTGCCTGCTGCGTAAGGTGATGACTGGAGAGCTATGTCCATGATGGCTCGAATGTCGAATTCACCAGTACCGCCAGGGGCCCCTGGTGATCGTCTGCTACTCTCTCCTCCGCGGAAAGTTCAAGCTCATTTCATGGGGGAATAAGTGAACAAGCTCAAGAAGAGAGCGGTAGCGCTCACCATTGCCGGTGCGGCTGCGGCCGGATGCATGGTCGCGACGGCTCCTGCCGCCAGTGCTGTCGGATCGTCGGCATGCTACCAAGACATCAATAACAGTCTTCTGCACGTCGACGTCGGCAGCGGAAACGTCGCTAATCTCCGCAACGGCCCTAGCACCAACTACTCCGTCAAGGGACGCGTAGGCAACGGCAAGGGCTTCTACGCGTTCTGCGCGAACAAGGCCTTCACCTGGTACTACGGTGAGGTCAAGAGCGGTGCGAACGACGGCAAGCGGGGCTGGATCTACTACAAGGGTCTTCGCGGCAATATCAACTAGTACCGTCGTCCAGTATTTGAGCTGGACCACGTAAAGGCGCGCTAGGAAACAATAAAGGCCCGTTGTCAAGAAAGCTGCACATGACCTCGGGCCTTTATTGTGCGTGGGTTGATGCCCACGAACCGGCATGTCTCAGTGCGGGCGTCGCCATTCATCCATTCACTGAGGCCAGGCGGCAGCTCTTCCCGCGACGCCTCGGTGCTCGGCCCATGTGCGCGCGGCCTCGACCATGGCGCCGAGCCAGCTCTCCTCGGGGGACCGGTCGGCGCGCCACTTGTTCATGCGCCAGGTGGCCACGGCGAACGCGTCGATCGCGGCGGGGTCGGCGTCGGCCCAGCCTTCGCACTGGGCGGCCCATGCTTCCGCCCCGGCGGCAGTGTGCCCGGATGCGATGAGCTGTTCGGCGAGGCAGGCCGGGGAGATGAAAGCGGCGCCACGGGTCGGCCAGGCCCAGTCCACCACCCATACATGGCTCTCCCCGATCACGAAGTTGCTGGGATTGGTGTCCGCGTGGATCAGCGAGTCTCCCCGCAGTAGCTCCGTCTCTCTCTCCGAGAGGAAGCGGTCCCACCGGTTCTCCGCCCAGTCCTGCGCGACGTCAGGCAGCGGCAGGCGGCCGATCCGGTCGAGGGCGTCGGTGACGACGGGAAGGTCCGTGGAGTCCGGGGTGAAGTCGGCCCGTCGGCCGTGTACGACCTCGAATCCGAGGGCCAGCCAGTCGTCGTCCTCCGCGCTCCACAGCAGGGCGGGAGAGACCGGGTGCACGGCCGGGTTGATCAGCTTTTCCCGCGCGAGTGAGTTCCGGCGCCCGCCGGGGCGGTTGCGCATCGCCTTGACGAAGAAGGGCCCCTTCTCGCACTCGACCAAGGCAGTCAGGTCGGAACTGAAGCTTCTTTCCGCCGGACGGGTCTCAGTAACGTCCCCCGTGTGCGGGTGGATCAGCGCCCAGAACTCCAGGCCGGGCAGTTCCCGCTTCATCAGATTCAGTTCCTTGGATCGCATTCAGAACGGCCCACCCCGGGCTCGCACTCCTCATTGGGCTCGCAGCCGGGGTCACACCTGTCAGGAGGGCACCACGCCTGCTGCACCCTGACAGCACGGCGGACGGTGGCACGGGCCTCGGCCAGCTCGGGGCCGCCGAGGATAGCGGGGAGAGGGGTGCTGCGGACGTTGCCGACGCCCATCCAGTCGGCGGAGAAGACGCACGGGGACACGCCCCCGTCAGGGCCGACCGCAGCTCGCCCGTCGCCGCACTGCCCGCACAAGGCGGAGGGGTCCGGGGCCTGGCCCTGGGCGCCTCGCCCGAAGGGGCGAACACGGTCGATGCTGATGTGCGCCACCCCGAGTTCTGCCAGTTCGCGTTTCGCCTCCTCAGCGCGTTCAGAGCCGTGGGCCGCGACGATTCCGGCGCGCAGCGGGATGTCGAGTCGCATGGCCTTCTTGATGTTGGCCAGGGTGCGGGCGTGGCTGGGGCGACCGGTAACGGCGTTGTGTTCGTCGGGTCGGTTCGAGTAGTACGACGTCGCCAGTGAGGCGCCCTTGTGCTGGAGGAGGGCCCACCAAGCTTCCGAGATGTGCACCAGGTTGCTGTAGACCTCGACGCGCAGGCCGAGGGCGAGAGCGCGGTCGGCCAGGGACAGGGCGTCCGGGTGCATCGTGGGCTCGCCGCCGATGAACTGGACGCGCCGCACGCCGCACTCGGCGGCCTGGCCGATGACGGCGATCCAGTCCTCGCGCGTCATGGTGCCGTGCGTGCCCTGCGGGCCGGAGGAGTTGAAGCACGGGGTGCATTCGAGCTGACACCTGCGGGTGAGGTCGAGCCACAGGAACTCGGTGGCCCGCTGTTCGGCCGACGGCTCCTCGACGGTCGCTGTCATGACTGTTCCCTTCGGGCGGAAGCTGTTGCGCGAAAATCGGCTTTCGTGCAGTCGAAGGCCCGTGCGGCTCTCGTCGCGTCGGCATGAGCCCGCGGTGCGAACAGGAAGCGGGGCGTCTCGCGAACGGGCCATCAGGCACACTCCCCGATGAGCAGTTCGGCCCAGACGACTTTGCCTGCATGCTGGAATTCCGAGCCCCAGCAATCCGCCACCTCGTGGACGAGGATCAGTCCTCGTCCGCTCTCTTCCTCACGCCCAGTCACACGCAAAGCCGGGGGGTCAATGGACGAGTCGCTGACGGAGACGCGAACGCGCTCTGGCGTGGGCAAGCTGACAGTGACGACGATGACGGAACTTCCGCTGTGCCGAACGGCATTACTGACCAACTCACCGGTGACCAGAACCGCATCCTCGATGAGGTGGCCCAGGCTCCACGTGTTCAACGCCGTGTCCACCAAGTGGCGCGCTCTGCCCGAAGAGTCTGGTTCACACGGCATGGTCTGGGCGTAACCAGGGCTGCCGGTCATGTTCGGCCTCGGCGCGGTCATGATCACAGGGTTATCCCTCTGAGGTGGTGGAACGCCCAGCCCTGACGAGCGTGCAGGGCAGGGCGCTCTCCTCCAGCACCACCGGACAACCCGGTGGCGTCATGCAGAAGCAAGACGAACGTAGAAGGGCTGGAGGCCAACTCGCAAGAAGATTGCGCGAGTTTGCGGCAAGTCGATTGACGGCGTCGAACACCTCACCGACCATCATGGTGTCGCGCAAACCTGCGCAACCAAGCGGACGGGAGAGCAGCCATGAAGCTACGGTTCCTTGGTAAGAACTCCACCCCCGGAGACAGTCCCACCCTGTACGCCACCGACCAGGACACCTACGTCATCCAAGGCTGGAAGGTCTTCGCCAACGACTTGCTCATGCGGCTCGATGTGCCGGATGGTCAGACCGTCATCGAGGTGCCGACCGAACTGTTCGAGCACCTGACGAAGGATGACCTGCCGTGCGGCGAAATCAAGAAGTTCACCGCTCCGATCAAGATCGTCACGGACGGAGGGACATGCGTGCTCCAAGGCCCGGAGGTGCATGACCCGGAGGCCCTGAGCCAGATGCGTATGCCCGACTACGAGACCTGCATCGAGGTCCCCAAGTCCTCGATCACGGCCCTACTGGAGGAAGACAGTGGACCTGATCACTCCCGCGCAGCGTGACGAGCTGTTCAATAGCTTCGAGCGCGATGCCTTCCACCTGGAGCTGAGGGACGACTACGGGTCTCCCATCGAGGACACGCCATATGCCCGCTGGGAGCGCGGCGAGCCTGACGACTACGCCTGGCTCGACCCTTGGATGGCGCTCATGAGGGGCGTCACCGGCGAAGGGAAGACGGTTCGCCGGGTACGGGTGATTACCGAGCCTCACAGCCAGTACGTCACCTGGGAGCACTCGATGACCCAGCTCAACATCGAGGTCGGCGAGGACATCCGATGGTTCCCGCGTCATCAGCTCCCCGAAGGCATCACGTTCCCCGTCCAGGGCAACGACTGGTGGCTGTACGACGACCGTCTTCTCGCGGTCGGGCATTTCGACCCCGAGGGGCGCGTCCTGGGATCGGAGATCATCGAGGACCCTGGCATCGTGGCCGAGTGCATTCGCGTGCGCGATCTACTCTGGGCCGACGCCATCCCTCACCGCGAGTACAAGCCCTGATCGTTCAGTGAACAGCCAAGCACAAGAGTCACGAGAAGCGCTGGGCGCCCGGCTGCGCGGGTTCCGGAAGGATGCGGGATTCGCAAGCGGCCGGGCGCTCGCCCGTACGCTCGGCTGGCAGGAGTCGAAGGTCTCGCGTCTTGAGAACGGCAAGCAGAATGCCAGCGAAGAGGACATCAGAACGTGGTGTTCAGCAACAGGGCAGCAAGATCACGTTGATGACTTGATCGCGACTGTGCGTCACATCGATGAGCTATGGCTTGAGTGGCGTCGGCAGTTCCAAGCCGGGATGGAGAAAAGGCAGAGCAAGGCCCTGCCCGTTTATAAGAAGACGAAGGTCTTCCGCATCTGGCATCCCACCGTCGTATGGGGGGCGCTTCAGACGCCGGAGTACGCCGCGGAGACGTTCCGACAGGTCGTCAACTACTACGAGGTTCCTAATGATACGGAAGCCGCCGTAGCCAAGCGGCTTGAGCGTCAGCAGTACTTGTACCGGGGTGAAAGGGTCTTTAACGTGCTGCTCGGCGAGCAGGCTCTCTACAGCAATTTTGGAGGGCCGGAGGTGATGATAGGGCAGCTCGACCGGCTGTTGGCGGCTATGCACCTCCCACGGCTAAGCCTGGGCCTCATTCCGCGCTCTGCCCAACTCGACATTTGGCCCGGGAATTCCTTTTCCATGTTCGACGATAGACTCGTCCTCGTTGAGACCTACTCGGCGGAGTTCTCCGTAACGCAGCCTCGGGAGATCGACCTTTACGCCAAGGCGTTTGCACTCCTCAAGCAGTCAGCTATATATGGAGCTGGTGTACGGGACCTCATCTTCACTGCGATTCAGCACTTCGAGGGCTTGGCACGTGACTAAGGAGAAATATATCCCCATGATTCCAAATTGGCGCACGAGTTCCTACACCAGTACGGAAACCTGTGTGGAGGTTGCTGACAACGACCCCTCCGTGGTCTTGGTCCGGGACACGAAGGCACGCGAGCGTGGCCACATGGCGGTGACACCGGCCGTCTGGGCGGAGTTCGTGGCCTTCAGCAAGGGGGCCAAGGTCTGAGGTTCGATCCTGGGGCGGATCCCGTCGGCGCCCCATGTGTCCTGAGTGCGCAGGCGGGACCTGTTCGCGTACCGGGTGTGCGGGGCGAAGCGGGTGGGGGCCGGGGTACGGCCGGGGGTGAAGGAGTTCCGAAGTGTCACGGGGTGGAAAACCGTGGTTAACACCCGTCCGGCACATTGGAGTTTGTCGGCGTCACGGACCTCCGGAGCGGCTCCCGGACCTCCATGGACGCCCCTGGACGCGGCTGATCCCGATCGGCGCGCGTCCCGGCGGGGACCGCCGTCGTCCCGCCCCTGGCGCCGAGCGCCGGGGTGCGGCGGTCCCCGCCCCGTACGCCTTCCCGCACCGCACCGCACCGCACCGCGCCCGCCACTCCGTGGCGACTGCCCGGGCCCGCTTCGCCGCGAGCCGCAGGAGTGGTTCGACGTCATCGACTTCAGCGACAGCGCCGCTGCCGCCGCGCGGATCGCCCAGGAGTTCGACGGCTGGGCACCGGAACTCACCGCCCTGATCACCGACGCCGACCTCCCGCCGCTTCCGCGCCCCATCTTCGCCCTGCCTCTCGGGCACACATGGGACCGGGTGCCCGGGGTGACCCTGCTCGGCGACGCCGCTCACCTCCTGGCCCCGAACGGCGAAGGCGCCAACAGCGCCATGTACGACGGCGCCGAACTCGGCAAGGCCATCGCCGCACACCCCGACGACATCGAGGCCGTCCTCGGCCAGTACGAGGAGGCCATGTTCCCCCGCAGCGTGGAGTTCGGCTCCATCGGTGCGGAACTCCACGAACTCGATGGCGAGGACGTCGCCGAGGGCTTGATCGATATGTACACGGACAGCGGCAACTGAACGTCACAGCTCTCCGTCCCACGTGCGGAGCAGCCCCAAGACGGGCCGGACACGTCCTAGTCCCAGTCCGAGCCCTCGGACGAGGAGCGGCGGCGTGACGAGGCGCCGAAGTCGAACCAGGTGCGGCTCGCCTGGACCGCGTTGACGCCGACCACACCCGCCCAGCACACCAGCAGCCCCGGCAGCCCCCCGTTCACCACGGCGATCGCCGACAGCGGGATGGCCAGGACCAGCGAGGCGACGGCCAGGCCGACGCGCGCGCCGAGGCCGTCGGGGTAGGTGTGGGGCTGCGCCCCGGGCGCCGGGCGGGCGCTGCCGCGCGCCACCACCATCTGCTGCTCGGCGAGCTGGCGGCGCACCCGCTTGTCGACCACGCCGTCGAGCCGCTGCTCGATCTTCTCCAGGAAGGAGTCGACCAGCTCGTCCTCGTACTCGGGACCGAGTTCCTTGCGGGTCTGCAAGGAAGCGTCGAGTTCTCGCTTCAGCTCAGGATCGCGGGCTTCCATGGGTGTGGAGATTACGGCGTTTCCTTCACCCTGACAGTGGGGCTAACCCCCCGTTCCGGGGCAGGTTCTGGACCGGGTTCCGGGGCCAGGATCGTGTGGTCCGGGACGTGGGACGTGTCGCGGCGCGCCAGCAGCCAGTACAGCGCCGCCGGCACGGCGAGCCCCACGACCCAGGAGACGTCGGCGCCGCCCAGCGGACCCACCAGCGGCCCGGTGAAGAAGTGGGTGGAAAGGAAGGGGAGCTGGGCGACGAGGCCGATGACGTAGACGGTGAGGGCCTGCCAGCGGTAGGCGCCGTAGCGGCCGTGCGGGTCGCTCAGGGCCGGGAGGTCGTAGCGCTCCTTGGCGATCAGGTAGTAGTCCACCAGGTTGATCGCCGACCAGGGCGTGAAGAACGTCAGCAGGAACAGCAGGAAGTCCTTGAACGACGTCAGGAAGCTGTCCTTGCCGAGCAGCGCGACGACCGTGCCCGCCACCATGATCCCCGCGATGTACGCGGCACGCCCCCGCGAGGACAGCGCCGCCTGCCCGCGGAAGCCGCTGACGCTGGTGACCAGGGACATGAAGCCGCCGTACGTGTTGAGCACGTTGATGGTGAGCTTGCCGAGCGCGATGACGAAGTACAGCGCGGAGGCGATCAGTCCGGCGCCGCCGAGACCGACCACGTAGCCGACCTCGTGCCCGACGAAGGCCCCGCCCGCGGCTGACGCGGCGAGCGCGCCGAACGTCATCGACCACTGGGAGCCGAGCGCGCTGCCGCCCAGCGTCCACCAGAACGTCGCCTTGGCCGAGGTGGTGCGCGGCAGATAGCGGGAGTAGTCCGCGACGTACGGGCCGAAGGCGAGCTGCCAGGACGCGGAGAGGGAGATGGCGAGGAGGAAGAGGGGCAGGTCGAAGGTGCGGTCGGCGAGGAGCGTGCCGAGGTCGGCGCGCTCCAGCAGCCGTATGCCGAGGTAGACGAAGGCGAGGGCGCAGATGACGGAGGCGACGCGGCCGAGTGCGTGGATGAGGCGGTAGCCGACGGCGGCGGTGACGCCGGTGACTAGGGCGAAGATGACGATGCCCGTGGTGTCCCCGAGGTGCGTCAGCTCGCCGACGGCCTGCCCGGCGAGGACCGTCCCGCTGGCGAAGAAGCCGACGTACATCACGATGACCAGCACCAGCGGCACGATCGCGCCCCGCACCCCGAACTGGGCCCGCGAGGAGATCATCTGGGGCAGCCCGAGACGGGGACCCTGCGCCGAGTGGAGGGCCATCACGGCGCCGCCGAGGAGGTTGCCGAGGGCGAGCCCGAGCACGGCCCAGAAGGCGCCGGAGCCGAAGACCACCGCCAGCGCGCCGGTCACCACGGCGGTGATCTGGAGGTTGGCGCCGAGCCACAGCGTGAACTGGCTGAAGGCGCTGCCGTGCCGTTCCGTGTCCGGGACGACGTCGATCGAGTGCTGCTCGACGAGCGAGGGGGCCATGGGGGTGGGGTCCTGCCTTTCGTGCGCCGGGGCCGGGGCCGGGGCCGGGGTCGGGTCAGGTCGGATCGGTTCGGGTCAGCTCATGGCCCGGAAGCTGGTCGTCCGCTGTCCCTTGCCTGGCTGTATATAGTCATGCACGGTCGTAAGTGAATGAATAAAAGTCAAGGGGTGGGAGCGAAAAGGCGGCTGCTCTTGCCCGCTATTCGGTACGAGAGAGAAGGGTTGCCTCGGCAAAAGGCGTGGTGGCAGAGGGGTTTGCGTGTGGCGTCTCGTATGGTGGACAGTACCTGACGGATCGCCCCGGACGGCAGCGCGCTGAATAGCGCGGACGCCGCCGCCCCCGGCGGAGAGCGCCACCGCTCGGCGTGCGCGCGCCGCGCCCCGTACAGTCGAGCCGACGAGAGCACAGAAGGAGACGACGGGATGAGCAGCGCCAGCGCGCGGTTGCTGAAGCTCTTCGAGGGGCACCGGCTGACGCCGACGCAGCGGCGCATCGCCCACTGCATGGTCCGACGGGCCGCGGACGCGCCGTTCCTCTCCAGCGTCGAGCTGGCCGAACTCGCGGGGGTGAGCCAGCCCTCGGTGACCCGCTTCGCCGTCGCCCTCGGCTTCGACGGGTACCCGGCGCTGCGCCGGCACCTGCGGGAGTCGGCGCCGGACCCCGAGGCGGCCGGAACGGGCACGGGAACCGGCGCGGCGGGCGGCGCGGACGCGGCGGGCAACGAGTACCAGCAGGCGGTGCAGGCCGAGATCGACAACCTGCGCCACCTCGCGGCCCTCCTCGCCGACCCCGCGCCCGTCGAGCGCGCCGGACGGCTGCTCGCCGCCTCCCGCCCGCTGCCCGTACTGGGCCTGCGGGCCGCCTCCCCGCAGGCGCGTGGCTTCGCCTACTTCGCCGCCAAGGTCCACCCCGATGTGCGGCTGCTGGACGAGGGCGGGTCGATGCTGGAGGACAGGCTCGACGCCTGCGTACGGGCCGGTGCCGGTGCTCTCCTGTGCTTCGCGCTGCCGCGGCACCCGCGCGAGACGGTGGCCGCGCTCGGCCGCGCCCGCGAGGCAGGGCTCAGCGTGGTGACGGTCGCGGACAGCGCCTTCGCGCCCGTGGCCCACCCCGACGACCTGCTGCTTCCTGCGGCCGTCGGCACGGGCCTCGCCTTCGACACCGCGTGCGCGCCCATGCTGCTGGGGCGGGTGCTGCTGGAGGCCATGGCCGACGAGTTGCCTGACGCGCAGGCGCGCCTGGAGGAGTTCGACGCGCGGGCGGCGGAGCGCGGGCTGTTCATGGAGTGACGGGGCGTGGAGGGGAGGGCTCGCCGCCCCGCGACGCCGCGACGCCGAGCCGTCGTCAGAAACCTTTCTCCGGTGTCCAGTCCGGGTCCCGGCCCAGGAACGCGACGAGCCGGTCGCTGGGGTCCGCCTCCGCCGATACCCGGATCGCGGGCCCGAACAGCGGGTGCCGTGCCGCGGGTGCCGGGACGAGCTGTCGTGCCGTACGCAGCAGTACCGAGGCCAGCGCGGGCGGCACGGGCCGGGGCAGGCCCGTCGCGCAGGCGATGTCCCAGCCGTGGACGGCGATCTCCAGCGCGCCCGTACGGGCTATGGCGGCTGCCGTCACCGGCAGGTCGGCCACGGCCACGTAGCGGTCCTCCGGGCTCCCGGCCGCCGCCCACGCGCCGAGCACGCGTGTGGCACGCGCTCGCAGCACGTCGACCGGGCCCGCACTCCGCGCCCCGTCACCACCGTCCGGCCCGACGGCACCAGCGGCACCGGCGGGACCCCCGTGCCCGCCGCCACCGCCAACACCACCGCCACATCCCGCGTCCCGGCCCGCGCCGGGACCCGGTCTCGGCGCGGCGCCCGCGCCCGGTACGCCGACGTACCCCGCGTCGATGCCCTCGTACAGCGCCGCCAGTGAATCGCCGGTGTGCCGCAGCAGGGACTCCAGGTCCCACCGTCGGCACGGGGTGGGGCGGCCGAGCATCCGCGCGGTGACCGGGCGCACGGCGCACAGCGCGTAGTTGACGGCCCGCTCCAGCAGCTCCGTTCCGGAATCCGGCGACCCGCTCATCACCGCGCTCCCCGCCCTCGCCCCGGCCCCGTCCCCGGCCTCAGCCCCGCTCGGACCGCTGCTCGGACCGGTCCGACGACTCCGAGCCGTCGGAGCCGTCGGAGCCGTCGGGCCGGGTGTCCGCCTGGATGAACTGGAGGTAGTTGCCGTCCGGGTCCTCCACAGTCGACATGAAGCCCCAGCCGACCGCCTCGACGGGCCGGATCCAGCGCACGTGCAGCGAGTTCAGGTGCGCCTCGGCCGCGCGGATGTCGCGGACGCCGAAGTTGACGAGCTGGCGGCCCGGCTCGACGGTCTTCGCCGCGACGTCGTCACGGCGGTCGAAGCCCACGTACAGCCCCTCGGCGACGACGAGCATGTGCTCCTCCCAGCGCGCGCCCAGCGGTTCGAGCGCCGCCCGGTACCAGGCGACGAGCCGGTCCGGCTCTGTGCTGCCGAGCACGATGCCGCTCGCGACCAGGTTGTCTTCCCGCGCTGCGCCGGTGGTCGTCGCTTCGGTGGCCGTCGCTTCGGTGGTCACTGTGCACTCCTCGGGGTCGCGGAAGCCGTCCCCCGTACTGACCACCCGTCCAGCCGGAACTCATCGCTCTCGCGCCGCCCGCATCGCAAACCTGTTCACGGCCCACAGCGCGACGCCGATCAGGACCAGCACCCCGGCGCGGATGTAGACGTCGGCGGCGCGGTCGGCCAGCGGGCTCGCCAGGATCAGCGCGGTGACGGCGCCGAGCACGGGCAGCGCGGTCGGGGTGCGGAAGTGGGCGTGGCCGACGCGGTCGCGCCGCAGCACCAGTACCGCCACGTTGACGACCGTGAAGACGCACAGCAGCAGGAAAGCGGTGGTGTCGCCGAGCCCCTCGATCTCTCCCGTCGAGACGAGGCCGATGGCGAGGAGGGAGACGAAGACGATGCCGACGACGGGCGTACGGCGCGCGGGCAGCACCTTGCCCACGGCGCCGGGGAGGATGCCCTCGTTGGCCATGCCGTAGCAGAGCCGCGAGGCCATCATCAGGTTGATCAGGGCCGAGTTGCTGACCGCGAACAGGGCGATGAGCGCGAACAGCTCGGGCGGGAAGGCCACCCCGCCCGCCTTCACGACCTCCAGCAGCGGGCCGCTGCTGGCCTCCAGCTTCCGGTGGTCGACGAGGAGGGAGGAGACCAGGGCGACGAGCACGTAGAGCGTCCCGGTCACGGCGACGCCCAGGAACAGGGCGCGGGGGAAGGTACGGGACGGGTTCTGGGTCTCCTCGGCCATGTTGACGGAGTCCTCGAACCCGACGAACGCGAAGAAGCCCAGTGCGGTGGCGCCGAGCACGCTGGTCAGCAGCGCGTAGCCGGTGCCGCCGTCCGCCGCGTGGAACTCGGTGAGCCGTGCGGGCTCGCCGTTCCCGGACAGCACGGCGTACACGCCGATGCCGATGATCACCAGCAGCCCGGTCACCTCGACGACGGTGAGCACGACGTTCGTCTTCACGGACTCCGAGACGCCGCGCAGGTTGAGCAGCGCGAGCAGCACGATGAACAGGATCGCCACGAGGGTGGGCGGCACGTCGACGAACTCGCGCAGGTAGTCGCCGCCGAAGGCGCGGGCGGCGGCGCTCGCCGAGGCGAGCCCCGAGCACATGACCATGAAGGCGACGATGAAGGTGAGGAAGGGCATCCTGAAGGCGCGCTGGGTGTAGAGCGCGGCGCCCGCGGCCTTCGGGTACTTGCCGACGAGCTCCGCGTACGAGGCGGCCGTCAGCAGCGCGACGACGAAGCCGATGGCGAAGGGCACCCACAGGGCCCCGCCGACCTTGCCCGCGACCTTGCCCGTGGTGGCGTAGATGCCGGTGCCGAGGATGTCCCCGACGATGAAGAGCGCCAGCAGCCTGGGGCTGATCGCGCGCTTGAGCGGTGTGGAGTCGGGGGCGTCCGGGCCGTCCGAGTCCTCCGGGGTACGAGGTGTGGCCTGCATGGGCTTGTGGTTTCCCCGACGCGGTGATCCTTAGCGGGGTGGGGGCGCTGCGCAAAGCGGCCCGTACGGCCCACCGCCGTGACAAGCGCCTCCGGAAACGGTTCAGGTGGTTGAGGATTGGAGGACTCCGGAGCAGGGTGGGCCCCTGGAGACGAAAGGGGACGACACCATGCCGCCGACACCCAGGAGCGCCCCGCCCTTCAGGGCCGACCACGTGGGCAGCCTGTTGCGCCCGCCCGAGCTGCGGCGGGCCCGCGAGGAGCACGCCGCCGGACGGATCGGCGACGCGGAGCTGACGGCCGCCGAGGACGAGGCCGTACGCGCCGTCGTACGGCAGCAGCGCGAGGCCGGACTGCGCGGCGCCACCGACGGGGAGTTCCGCCGTGCCTCCTGGCACATGGACTTCATCTACGCGCTGGGGGGCATCAGCAAGGTCGAGGACGAGTCGCTGCGGATCCGGTTCCACAACGCGGACGGCGACGTGGACTTCGCCCCGCCCTCCGCACGGGTGGACGGGCGGATCGGCCTGGAGCGGACCATCTTCGGCGACGCCTTCGCCTTCCTCCGGGACGCGGTCGCGGAGGACCAGACGCCGAAGCTGACCATCCCGTCGCCGAGCATGGTCCACTACCGGGGCGGCCGGGCCGCCATCGACGCCGAGCTGTACCCGGACATGGACGGCTTCTGGGACGACCTGACCGCCGCCTACGCGGCCCAGGTGCGCGGCGTGTACGACCTCGGCTGCCGTTACCTCCAGCTCGACGACACCAGCCTCGCCTACCTGAACGACCCGGAGCAGCGCCGTCACGTCGCCGGGATAGGGGGCGACCCCGAGCACCAGCACGAGACGTACATCGCCAACATCAACCGCTCCCTGGCGGGCCGCCCCGACGATCTGCGGGTGACCACCCACATGTGCCGGGGCAACTTCGCGTCGTCTTGGGTCGCCTCGGGCTCGTACGACTTCGTCGCCGAGGCCCTGTTCGGTGGCCTGGAGGTGGACGGCTTCTTCCTGGAGTACGACGACGAGCGCTCCGGCGGCTTCGAGCCCCTGCGCTATGTGCCCAAGGGCAAGCAGGTCGTCCTCGGGCTGGTCACGACGAAGAGCCCGGAGCTGGAGTCCAAGGACGCGCTCAAGCGCCGTATCGACGAGGCGGCCCGCTATGTGGACCTGGACCAGTTGTGCCTGTCCCCGCAGTGCGGCTTCTCCTCGACGCTGGAGGGCAACAAGCTCTCGGCCGAGGACCAGTTCGCCAAGCTGCGGCTGATCGTGGAGACGGCCGAGGAGGTGTGGGGCGGCGCGTGACCGGGCCGCCGGGACCGGCTTCGCACCTGCCGGGCTTGACTTCAAGTTCGGTTGAACTCCTAAGTTCATGATCCTCGGCCACAAGGACCCGTTCGGGGGCCGGGCCACGAGAGAGGGGCAGAGCCATGGAGTTCTCACACGACGACGCGGGACTGGCCAGGCAGCCGATCGGCTACTGGAGCTGGGCCGCGCACAAGGCGGTCGTCACCCACATCAGGGCGCAACTGGCCGAGGTGGACATGACCCAGCCGCGCTGGTGGGTGCTGGGTCAGCTCCACGGCACGGAGGACGGCCGTACGCGCCAGGAGGTCACCGACGTCCTCCAGGGCTACCTGGACGTGGGCGGCGCGCTCCAGCCCGAGATCGACACGGTCATCGCGCGTGGCCTGGCCACCCAGGACGAGGAGGAGCGGCTGCGGCTGACCCCGCTGGGCGAGAAGACGTACGACGCGTGCGCCGAGCGGGTGGGCGGCGCGCTGGCCCGGGTGCACGACGGGATCCCGGAGGAGGAGTACGTGCGTACGCTCAAGGTCCTCCAGCGCATGATCCACAACGTGGGCGGCACCGCCTGGCACCAGTGACGGGCCCCGGCCCCCGCCCCCGCCCCCCGGGCGGCTGGCGGGGGCGGCGCCGTCGCACCGTGACGACGGGGCCCGCACCCCGGGAACCACCGGTTCTGCCGCATTGCCGCAGCGGCTCTACCGCGGGCCCGCGCGTGCTCCGAGGATGGGCGCATGACGACGCGAGACGAAGCGGAAGCGATGGACGAAGCGATGGCGGAAGCACGCGGCGAGGGCGACGGGCGGGCGGTCTCCGTCCCGGAGGCCGTGGCCGCGCTCCCCGGGCCCTGGCAGCCGCGCGACCTGGCCACGGTCAACGGCACGGTGGTGCGGGTGGCCAGGCTCGACGGCGCCTTTCCCTGGCACCACCACGACGAGGACGAGCTGTTCCTGTGCTGGGACGGCACCTTCCGCGTCGAGCTGGAGGGGCGGGAGCCGGTGACACTGCGTGCGGGGGAGATGTTCGTCGTGCCGCGCGGCGTGCGGCACCGCCCCGTCGCGGAGAGCCCCGCGCACACGCTGCTGGTGGAGCGCCCCGAGACGCGCCAGTACGGGAACTGAGGGCGCGCCCTCCCGCCCGCGCTGGATGGGCGCGTCACCTGAGCGCGTCGCGGTGGGCGCCGCCCGACTCCGTGACGATGCTCTCCGGCGTCTGCGGCTCCCGCACCGTGGCGAACCCGACCCCGCCCTCGCCGTCCTCCCCGCCCTCCCCGTCCACGGTGAAGCCGTAGACGCCGGGCCGGGGGAGGGAGTTGTAGCCGAAGGGGTTGGAGAAGTAGTACGCACCCGTGTCGAGCAGGGCCACGTGGTCGCCCTCGGAGAGCAGCGGCAGTTCGCGGCCCCGTGCCACCAGGTCGCCCGCGAAGCAGCAGGGTCCGGCGACGTCCTGGACCGTGGGCTCCGTGGTGCGCGGGATGCCCTTGGCGTCGTAGGCGGCGACGCGCAGCGGCCAGGCGTCGGGCGTGAAGACGGTGCGCACGGCGACCTGCGTCCCCGCGTGGGTGACGGCGATGTGCCGCCCGCCGGACGACTTCGTGTACTCGACGCGCGAGAGCACCGTGCCCGCCTTGGCCAGCAGCGAGCGGCCGAACTCGGTGACCAGCCCGTAGCGCCCGTCGAAGAGTCCGGGCACGGTGCGGGCCAGGAGCCGCGCGTAGTCGGAGAAGGCGGGCGTGATCTCGTCGGAGGCGAAGTTGACGGGGAGGCCGCCGCCCAGGTCGAGGGTGTCGATCTGCTGGCGTCCGGCCGCCGCGTTGATCTCCTCGGCCAGCTCGTACGTGGCCCGCGCGCCCTGCGCCATCAGCTCCAGCGGGATGCCCTGGGAGCCGGTGTGCGAGTGCAGCCGGGTCAGCCAGGGGCGGTCGAGGTAGGCGCGTACGACCCACTCCCGCGCGCCGGGGTCCTGGAGCGCGACCCCGAACTTGGAGGTGGCGGTCGCCGTGCTCATCGCGTCGATGGCGCCGCCGCCCAGCTGCGGGTTGACGCGCAGCCCGAGCGGCGCGCCCGCGCCCGGGATGCCCGGCCCGTCCGGGCCGACCAGGGCTTCGAGGCGGGCCAGCTCCTGCGGGTTGTCGGCGTTGAGGGCGATGCCCAGGCCGAGGGCCTCGCGCAGCTCGGCGCGGGTCTTGGCGGGCGAGTCGAGGACGGTGTGCGCGGCCGGTACGCCCGCGGCGCGGGCCAGCGCCAGTTCGCCGGGGCTGGCCACCTCGCACCCGATGCCCTCGTCCGCGAGCAGCCGCAGCACCGGCACGAGGGACGCGGCCTTGACGGCGAACGTGTGCAGCACGGGCTGCCCTTCGGCGGCCACCTCGTCGAAGGCGGTCCGCAGGTCCCTGGCGGCCTGCCGTACGGATGCGACGTCGAGCAGCGCGGCCAGCGGCGCCCGCTCGTCGCAGAGCAGGCCGCTCTCCACGGCGGCGCGGACGGCGAGGTCGCGGCGGGCCGCGGGGGACAGGGCGGAGGCCGGAGCGGGGGCCGTTTCCGGGGCGGGGCCTTGTGCGTGATCCATGACGCCACACAAGCACGTGGCGCGGGGGTCTTCCCAGAGTGGTCGTTGACTGAAAGTATTCAGCAAGTAAGGTGTGTGAATAGATGAATGCGTTCCGGTGCGCCTGGGCACACAGGCAGAACCGGCAGGACAGGAGGCAGGGGCCATGTCAGGACCGCGACCCGTGCGGGCGCCGCGCGGCGGCCAGCTCAGCGCCCGGGGGTGGCAGCAGGAAGCCGCTCTGCGGATGCTCCAGAACAACCTCGACCCGGAGGTCGCCGAACACCCGGACAAGCTCGTCGTCTACGGCGGCACCGGGAAGGCGGCACGCGACTGGCGCTCGTTCGACGCGATGCTCCGCACCCTGGAGACCCTCGCCGACGACGAGACGATGCTCGTCCAGTCCGGGCGTCCCGTCGGCGTCATGCGTACGCACGAGTGGGCGCCGCGCGTGCTCCTGGCCAACTCCAACCTCGTGGGCGACTGGGCCAACTGGGACGAGTTCCGGCGGCTCGACGCGCTGGGGCTCACCATGTACGGCCAGATGACGGCCGGTTCCTGGATCTACATCGGCACCCAGGGCATCCTCCAGGGCACCTACGAGACCTTCGCCGCCGTCGCCGCCAAACTCGCTTCTAAGAACAAGCACAGCGGCGGCACCCTCGCCGGAACCATCACACTGACCGCCGGGCTCGGCGGCATGGGCGGAGCGCAGCCGCTCGCGGTCACCATGAACGACGGCGTCGCCATCTGCGTCGAGTGCGACCCCTCCCGCATCGACCGCCGCATCGAGCACGGCTACCTCGACGTACGCGCCGACTCCCTCGCCCACGCCCTCCAGTTGGCGACGGAGGCCCGCGACGCACGCCGCCCCCTCTCCATCGGGCTGCTCGGCAACGCGGCTGAGGTGCTCCCGCGCATGCTGGCCGAGGGCGCCCCCATCGACATCGTGACCGACCAGACCTCGGCCCACGACCCGCTGTCCTACCTGCCCGTCGGCATCGGCTTCGACGAGATGGCCTCGTACGCGGCCGAGAAGCCCACCGACTTCACCACGCGCGCCCGCGAGTCCATGGCCCGGCACGTGGAGGCCATGGTCGGCTTCATGGACGCGGGCGCCGAGGTCTTCGACTACGGCAACTCGATCCGCGGCGAGGCCCAGCTCGCCGGCTACGAGCGCGCCTTCGCCTTCCCCGGCTTCGTGCCCGCCTACATCCGGCCCCTCTTCTGCGAGGGCAAGGGCCCCTTCCGCTGGGCCGCGCTCTCCGGCGACCCGAAGGACATCGCGGCCACCGACCGGGCCATCCTGGACCTCTTCCCCGAGAACGAGTCCCTGCGGCGCTGGATCACCATGGCCCAGGAGCGCGTCCACTTCCAGGGGCTGCCCGCGCGCATCTGCTGGCTCGGCTACGGCGAACGGGACCGCGCGGGCGAGCGCTTCAACGACATGGTCGCCAGCGGCGAGATCTCCGCGCCCCTGGTCCTGGGCCGCGACCACCTCGACTGCGGCTCCGTCGCCTCGCCCTACCGCGAGACCGAGTCCATGCTCGACGGCTCCGACGCCATCGCCGACTGGCCCCTGCTGAACGCCATGGTCAACGTCGCCTCCGGCGCGTCCTGGGTCTCCATCCACCACGGCGGCGGCGTCGGAATGGGCCGCTCGATCCACGCGGGCCAGGTCACGGTGGCCGACGGCACGCCCCTCGCGGGCGAGAAGCTGCGCCGCGTCCTGACGAACGACCCCGGCATGGGCGTGATCCGGCACGTCGACGCGGGCTACGAACGGGCCGAGACGGTCGCCTCGGCCCGCGAAGTCCGCATCCCCATGCGGGAGGGCTCGTGACCGACCCCGCCTTCCCCGAACACGCCCTGCCCCGCCGCGCGAACGCACCGGGCGCGGGCGCGGCACCGTCTTCGGGTACGGGACCCGTCCCCAGCGGAGCGTCTGCTGACGGGCTGACCGCTCCGGGTACGGCGTCCGTCCCTGGTGGGACGCCTGCCGAAGGGCCGTCTGCCTCGGGCAGGGCGCCGGTTCCGTGTGCGGGGCCCGTCCCCGGCGGGGTGCCCGGCGAAGGGCCGTCCGCCTCGGGCGCGAGGCTTGCTCCTGGTGGGGCGTCTGCTGACGGGGCGACTGCTCCGGGTGCGACGTCCGCCCCGGGCACGGAGTCCGCATCCGGCGGGGTGCCCGGCGAAGGGCCGTCCGTCCCGGGCGCGGGGCTTGCTCCTGGTGGGGCGTCTGCTGACGGGGCGACTGCTCCGGGTGCGACGTCCGCCCCGGGCACGGAGTCCGTTCCGTGTGCGGGTTCCGTACCCGGCGGGGTGCCCGGCGAAGGGCCGTCCGCCTCGGGCGCGGGGCTCGCCCCTGGTGGGGCGTCTGCTGACGGGGCGACTGCTCCGGGTGCGACGTCCGCCCCGGGCACGGAGTCCGCATCCGGCGGGGTGCCCGGCGAAGGGCCGTCCGTCCCGGGTGCGGAGCCTGCCCCTGTTGGGCCTGGGGCGTCCGGCGCGGGCACGGAGCCGGGCTCCGGCTCCTCGGTGCACGCGGACACCCCGCGAGGGGGCGGGCCCGCTCCGAGTGGAGCTCCCGCAGGGAGAGTGCCCGCCTCGGGCGGGGCGTCGCGCCCGGGCGCGGGGACCGTCTCCGGCGGGGCGTTCGCCTCCGGGGAAGCGTCTGGCGCGGCCCCAGGCTCCGGCTCCTCGGTGCACGCAGACTCCCCGGGAGGGGCCGGGTCCGCTCCGGGCGGAGCCCCCGCCGGCGGGGGCGCGGCGTCGGCGCCGGGTGCCGCCTCGGGCCGGTCCGGGGCGTCAGCCCCGCCAAGCTTCCTCGCCATGTGGCGCGAGCTCGCGCCCGTCGGGCGGGACGCGCGCAGTGGTGGTTACCGGCGATACGCGTGGAGCGGCGCCGACGCCGAGTGCCGGGACTGGTTCAGGGCGCAGGCCACAGCCAGGGGGCTCGCCTACGAGGTGGACCGCAACGGAAACCAGTGGGCCTGGCTCGGCGACCCCGCCGCAGGGGACGCCGTCGTCACCGGGTCGCACCTCGACTCCGTGCCCGACGGCGGCGCCTTCGACGGCCCCCTCGGCGTCGTGTCCTCCTTCGCCGCGCTGGATCTGCTGCGCGCCCGCGAGGACACCCGTGGCATCCGTGGCCCGCGCGTCACCCGGCCCGTCGCCGTCGTCAACTTCGGCGACGAGGAGGGTGCGCGCTTCGGGATGGCCTGTGTCGGCTCGCGGCTCAGCGCGGGACAGCTCAGCCGCGAGAAGGCGCACGCGCTGCGCGACGCCGACGGAATCACCCTGGCCCGCGCCATGGAGGCGGCGGGCCACGACCCCGACGCGATCGGCCCCGACCCCGAGCGCCTCGCCCGCATCGGCGCGTTCGTCGAGCTGCACATCGAGCAGGGCAGGGCGCTGGCCGACGCGGAGCGGGACCAGCCCGTCGGCGTCGCCTCCGCCATCTGGCCGCACGGGCGCTGGCGGTTCGACTTCGCGGGCGAGGCCAACCACGCGGGCACCACCCGTATCGAGGACCGCCGCGACCCGATGCTGACGTACGCCGGAACCGTGCTCGCGGCGCGCGAGAAGGCGCGGCTCGCCGGAGCCCTGGCCACCTTCGGGAAGGTCTCCGTCGAACCCAACGGCGTCAACGCCATCCCCTCCCTCGTGCGCGGCTGGCTCGACTCCCGCGCGGCCGACGAGGAGACCCTCGCCGCCGTCGTCGCCGAGATCGAGAAGGCGGCGGGCGAGCGCGGACTGCGCGACGGCGTGGACGTCCGCGTCGAACGGGAGTCGTTCACCCCCGTCGTGGAGTTCGCCCACGGCCTGCGGGACCGGCTCGCCGCACAACTGGGCGGCGCGCCCGTCCTGCCGACGGGCGCGGGACACGACGCGGGTATTTTGTCCGCTTCGGTCCCGACCGCCATGCTGTACGTGCGCAACCCCACCGGCGTCTCGCACTCGCCCGCCGAGTTCGCGGCGGAAAACGACTGCGTGGCCGGGGTGACCGCACTCGCCGACGTACTGGAAGGGCTCGCGTGCGACTGACGTACTGGTGCGAATACGCCTGGCTCAACGGCACCGTGGAGCCGGGCGTCGCCATCGAGACGACGGACAGCGCCGACGGGGGACGGATCGCCGACGTGCGAACCGGCGTCACCTCGCCGCCGCAGGGCGCCGAAGTGCTGCGCGGACTGACCGTGCCGGGGCTGGCCAACGCCCACTCGCACGCGTTCCACCGCGCGCTGCGCGGCGCCGTGCAGGTGGGCTCCGGCACGTTCTGGACGTGGCGGGAGGTGATGTACCAGGTCGCGTCCCGGATCACGCCCGACTCCTACTACGCGCTCGCGCGCGCCACGTACGCGGAGATGGCCCTCGCGGGCGTGACCTGCGTCGGAGAGTTCCACTACCTGCACCACGCGCCCGGCGGCGCACGCTACGACGACCCCAACGCCATGGGCCACGCGCTGCTCGCGGCAGCCGCCGAAGCGGGCATCCGCGTCACGCTCCTCGACACCGCCTACCTCGCCTCCGGCTTCGGCACCAAGGGGCGCGGCGCGCCGCCCGGCAGGCCGCAGCTCCGCTTCTCCGACGGCACGGCCGAGGAGTGGGCCGAACGGGCCTCGGCGCTCACACCCGCCGACCCCGCGACGGCCCGGGTGGGCGCGGCGATCCACTCCGTACGGGCCGTGCCCGCGCGCGAACTGGACACCGTCGTGAAGTGGGCCGACGCGCGGGAGGCGCCGCTGCACGTCCACCTGTCCGAGCAGACCGCCGAGAACGACGCCTGCCAGGAGGCACACGGCCGCACCCCCACCGAACTGCTGGCAGAGCACGGCGTCCTCGGCCCCCGCACGACCGCGATCCACGCCACCCACCTCACCGACGGCGACATCCGCCGCCTCGGCGGCTCCTCGACGGGCGTGTGCATGTGCCCGACGACGGAACGCGACCTCGCCGACGGCATCGGCCCCGCGCCCGAACTGGAACGCGCGGGCACGGCGCTCTCGCTGGGCAGCGACAGCCACGCCGTGATCGACCTCTTCGAGGAGGCGCGGGGCATGGAGCTGAACGAGCGGCTGCGGTCGCGTACGCGGGGGCACTGGACCGCGGCGCAGTTGCTGCGTGCGGCGACGGAGGACGGGCATGCGGCGCTCGGGTGGCCCGAGGCGGGGCGGCTGGAGGCCGGGTCGCTGGCCGACTTCACGACGGTGGCGCTCGATTCCGTACGGACGGTGGGGCCGCCTTCGCGAATGGCCGCGGAGGCGGTGGTGTTCGCGGCGACCGGTGCGGATGTGCGGCACACGGTCGTGGGAGGCCGCCACGTGGTCCGCGACGGCACCCACACCTCCGTCCCTGACCCGGCAAAGGCCCTGTCCGAGGCCCTGGAACGGTAGCCCCTTCGCAGGGGTGCGCCTTCCCGGGGTGCCCCTTTGGGGTTTCGTTCGCGTGCTGCGGCCCGGTGGCACGGGTTGTGCCCACCCTCCCCCAGCTACCGCTGGGAGGTGCCCCCTCGCCATGCGGAACGCCTGCCCACAACA
>NZ_BAAGSO010000081.1:0-1923 GCF_054782395.1 Streptomyces daliensis | reverse complement strand
CGGGTAGGAGGGCCGGGTCGCCCGGCCCTCCTCCCACACCACCGGACATGCGGGTCACGCATCCGGCGGTTCATCGGGCTGGTCTCAACCGTTGCCAGGTTGGCTTGAGCATCTTCAGGCCCAGGTCGTCCCAGTAGGAGTTGGGCAGCCCCCGCTGAAGGACGGCAGACCCCGCGATCCGCCAGTAGCCTTTGCTGCTGCTCGCCCATTCACGGGCGGCGCGCTCGGGGATCCCGAGTGCGAGCAGGTTCCGGTGCCTGGCCGCGAAGCGTTTCCATTCCTTCCAGCGGATCTGCCGCATCCTGCGGCGGAGCCATTCCTCCAGGTCCCGGAACGCCCTGGAGGCGTCCGAGAGCTGGAAGTAGCCCATCCATCCGGCCATGTACCGGTTGATCTTCGCGATGCGTTCGTCCATCGCGATGCTCCACCGGCGTGAGGTCAGCTCCCGGATGCGGACCTTCCAGCGCGTCAGCGCCTTCGGATCGACCCGGATCTTCACTCCGCTCCGGGTGAAGTAGAAGCCGAACCCCAGCAGCGTGGCGGCGGAGGCCCGGACCACCTTCGACTTCTCCCGGTTGACCTTCAGTTTCAGCCGCTGCTCGACCACGGCCGTAACCGAGGCGAGCACTCTGCGGGCGGCCCGTTCGCTCCCCACGAAGATCCGCAGATCGTCGGCGTAACGCACGAACCTGTGACCGCGCTTGAACAGTTCCCGGTCCAGGTCGTCGAGCATGATGTTCGACAACACGGGCGACAACGGGGAGCCCTGCGGGGTCCCCTCCGCGCTCGGCTGTTTCACGCCGTCCACCATGATCCCGGCTTCCAGGTACCTGCGGACCAGCTTCAAGACCCTGCGGTCACTGACCTTGCGCGCCACCCGCGCCATCAAAACGTCGTGCTGGACCCGGTCGAAGAACCGGTCCAGGTCAACGTCCACGACCCACCGGTTGCCGTCCTCGATCGCCCGCCGCGCGACCCGGACCGCCTGATGAGCGGACCGGCCAGGACGGAAACCGAAGGACGACCCCGAGAACTGCGGGTCGAAAATGGGCATGAGCACTTGCGCGATGGCCTGCTGGATCAAGCGGTCCAGCACCCGCGGCACCCCCAGCATCCGCTCGCCGCCGCCAGGCTTCGGGATGATCACCTGACGGACCGGCGCCGGCCGGTAGATGCCCGCGTCGAGTTCGGCCCGGACCTCGGGCCAGTGCACTGCGGTCCACGGCCGCAATTCGGCCGTGGTCATGCCGTCCACCCCGGGAGCACCCCGGTTCACTTCAACGCGGTCGAGCGCCGCGAGCAGGTTCTCCCTGGAGAGCATCCGCTCCCACAGCGAGGACTCCCGCTCCCGGTGAACGTCCTCCGTGGAGTGCGCCGACCGGCCACTACGCTCCGCCGGGACACTTCCGGAATGCACCGGTCCCTCCCCGGTCGGCACCGCCGAAGCGGACTTGCTGCGGTCCATGTGACCAGCACGAGCAGCCACCACATCACCCGTTCCACTCGATGTTCGGCCCTTCCCAGCCCACCACCCATCGGCGGCCATCCCGGCTGGTACTACGACCTCTGCTGACTTCTGCCCGGTCAGAACCGACCTTCCGGCCTGCTCCGTCGGCGCGGCGACACCTCAGCACAACCGACACCCGGACAGATCTCCCCAGGTAAGAACGATCACTGTCCCTGGATCCCCGCCGCGTTTACGCACTGGCCTTCTTGGTGGAGACGGGCGTCACCTTCCGTTGCAGGCTCACCCGGCCAGCACGCCTCATACGCGGTTCGTGTTCCTCGGTACCCAGCTCTCGCCTCGGGCTTCCTCCAGACCCCACCTCACGATGACGCCCTTGCCTCCGGCTCGGGGTTAGCACCACCTCTTCCCCCAGGGGACTTCCACCCCCAAGCAATCGCCCATGCTGGGCGCACAAC
>NZ_BAAGSO010000080.1:0-7890 GCF_054782395.1 Streptomyces daliensis | reverse complement strand
TGGAGCAGATGGTGCTCACGCTTGAGGGGCGTGTTGATGCGGGGGTGTTGCGGTCGTCGTGGGAGGCGTTGCTGGAGCGGCACGGGGTGCTGCGGTCGGGGTTCCGTCAGCTCGCCGGGATGGAACAGCCCGTCCAGATGGTCGTGCGTCACGCGGTTCTGCCGTGGCGTGAGGAGGATGTGTCCGGGCGGGGGGAGGAGGTGGCCTGGGCGGAGGCGGAGCGTATCGGTGCCGAGGACCGGGCCCGCCGCTTCGACCTGGCGCGCCCGCCGTTGCTGAGGGTGGCGTTGGTGAAGGTGGCTGCGGAGCGGTATCGGTTGCTGGTGACGTTGCATCACATCCTGTTGGACGGCTGGTCGCTGCCTGTTCTGATGCGGGAGTTGTGGGCCTGCTACGCGGCCGACGGCAGCGCCTCCGGCCTCCCCGCTGTGGCTCCGTACCGTGACTATCTGGCCTGGCTGACCCGTCAGGACAAGCAGGCAGCACGCGACGCCTGGCAGCAGGAGTTCACGGGCGCGGAGGAGCCCACCCTCGTCGCACCGGGTGACCCGGACACCGAAACCGCGTCGGAGGCGGTGTCCCGTCACGCGGACCCCCAACTGACCGCGTCACTGGATGCGTTGGCCCGTAGTCATGGGGTGACGCTGAACACGGTCGTGCAGGTGGCGTGGGCCGTGGTCCTGGGCCAGCTCGTCGGGCGTCGTGACGTGGTCTTCGGCGCCACCGTGGCCGGGCGTCCCGCCGATCTGCCCGGCATGGAGAACATGCTCGGCCTGTTCATCAACACCGTGCCCGTGCGCGTGCGGCTCGATCCGGCCCAGACCGTGACCGCGCTGCTGGCAGGGCTCCAGGCCCAGCAGTCGGCGCTGCTGGACCACCAGCACCTGAGCCTCACCGAGATCCAGCGGCTCGCCGGCCCCGGCGCCACCTTCGACACCCTCCTCGCCTACGAGAACTTCCCCACCGGAACGCACACGTCGGACCACTCGCGCGGTGATACGCAGGAGTTCGGCTCGGGCGGAGTGACGGTCACCGAGGCCAGGACACAGGAGTCGGTCAACTACCCGCTGTGGCTGGTGGTCGACCCCATGGGCGGACTGCGCGTCCAGCTGACGTACCGCTCCGACGTCCTCGAAGACCGCGCGGCCGAGGCGCTCGTCGGTCGGCTGCTGCGGCTGCTGGAGCGGATGGCGGCCGACCCGCAGGCGCGCATCGGCCGCATCGGCCTTCTCGACGACGCGGAGCACGCACGCGTCACCGCCGAGTGGAACGACACCTCGCGCACCGTCACCGAGGGCGCGCTGCCCGAGCTGTTCCAGGCACAGGCGGACCGCACACCCGACGCCGTGGCGATGACCGACGGCGACCGGGACTGGTCGTACGCGGAGCTGAACCGCACCGCCGACCGGGTGGCCTGCGGGCTCATCGCACGCGGTGTGCGGCGCGGACAGCTCGTCGGCGTGGTCATGGAACGGTCGGCGGGCATGGTGGCGGTGCTGCTCGGTGTGGCCAAGGCGGGCGCGGGCTATGTGCCCGTGGACCCGGACTGGCCCGCCGCCCGGACACGGCTGGTGCTGGAGCGGTCCGCGCTGATCGTCGCGGACGGCGACACGGTCGACGCACAGCCCGTTGACGTGGTGTCCGCCGACGAACTGTTCGCCGGACCCGACGGCACCCCGGGGGTCGCGGTGTCGCCCGAAGACGTGGCCTACGTGATGTACACCTCCGGTTCGACCGGTGTGCCGAAGGGCGTGGAGGTCACCCAGAGCGATGTGACCGCGCTGGCCCAGGACAGCCGGTTCGCGCGCGGACACGAGTGCGTCCTGCTCCACTCGCCGCAGACCTTCGACGCCTCCACCTACGAACTGTGGGCGCCCCTGCTGAGCGGCGGCCGGATCGTCGTCGCCCCGCCCGGCGTGGTCACAGCGCCGCTCGTGCGGGAACTGGTCACCCGGCACGGCATCACCGCGATGTGGCTGACGGCCGCGCTGTTCCACCTCTTCGCGCAGGACGACCCGGAGTGCCTGAGCGGACTGCGCGAGGTGTGGACCGGCGGCGACGCGGTGCAGGCCGACGCGGTGCGCAGGGTGCGGGAGGCATGCCCCCGGCTGGTCGTCGTGGACGGCTACGGGCCGACCGAGACCACCACCTTCGCCACCTCCCACCGGATCGAGGCGGACGTGCCGGTCCCGGCCGTCGTGCCGATCGGCAGGCCGCTGGACAACATGCGGCTCTACGTCCTCGACGAGTTCCTGCGCCCCGCGCCCCAGGGCATCTCCGGCGAGCTGTACATAGCCGGAGCCGGTCTGGCCCGCGGCTACGCGGACCGGCCGGGCCTGACCGCCGAGCGGTTCGTGCCCTGCCCCTTCGTGCCCGGCGCGCGGATGTACCGGACCGGGGACCTGGTGCGCTGGAACGACAACGGCGAGCTGGTGTTCGTCGGCCGGGTGGACGCCCAGGTGAAGCTGCGCGGCTTCCGCGTGGAACCCGGCGAGATCGAGGCGGTCGTCGCCGACCACCCGGACGTCGGACAGGCCGCCGTGGTGGTCCGCGAGGACAGGCCGGGCGAGAAGCGGGTGGTCGGCTACGTCGTACCCGACGGGCGGGAGGTGGACGGCCAGCAGGTGCGCGACCACGTCGCCGGGATACTCCCCGAACACATGGTTCCCGCGGTGGTGCTGGTCCTCGACGCGCTGCCCGTGACGGTGAACGGGAAGGTGGACAGGGCGGCGCTGCCGGCGCCGGACTTCGGTGGGCTGGTCTCGGGACGTGCGCCCCGTACACCGGCCGAGGAGGCGCTGTCCGGCCTGTTCGCCGAGGTGCTGAGCCTGGAACGGGTCGGCGTCGAGGACAGCTTCTTCGAGCTGGGCGGCGACTCGATCATGTCGATGCAGCTCGCGTCCCGTGCACGCCGCGCTGGCTGGGTGGTGACTCCGCGTCAGGTCTTCGAGGAGAAGACCACGGAGCGGCTGGCGCTCGTCGTGGAACCCGTCGAAACGGCGGAGACCGAGGGCACGGGCACCACCGCCGAGAACGCGGGCGAGCTGGCGATGACACCGGTGATGCGATGGCTGGGCGACGGGGCTACCCGCCCCGGATTCGCCCAGTGGACGGTACTGGGTGCCCCCGAGGGCCTGGGGCTGGAGACGTTGCGGGCGGGGTTGGGTGCGTTGGTGGATGCGCACGACATGCTGCGTGCGCGTGTCGTGTTCGGTGGGGGTGCGGGTGTGGATCCGGTGTTGGTGGTGGGTGAGCGGGGTTCGGTTGATGTGGGTGCGTTGGTGAGCCGGGTCGATGCGGCTGAGGTGGCTGAGGGTGAGTTGGACCGGGTGGCGGGGGATGCGGCTCGTGCGGTGGTGGATGGGCTGGATCCGGTGGCGGGTGTGATGGTGCGTGCGGTGTGGGTGGATGCGGGTGCTGGGCGTGTGGGTCGGGTGGTGTTGCTGGTGCATCACCTGGCGGTGGACGGTGTGTCGTGGCGTGTGCTGTTGCCGGATCTGGAGTTGGCGTGTGGTGAGGTGGCTGCGGGTCGGGTGCCGGTGTTGGATCCGGTGGGTACGTCGTTCCGTGGCTGGTCGTTGGAGTTGGCGCGGCAGGCGCGCAGTGCGGAGCGGGTGGCGGAGCTGGAGGCGTGGACCGCGCTGGCCGGTGGCGGGAACGGTGGCGGTGGCGGGGGCGGGGGTGTGCCCGAGCCGCTGCTGGGACAGCGCGCACTCGACCCCCAGCGCGACACGGTGCGCACACTGCGCCACCGCTCCTGGACCGTCCCGGTGGCGCAGGCGGCCACCCTGACCGGCAGGACGCCCGCGGCCTTCCGCTGCGGTGTCCACGACGTCCTCCTGGCCACCCTCACCGGGGCCGTCACCCAGTGGCGCCAGGACACCGGCACCGGCACCGGAGCCGAAGAAACCGGAGTCCTCCTGGACGTCGAGGGCCACGGCCGCGAACCCCTGAACGGCCTGGACCTCTCCCGCACGGTCGGCTGGTTCACCAATGTGCACCCCCTCCGGCTCGACGCCGGAACCACCGACCTCGCCGACGCACTGGCGGGCGGCGAGGCGGCGGGCGAGCTGCTGAAGGCGGTCAAGGAGCAGGCGCGCGCTGTGCCCGGCGACGGGCTCGGCCACGGCCTGCTGCGCTACCTCAACCCGGAGACGGCACCGAGGCTGGCGGCCCTGCCGGCGCCGCAGATCGGATTCAACTACCTGGGCCGGTTCGCCACCGGCACCAGGTCGGGCCCGCCCGGAGCCTGGCAGATGGCCGGCGAGTCCGCCGTCGGCGGCTCCGCCGACCCGGACGCCCCCGCGACGCACGCGCTGGACGCGGGCGCCTCGGTACGGGACACCCCGGAGGGCCCCGAGCTGACGGTCACACTGAGCTGGCCCGGCGAGCTGCTGGACGACGACGAGGTGGAGCGTCTGGGCCGGGCATGGCTGGAGATGCTGACCGGCCTCGCCGACCACACCACGGGCGACACGGAAGCGGGCGGACACACCCCGTCCGACTTCCCCCTCCTCGCGCTGACGCAGGAGGACGTCGAGAACCTGGAGACCACCGTCCCCGGACTCGTGGACATCTGGCCGCTGTCGCCGTTGCAGGAGGGGATGCTGTTCCACTCCGCCTACGACGACGGCGAGGCGGACGTGTACGGGGGACAGCGGGCGCTCGCCCTCGACGGGCCGCTGGACGTCGCACGGCTGCGCGCGTCCTGGGACGCGATGCTGCAACGGCACCCGATCCTCCGGGCGAGCTTCCACCGCAGCGTCTCGGGCGAGGCACTCCAGGTGATCGCCCGCGACGTGGAGCTGCCGTGGCGCACCGCCGACCTGTCGGGGCTCACGGAGCAGGAGGCGGCGGCCGAGATGGCGCGGCTGTCCGCGAGCGAGCTGTCGGCACGATTCGACCTGACCAGGGGCCCGCTGCTGCGGCTCCTCCTCGTCCGGCTCGGCGAGCGGCGGCACCGTCTGGTGATGACCACGCACCACATCATCGTGGACGGCTGGTCCCTGCCCGTGCTGCTCAACGAGCTGTCGGCGGTGTACGCGGCGGGCGGCGAAGCCCGCGAACTGCCCGTGGCACCCTCCTACCGGGACTACCTGGCGTGGCTGGACCGGCAGGACAAGGAAGCGACACGTGCCGCCTGGCGCGCTGAGCTGGCCGGAGCCGACGAGCCGACCCGTGTCGTCCCCGCGGAGACGGTCAGGGTGCCCGTGCGCCCCGAGCTGGTGCGCAGGGAGTGCACCGTCGAGCTGACGGCCACCCTGACCGACCTGGCCCGTGAGTACGGGCTGACCGTGGCGACGGTGGTGCAGGGTGCCTGGGCGCTGGTGCTGGCGCGACTCGCCGGACGCACGGACGTGGTGTTCGGCAGCACCGTCGCGGGCCGTCCCACGGACCTTCCGGGAGCTGAGTCGGCCGTCGGCCTGTTCATCAACACGCTCCCCGTGCGGGTGGACCTGAAGGCCCGGCAGTCGGTCGCCGAGATGCTCACCGGACTTCAGCAGCGTCAGATCGGCCTGATGGGCCACCAGCACGCCGGGCTCGCGGAGATCAACCAACTGGCTGGCCCCGGCGCCGAGTTCGACACGCTGATGGTCTACGAGAACTACCCGCGCCCCGCCGACGAGCCCGCAGGGCCCGACAGCCTCACCATCCGTCCCGCAGGGGAGACACAGGACGCGAGCCACTACCCGCTGGGTCTGATCGTGGGCCCGGGGGAACGGCTGGAGGCCCAGCTCGACTACCGGCCCGATGTGTTCGTACGGGCCGAGGCGGAGGCGATCCTCGAATCGCTGCTGCGGGTGCTGGAACAGATCGCGGCCGACCCGTCGGCGCCCGTCGCCCAGGTGAGCGTGCTGGACGAGCGCCGGCGCGCGATGCTCACCGAGGAGTGGCACGACACGGCGCACCCGGTCACGGCCGGAACGCTGCCCGAGCTGTTCGGCCGGAGCGTGGAGCGGTGGCGGCACGCGGTCGCCGTGACATCGGACGAACAGAACCTCACCTACGGCGAGTCGGAGGCGAGCGCCGGTCGGCTGGCCCGCCACCTCATCGCCTCGGGTGTGGGCCCCGAGTGCCGGGTGGCGGCGGTGGTGGAGCGGTCGGCGGCGATGGTCGTCACCCTGCTGGCGATTTCCATGGCGGGTGGCGTCTTCGTCCCCGTCGACCCGAACTATCCGGCGGACCGGATCGCCTTCGTGCTCCAGGACGCGGACCCCGCCGTGGTGATGTGCACCTCGGCCACCCGCGACGTGGTGCCCGAGGAGTTCGCACACCGGTCCATGGCACTGGACGACCCGTCGGTCGTCGAGGCGCTGGCCGCCCGCGAACCCGGCCCGGTCCCGGACAGTGAGCGGCTCGGACGGCTGCGTACCGGCAACGCGGCATACGTGATCTACACCTCCGGATCCACCGGCCGTCCGAAGGGCGTCGTCGTCTCCCACACGGGACTGGCGAACCTGGCACACGCCCAGATCGAGCGCTTCGGCGTCCACCCGGACGCGCGGGTGCTCCAGTTCGCCTCGCTGAGCTTCGACGCCGCCGTCTCCGAGCTGTGCATGACCTTCCTCTCGGGCGCCTCGCTCGCGGTGGTCGGCACGGACGCGCTGCCGCCCCAGGTGTCGCTCAGCGAAGCGGTGCGCGCGACAGGGGCGACACATGTGACCGTGCCCCCCAGCGTGCTGGCCGTCGAGGACACACTGCCGGACGCGCTGGAGACGGTGGTCGTCGCGGGTGAGGCGTGCCCGCCCGGCCTGGTGGACCGGTGGTCGGGCGACCGTCGGATGGTCAACGCGTACGGGCCGACCGAGGTGACGGTGTGCGCGGCCATGAGCCTGCCCCTGTCACCGGGCGGCGGCGACGTCGTGCCGATCGGCCGCCCCCTGGCCAACGCGCGGACCTTCGTGCTGGACGCGTTCCTCCAGCCGGTCCCGGTCGGTGCCGAGGGCGAGCTGTACGTCGCAGGGCCAGGGCTGGCCCGCGGCTATGCGGGCCGTACGGGCCTGACGGCTGAGCGGTTCGTGGCCTGCCCGTTCGTGCCCGGTGCGCGGATGTACCGGACAGGGGACGTGGTGCGCTGGACCGCCGAAGGACAGCTGGTGTTCGTCGGCCGCGCGGACACACAGGTCAAGGTGCGCGGGTACCGCATCGAGCTGGAAGAGATCGAGGCGGCGCTGGCCGCGCACCCGGAGGTGACACAGGCCGTGGTCGTCGTACGGGGCGACGGCCCCGGCGACAAGCGGATCGTCGGCTACGTCGTCGCGGATACCCCCGAGGCCGCCCGTGACGCACTGCCCGAGGCACTGCGCACCCACCTGGCGGGCGTCCTGCCCGAGTACATGGTGCCCACGGTGGTCGTGCCACTGGACCGGCTGCCGATGACGGTGAACGGGAAGGTGGACAGGGCGGCGCTGCCCGCGCCGGACTTCGGTGGGCTGGTCTCGGGACGTGCGCCCCGTACACCGGCCGAGGAGGCGCTGTGCGGCCTGTTCGCCGAGGTGCTGGGACTGGAGCGGGTCGGTGTCGACGACGACTTCTTCGCGCTGGGCGGCGACTCGATCACCTCGATGCAGCTCGCCTCCCGTTCCCGTCGCGCCGGACTGGTGGTGACTCCGCGTCAGGTCTTCGAGGAGAAGACAGCGGAGCGGCTGGCACTCGTGGCCGAGGCGGCCGACGCCGCCGAGCGCACCGGTGTGGACGACACGGGAGTGGGCGAGATCGCCTGGACTCCGGTGATGCGGGCGTTCGGCGAGGCGGCAGCCGGTCCGCGGTTCGCCCAGTGGATGGTGGCGGGCGCCCCGGCCGCGCTCGGGCTGGAGACGTTGCGGGCGGGGTTGGGTGCGTTGGTGGATGCGCACGACATGCTGCGTGCGCGTGTCGTGTTCGGTGGGG
>NZ_BAAGSO010000079.1:0-507 GCF_054782395.1 Streptomyces daliensis | reverse complement strand
CCGAGTGCAGCCGGGAACAGGGCTCACACACCGAGGCGCGGCGGTTACGGCAGCGCACCGGCAACCGCTCACCCGGTTCTGCGCCCGTCGAGTAGGACGAGACGACCTCACCCGTGCCGGGGTGGTAGGTGACCGTGTTCCCGGACAGGTACACCGGCTTGGCGCAGCCGCCAATGGCCGTGATCTGTTCACGCCAGCGCCCGTACAGCGGATCTCGGATCAGGTAGAGAAGATCACGGTCCACCTCGGAGAGGCCCTTGAGCGCATCTTGATTCGCCAGCTCCGCCGACCGTTCGGCAGAAGTCGAGAACGGCCAGGCATTGTGCACGGAATTGACGCCGAATTCGGCAGGCATAATCAGGTTTCCAGTCTCTGAATTCATGCAGCGGAAATTGGGTGTTCACCGGTTACCTCCTGCGGTTTTGCTGACAGGTCGTCAGCTTGTATCTGACTGTGCATCATGTGCCGTATACGCCCCGCCAAGGGCGCATCGCGCCACACCTCTTC
>NZ_BAAGSO010000078.1:283697-289653 GCF_054782395.1 Streptomyces daliensis | reverse complement strand
AGGGCGGCCCCCGTCTCGCCAAAGTCCGGGGCCGCCCTCATCCATCCGTCCCTCAACAGACCTGATGGAGGTCTCCAGCATGCCCGACACCAGCACCGCTCATGCAAGGCTGCTCTCAGCCGCCCTTCACGCCGCCGCACGCGGCTGGCGCGTCTTCCCGCTCCGGCCTGGTACCAAGCGGCCCGTTCTCCACGGAGAGACCGCGTGCCCTCGCACCGGCCCCTGTTCGGGCGGGCACGCCAAGTGGGAGCAGCGCGCCACCACCGACCCCGAACGCATCCGCGCCGCCTGGACTCAGGCCCCGTTCAACATCGGCGTCGCGTGCGGCCCGTCCGGGCTGCTCGTGGTGGACCTGGATGAGCCCAAGACCAAAAACGACAAGAGCGAGAGCAAGAAGGACGCGCCTGGCGGCGCGGCGAACTTCACGGCGCTCTGCGAGCGCGCCGGGCACCCCGTCCCCGACACCTACCGGGTGCGGACCGCGAGCGGCGGGGAGCACCTGTACTTCCAGGCCCCCGATGGGGTGCGGCTGGGCAACACGGCAGGAACGATCGCGCCGTTGGTCGACACCCGTGCCTGGGGCGGCTACGTCGTCGCCCCCGGCTCCGTGCTGCCGTGCGGCGGCTACGAGGCCGTAGGCGGCGCTGTGCCGCTCCCTGTGCCCGCGTGGCTGCTGAGCATCCTGCGGCCCGCCCCCAAGCCCGTACAGGCCCCCACAGTGGCCGTAGCGGGGCAATCCCGCCGATACGCGGACGTAGCACTCACCAACGAGGCCCGGAACGTGGCCACGGCCGCCGACGGCACCCGCAACGCGACCCTGCTGCGGGCCGCCCGCGCCCTGGGACGCTTCATCGCCACCGGCGACCTCACCCGACCGCAGGTCGAGGAGGCTCTTAGGGGAGCGGCGGCGGGCAACGCTACACAGCCGCTCCGCTACTACGACGACGTGATCCGCCGCGCCCTGGACTGGTCCATCACCCACAACCCCGGCAGGGGGAAGGCGGCATGACCCCCTCCCCCCTCTCTAAGAGCCACACCCCCACCCCGACCGGCCCCCGCCCCGCCCAACCGGCCCCGGGCACGACCGGCCGTAGCGCGCCGAAGGACGCCGCCCGCAAGGGCGTCCGCTCTGCTCTTCGCCCGAACCCGCAGCACGGGCACGGCCGGTACCCCCTCGCGTGGCTGCACATCACCGCACCCGGACGCGGTGCGACCCCCACGGCCACCTCGTGGTGCGCCTGCGGACGCGACCGCTCAGCGATCGGCCACACCAAAGTGCTCGCACTGGTCGAGGGCCACACCGCGCACCGCGAGACCTGCCCGCTCCGCACCCCACAGGAAGGGAGGGCCGCCGCATGAACGAGCCCATCGACGGCGCCGCGCTGCTGGACGAGGTGGAAGCCTTCCACCGCCGCTTTAACGTCTTCCCCATCGAATCCGCCTACGTCGCCGTGGCCCTGTGGGACGCGCACGCGCACCTGCTGGACTGCTTCGACTCCACACCCCGCCTCGCTTTCCTCTCCCCGGAACCGGGCTCGGGGAAGTCCAGGGCGCTGGAGATCTGCGAAACCCTCGTGCCACACCCGATGGTGGCGGTCAACGCCAGCGCGGCGGCGCTCTTTCGTGCCGTCTCGGGCCTGGAGGGGCGCCCGACGATCCTCTTCGATGAGATCGATACCGTCTTCGGCCCCCGTGCCGGGGACAACGAGGAGCTGCGCGGCTTCCTCAACGCCGGACACCGCCGTACCGGGGTCACCTACCGGTGCGTGGCGGAAGGGGACACACAGAAGGTCGTGCCCTTCCCCTCGTACTGCGCCGTCGCGGTGGCCGGGCTTGGGTCGCTGCCGGACACAATCCTGACCCGCTCGGTCATCATCCGCATGCGCCGCCGGGCGCGGAACGAGAAGGTGGAGCCCTTCCGTGCCCGCATCCACGAAGCGGACGGGCACGCCCTGCGTGAACGCTTGGCGCAGTGGGCGGACCAGCACCGCGAACAGATCGCGGAGACCTGGCCGGAGATGCCCGAAGAGGTCACCGACCGGCCCGCCGACGTATGGGAACCGCTGCTCGCCGTGGCCGACGCGGCGGGCGGGGAGTGGCCCAAGCGGGCTCGCGCCGCGTGCGTGGAGCTGGTCAACGCGGCCAAGGCCGACGACAAGGGCAGCACCGGTATTCGGCTGCTGACCGACCTGCGTGACCAGGTGTTCAACGGCATCGACCGCCTGCCCACCGTCGCTGTCCTGGACCGCCTTCTGGCCCTGGATGAGGCACCGTGGGCCGACATGGGCGGCAAGCCACTGAACGCCCGAGGGCTGTCCAAACTGCTGCGCGAGTACATGACCAGCGACAACACCCCGGTTGTGGCCCGCAACATCAAGACCGGCGGCACGGTCCTCAAGGGCTACTACGCGGCCGATCTGCACGACGCCTGGCAGCGCTACTGCCCCCCACCCCCTGAGAATCCGCTACTTCCGCTACCTCCGCTACCGCCCTGGTCACAGGCGTGATCGAAGTAGCGGTAAGCCGGATTCCATCCGCTACCGCGCACCACTTTCCCGCTACCGGCCCGCTCTCGCAGCGCGGGTCGGTAGCGGCCCAATCCGCTACCGCTACCCCAATCCGCTACCTGATCAAGCCCTCTGACCAGGGCGGTAGCGGAGGTAGCGGAAGTAGCGGACCTGAGAGAAGAGGGCCGGACGCCTGAGCCCCGACGCAAGTGACCACAACAGAAGAGAGGACTGCGGCATGAGCGTCCGCGCGAGGGACGAGAAGCTGACGATCAAGGAAGTCCTTGCCGACCTCAAGGTTGCCCCGGCGACTTTCTACCGATGGCGACAGCTCGGAAAGGCTCCGCGCTCCATCAGGCTCCCGAATGGTGACATTCGTATCCGGAAGTCTGAGTACGAACGCTGGCTTGCGGAGCGGGAGGACGCTGCGTGAGCACCGAGAAAAACAGCACGGCCGGGCGCCCTCGCGGGTCAGCCCGGCCGGGCTACACCTTCGACGTCAAGCTGTGGAAGATCACGAAAACCGGGCGCAAATCTTGCCCATGGCGAGTTCGTTGGGTGGTGGCCGGTCGAGTATGCGGCGGCACTTTCGCTACGTATCCGCTCGCCGAAAGCCGCCGGAACGAGATTTGGAACGCCATGAACCGGCGCGGCGAAGCGTTCGAGATCGAATCAGGACTTCCTGAGTCTGAAGTTCGGAACGCGGAAGCTGTTGAAGCGGAAAAAGCCAAGGAGAAGAACGATCCCAACTGGTGGTTTTTCGCACAAGAGTTCATGAAGCGCCGATGGCGTACGGCAGCAGCCAAAACGCGCGAAGGGTTTGCAGACAGCCTGGCGTCCGCAGCCCTGGGGATGATGGGGGAGGGGCCGGACGCTCCGGAAGCTCGGACCGTACGGAGGGCCGTGAGGTGGGCTGTTGTTCCGTCTCACGCCGACGAGCAGCCACCCCCGGGCCTGGAGAAGGCGTGTGCTTGGCTCGCGGAGAACACTCTGCCGCTGTCTGCGCTTAAAGCCTCCGAAACGGCGGAAGACGTTCACTATCGACTCGCCTACAAGCTTGATGGGAAGCTGGCTGCCAAGGACACGTATAAGCGCCGCCGTCGCGGGTTCAACGCAGCGATGAACTACGCCATCCAGCGCGGGTATCTCGAAACGAACCCAATCGCGGAATTGGAGCGGTACGCCACTGCGGGACGCGGAGCGATTGACCCACGTGTCCTCATGAATGCAGGACAAGGGCGCGATTTTCTCACGGCCGTGTCATACGTCGGGTCCGTGCACCGAAACCGGGGTAGGCGATTGGTCGCGTTTTTCGGCTGCATCCTGTATGCCGCGATGCGCCCAGCGGAAGTCGTCGGATTGCGGCTCGATGACTGCTATCTGCCGGATTCTGGGTGGGGCGTTCTCACGCTCAAGGAGACGCGCCCCGTCTCGGGTAAGAAGTGGACCGACTCGGGGGAGCGGCACGATAAGCGGGGGTTGAAGATGCGCGATCCCGAGAAAGATCGCCCGGTGCCGATCCCACCGGTACTGGTGGCGATGCTCCGTGCACACGTGAAGGAATTCGGCACTGCGGAGGACGGCCGGGTTTTCCAGAATGAGCGCGGGGGGCTGGTGGGCACGTCGAGTTACTGGCGTGTCTGGCAGGAGGCTCGCCCGTTCGCCTTCCCGCCGCACAAGGTCGCATCTCCGCTCGCGAGGAAGCCGTACGACGGCCGCGCGAAGGCCATCACGGACTGGCTCCGTGCTGGCCTTCCCGTGGCGGAGGTGGCCCGCCGTGCGGGTACCTCCCCGGAGGTCATCGACCGGCACTACGCGGGATGCATCGACAACAGCGAGGCGGAGGACAACAGGAAGATCGAGCGAACTATGGGGTGGTCCGAGGGCGACACCGACGCAGCCTAGAAACCGTGTCGGAGGTGTGTCGCGAACGCTGAGAGACAGTGAGAAGGAGCGGGAGTCAATGAGACTGACTCCCGCTCTCTCATGTCGGTATCCGCGCTGGTCAGCGGCTGATTCACGCTGACCGGACTGCGAGTACCCCCGGCAGGATTCGAACCTGCGCACACGGCTCCGGAGGCCGTTGCTCTATCCCCTGAGCTACGGGGGCTCGTCGGCGCTCTTGAGCGGCGACAGGTAGAACAGTACCAGCTCGGGAGTGGTGCACCGGAAACGGGTTTCGGGGCCTCTCCGGTGCCGCCCAGGGGCCTCGCGCTTCTCACCCTCCCGGTGCACCTGCTCGCCACACGCGTCCCATCAGTCCCTCGTTCTCCGTGCCCGTCACTGGCAGGGGTGGAAATGGACAAAAGCCGGACGGGGCCGGAGGGGCGGGCCTAGGCTTTGCGGTGTGCCAGGTATGTCCGGCCGGGTCCTTGTGGTTGATGACAGCAAGGTCATCCGGCAGCTGATCAGGGTCAATCTCGAGCTTGAGGGCTTCGAGGTCGTGACCGCCGCCGATGGTGTCGAGTGCTTGGACATCGTGCAGCGGGTCCGGCCCGATGTCATCACGCTGGACGCCGTGATGCCCAGGCTCGACGGGATGCGGACCGTCGACCGGCTGCGTTCCGATCCACGCACCTGCCACATCCCCGTGGCCCTCATCACCGCCTGCACCCAGTTCGAGGGGCAGGAGACGGCCGCGATCGACGCCTTCCTGGCGAAGCCCTTCGAGCCCGCCGAGCTGGTGCGGCTGGTCCGGCGGCTCTCGCACGGTGTCGGCAACGGCGCCGGTAGCGGAGCCGTGTGTGACGTGCGTGAGGGGCACGACGGCGAGGTCCGGGCCCCGGGTCTCCCGCACGAGCCGCCGGCGGCCGAGTCGGCGGAGGCGGCGGAGCCGACCGCACGGCCCGTGCGGTGATCTCCGTCAGGTGACCTCGGGGGGCCATGACGTCCACGGTGCGAAACCTGTTCGCTTACCCCCGCCCCCTCTCCCATACGCTTGTTCCGTGACCCCCGCCCAGCTCTCGCGCACCGTGCTGCACACGTTGCGCTGTGCGATCGAGGAGGGCGAGCTGTCCCTGGACCCGGCCCGCCTTCCCGGCCGGGTCGTCGTCGAGTCGCCGCCCAGGCGTGGTGACGGGGACTACGCCGTCAGCGTCGCCTTCCCGCTCGCCCGCGCCGCGGGGCGCCCGCCGCGCGAGGTCGCCGAGCTGCTGCGGAAGCGGCTCGTCGACGAGTCGGGCACGCCGGGTGCGCCGGGGATCGGTGGCGTCGAGATCGCGGGCGGCGGCTACCTCAACGTCACGCTCGACGCCGAGGGCCGCACCGCCCTCGTCGCCGATCTCGTCCGCCGGGACCTCCCCTCCGAGCCCGCCGCCCCCTCCGCCCCCTCCGGGCCGGTCACCGACGATCCCGCCGTCGACATCGCGCGCTGGGCCGCCGTCACCGGCGACGAGCCCGCAGCCCTGGCCGTACGGACGCGGGACAGCTCCCTCTTCCGCGTGCAGTAC
>NZ_BAAGSO010000078.1:106872-283634 GCF_054782395.1 Streptomyces daliensis | reverse complement strand
CGCACCCACGCCCTGCTCCGCGAGGGCCGACGCTTCGGCATCGAGCCCGCCTACGGCGCACCCCAGCACCCCCAGCACCCCCACCCGCCCCACCCCACAGAGCGCACCCTCCTCGCGCTGCTGGCCGACCACGACCGCGTCGCGCACGACGCCCCCCGCGAAGCGCCCCTCGCCCTCGCCCTCGTCCGTCACTTGGACGCCGTGGCGCGCGCCTTCGGCGACTTCCACGACGCCTGCCCGCCGCTGCCCCACGGCGAGCAGAAACCCGGGGCCGTCCACCGCACCCGGCTGGCGCTCGCCGAAGCCACCGGAGCGGTGCTGGCCGACGGCCTGTCCCAGCTCGGCGTGACCGCACCCGCTCACCTGTAGAAGGACCCGAGACCACCATGAGCCGATCCGCACATCCCGCAGGGCCGCGTCACGGCGACGTCCTCACCGAGGGGCACTACTCCGCGCCGCCCACCGACCTCAACTCGCTCGACCCGCGTGTGTGGGCGAGCACCGTCAGGCGTACGCCGGAGGGCACCGTCACCGTCGGCGGCATGAGCGTCGCCGCGCTCGCCGAGGAGTTCGGGACCCCCGCTTACGTCCTGGACGAGGACGACTTCCGCGCCCGCTGCCGCGCCTGGCGTGACGCGTTCGGTCCCGACGCGGACGTGTTCTACGCCGGGAAGGCGTTCCTGTGCCGCGCCGTCGTGCGCTGGCTGACCGAGGAGGGGCTGAACCTCGACGTCTGCTCCGGCGGCGAGCTGGCCACCGCGCTCGCCGCGGGCATGCCGCCCGAGCGCATCGCGCTGCACGGCAACAACAAGTCGACGGAGGAGATCGAGCGCGCGGTCGAGGCGGGCGTCGGGCGGATCGTGCTCGACTCCTTCCAGGAGATCGTGCGCGTCGCACACATCGCCGACCGGCTCGGCAAGCGCCAGCCGGTGCAGATCCGCGTCACCGTGGGCGTCGAGGCGCACACGCACGAGTTCATCGCGACGGCGCACGAGGACCAGAAGTTCGGGCTCGCGCTCGCCGAGGGGCAGGCCGCCGAGGCCGTGCGCCGTGTGCTGAAGCTGGACAGCCTGGAGCTGATCGGCATCCACTCGCACATCGGCTCGCAGATCTTCGACATGGCGGGCTTCGAGGTCTCGGCCCGCCGCGTCGTCGGGCTGCTCACCGAGATCCGCGACGAGCACGGCGTCGAGCTGCCCGAGATCGACCTCGGCGGCGGCCTCGGCATCGCCTACACCCCCGAGGACGACCCGCGCGAGCCGCACGAGATCGCGAAGGCTCTCGGCGACATCGTCACCCGTGAGTGTGAGAGCGCCGGTCTCGCGGTGCCGCGGCTGTCCGTGGAGCCGGGGCGCGCGATCGTCGGGCCGACGGCCTTCACGCTGTACGAGGTGGGTACGGTCAAGGAGCTGGAGGGGCTGCGTACGTACGTGAGCGTGGACGGCGGCATGTCGGACAACATCCGTACCGCGCTCTACGACGCCGAGTACACGGTCTCGCTGGTCTCGCGTGCCTCGTCGGCCACCCCGATGCTCTCGCGTGTGGTCGGCAAGCACTGCGAGAGCGGTGACATCGTCGTGCGGGACGCGTTCCTGCCCGCCGACCTGGCGCCCGGCGACCTGCTGGCCGTGCCCGCCACGGGCGCGTACTGCCGCTCGATGGCGAGCAACTACAACCACGCGCTGCGCCCGCCGGTCGTGGCGGTGCGGGACGGAGAGGCCCGCGTGATCGTCCGGCGCGAGACGGAGGAGGATCTCCTGCGTCTCGATGTCGGCTAGCGAGATATACGTCCCACATACTGGAACGAACGTGGTTTCTCCCGACCAGTACGTGAGACTGAGAACACCGGAATTGACGAGAAGCGAGGTCGAATGATGCGTACGCGTCCGCTGAAGGTGGCGCTGCTGGGCTGTGGGGTAGTCGGCTCAGAGGTGGCACGCATCATGACGACGCACGCGGACGACCTCGCCGCGCGCATCGGCGCCCCGGTCGAGCTGGCCGGGGTCGCCGTGCGCCGCCCGGACCGCGTGCGCGAGGGCATCGACCCGGCCCTGGTCACCACCGACGCGCAGGCCCTGGCGAAACGCGCGGACATCGACGTCGTCATCGAGGTCATCGGCGGCATCGAGCCGGCCCGCACCCTCATCACCACCGCCTTCGAGAACGGCGCCAGCGTCGTGACCGCGAACAAGGCGCTGCTGGCCGAGGACGGCTCCACGCTCCACGAGGCCGCGGAGAAGCACGGCGCCGACCTCTTCTACGAGGCCGCCGTCGCCGCCGCCATCCCGCTGGTGCGCCCCCTGCGCGAGTCCCTCGCGGGCGACAAGGTCAACCGCGTCCTCGGGATCGTCAACGGCACGACCAACTTCATCCTCGACCGCATGGACACCAACGGCGCGGGCTACGGCGAGGCGCTCGACGAGGCCACGGCGCTCGGCTACGCGGAGGCGGACCCCACCGCCGACGTGGAGGGCTTCGACGCCGCCGCGAAGGCCGCGATCCTCGCGGGGATCGCCTTCCACACCCGGGTGCGCCTCGACGACGTGCACCGCGAGGGCCTGACCGAGGTCACGGCAGCCGACATCGCCTCGGCCCGGCGCATGGGCTGCACCGTGAAGCTCCTGGCCATCTGCGAGCGCGCCGCCGACGGCCGCTCGGTCACCGCGCGCGTGCACCCGGCGATGATCCCGCTCAGCCACCCGCTGGCGAACGTGCGCGAGGCGTACAACGCGGTCTTCGTCGAGTCGGACGCCGCAGGACAGCTCATGTTCTACGGGCCCGGCGCGGGCGGCGCGCCCACCGCGTCCGCCGTACTCGGCGATCTCGTCGCGGCCTGCCGCAACAAGCTCAACGGAGCCAGGGGACCGGGCGAGTCCGCCTACGCCCAGCTCCCCGTATCGCCCATGGGCGACGTCGTCACGCGCTATCACATCAGCCTCGACGTCGCCGACAAGCCGGGCGTCCTCGCCCAGGTCGCCACTGTTTTCGCGGAGCACGGAGTCTCCATCGACACCGTCCGCCAGCAGGGCAAGGACGGCGACGCCTGGCTGGTCGTCGTCACCCACCGCGCCGCCGACGCCGCCTTGAGCGCGACCGTCGAGGCGTTGCGCAAACTGGACACCGTACGCGGCGTCGCGAGCATCATGCGGGTCGAAGGGGAGTAAGGAAACTGTGACCGTCATGTCTGCCATGTCCTCACCCAGCTCATCGGAGCCGTCGGGGTCCGCCGGGGCGCAGGCCCAGGGCGCCGGCCCCTCGGGAGCGGGACGCACGAGCCGCCAGTGGCGCGGCATCATCGAGGAGTACCGCGACCGGCTCCCGGTCGGGCCCGACACCCGGCCCGTGAGCCTCCGCGAGGGGGGGACCCCGCTCGTCCCGGCGCAGGTGCTCTCCGAACTCACCGGCTGCGACGTCCACTTGAAGGTCGAGGGCGCCAACCCGACCGGCTCCTTCAAGGACCGTGGCATGACCATGGCGATCACACATGCGAAGGAGGAGGGCGCCCAGGCCGTCATCTGCGCGTCCACGGGCAACACCTCGGCCTCCGCCGCCGCCTACGCCGTACGGGCCGGGATGGTCTGCGCCGTGCTCGTGCCGCAGGGCAAGATCGCCCTGGGCAAGATGGGCCAGGCCCTCGTCCACGGCTCGAAGATCCTCCAGGTCGAGGGCAACTTCGACGACTGCCTCAACCTGGCGCGCGGGCTGTCCGAGAAATACCCCGTCGCACTCGTGAACTCGGTGAACCCCTCCCGTATCGAGGGCCAGAAGACCGCAGCGTTCGAGGTCGTGGACATGCTCGGGGACGCGCCCGACATCCACGTGCTCCCCGTGGGCAACGCGGGCAACATCACCGCGTACTGGAAGGGCTACCGCGAGTACGCGGAGAACGGCCCCGCCTCCCGCACCCCGCGCATGTGGGGCTTCCAGGCGTCGGGCTCCGCGCCGATCGTGCGCGGCGAGCCGGTCCTGGACCCGAGCACCATCGCCACCGCGATCCGCATCGGCAACCCCGCCTCCTGGACCCTCGCGGAGCAGGCGCGCGACGAGTCGGGCGGCTTCATCGACGCGGTCACGGACCGTCAGATCCTGCGCGCCTACAAGCTGTTGGCCTCCCAGGAGGGCGTCTTCGTCGAGCCCGCCTCGGCCGCCTCCGTCGCCGGTCTGATCCAGGCGTCCGAGCAGGGCAAGGTCGATCCGGGCCAGCGCATCGTCTGCACGGTCACCGGCAACGGCCTCAAGGACCCGGACTGGGCCGTCGCGGGCGCTCCGCAGCCCATCGTCGTCCCGGTGAACGCGGACGCCGCGGCGGAGCGCCTCGGCCTCGCCTGATCCGCTCCTGATCCGCCCCTGACCAGCATCCGGCACGCGCGGGTCCCGTGGACAGGGCCCGCGCACGGTGCCCGCGCACAAACCCGCGCACGGGCCCGGACCGCGCGGTCCGGGCCCCGGCTCCACCCCAGGTGGGGCCCCGAGGCGGCGGGACCGACCGCCACGGTCCACACTGGGAGCGCAGGGGGGCCACGACACGCATCGTGCGCCTCCTGTGCGCCCTATGTCGTCAGTGAACCTTCCTTCGATAGGCTGGCTTTCACCCCGACCCCACGTACGTACGAAAGTCCGTCGGGTCATCGACCGGTCCGGCGTGCTGCCGCGGTCCGAGGGGGAGTTGCCGCAAAAACAAACCAAGGAGAGTCATCGCAAGATGGCCGGTCCCGCGTTCCGCGCCGCCGCCGTCAGGGTGCGCGTTCCCGCCACCAGCGCCAATCTCGGCCCCGGATTCGACACCCTGGGCCTGGCTCTGGGTCTCTACGACGACGTCGTCGTCCGCGTCGCCGACTCCGGCCTGCACATCGACATCGCGGGCGAGGGCGCGGAGACCCTGCCCCGAGACGAGGGCCATCTGCTCGTACGGTCCCTCCGCACCGCCTTCGACCTGCTCGGCGGCCAGCCGCGCGGCCTGGAGGTCGTCTGCGCCAACCGCATCCCCCACGGCCGCGGGCTCGGCTCCTCCTCCGCCGCGATCTGCGCGGGCATCATGGCGGCCCGCGCCGTGACCACGGGCGGGGAGGCCAGGCTGGACGATACGGCGATGCTGGAGCTGGCCACCGAGATCGAGGGGCACCCGGATAACGTGGCCGCCTGCCTGCTGGGCGGCTTCACGCTGGCCTGGACGGACGCGGGCGCGGCCCGCGCGATCAGGATGGACCCCTCGGATTCCATCGTTCCGGTGGTCTTCGTGCCCGCCAGGCCGCTGCTGACGGAGACCGCGCGGGGACTGCTGCCGCGCACCGTCCCGCACGTCGACGCGGCCTTCAACGCGGGCCGTGCGGCCCTGCTCGTCGAGGCGCTGACCAGGCGTCCCGAGCTGCTGCTCGCCGCGACGGAGGACCGGCTGCACCAGGAGTACCGCGCCCCGGCCATGGCCGAGAGCGTGGAGCTGGTCAACCGTCTGCGCTCGGAAGGCGTCCCAGCGGTCATCTCGGGTGCCGGGCCGACGGTGCTCGCGCTGCCCGAGGCCGGGGGAGCGGCCGAGAAGGTGGCCCGGCTCGCCGGGGCCGAGTGGGCGGCGAACCGGCTGGCACTCGACACCGCGGGAGCCTGCGTACTGCCGCTCGGTTCCGGGGGAGGAACGGGCCCGGCCGGTGGCCCCGGGGGCACCGGGCCCGGCCTGGAAACCACGGGCGGCACAGCCCAGTGACACTCGATTGCGGGTCTTGGAGAGGGGGAATGTTTGTTGGATCCGGTAGTGTTAACCTCAAGTCTGCACTTGCAGCCTCGTGGGCCGGACACGAAAGTCTGTGAAGGCCCGTAGGGTGCGGTGCTTGCGTGATCCCCTGGGCCGAGCCCCAGCAGGACCACCTCTTCTCCCCGGAGCCTCCCGCACTGCTTCGCTGCGGCCAGGCAGGTACCGAGCCCGCTCCGGAGTCGGAGTGAAGGACATACACGTCATCGCTTCACGCCGAACCATGAACTGATCTCCCCGCCCGCAATTCCAGGCGGGACCACCGTCCCGGCAGGTCCGCGCAAGAAGAGGACCCATAGCCGGACAGCACAACCGGTCGCCGAGCCAGACAGGCCGACGTCCGCTCCAGGGAAGGACCCTTCGTGAGCGACACCACCGATCTGATGGGCGTGAACGCCGACGCCGCGGGCACTTCCGCCGGCGATGCCGCAGCGCCTGCTACGGACGCTCCTGCCGCGCCTGCCTCCGGTGCCGCGCCGAAGCGTCGGCGCTCCGGCACCGGGCTCGAGGGCATGGTCCTGGCCGAGCTCCAGCAGGTTGCCTCCAGCCTCGGGATCAAGGGCACCGCGCGGATGCGCAAGAGCCAGTTGATCGAGGTCATCAAGGAGAAGCAGGCGGGCGGGGGTTCGGCCAAGCCCGCCGACGCCGAGTCCGCCGAGGGCAAGGACGCCAAGAGCACCAAGGGCGGCAAGGCTGCCGCCGCCACCGACGCGGGCACGGCCGAGAAGCCGAAGCGCCGCGCGACGTCCAAGGCGCGCACGGGTGACACCGAGGACGAAGCCCAGCAGCAGATCGAGATCCCGGGACAGCCCAGCGACGAGCAGGCGTCCTCCGGCGAGCGCCGCGGCCGCCGCGCCAAGGGCGACGGCGGGGGCAATGGCGGCAACGGCAAGGCCGAGGCCGCCGCCGACACCGCGGAGGGCAGGACCGAGGGCAAGGGCGGGGAGGCCCGTCAGGACGCCAAGGGCGGTGACGGCAAGGCCGACGCCAAGGGGGGCGAAGGCAAGCAGCAGCAGGACCGCCAGCCCAAGCGCGACCGCCAGCGTGACCGCGACCGTGACCGTGACCGCAACCGCAACAAGAACAACGACGGTGGCGGCAGCGGTGGTGGCGGCGGCCAGCAGAACCAGGGCGGCGGCGGTGGCGGCGGGAACAACCGCCGCGACGACGACGACTTCGACGGTGGCCGCCGCGGCCGCCGCGGGCGTTACCGCGACAGGCGGGGCCGTCGCGGTGGCCGCGAGGAGTTCGAGCCGCAGGTCGCCGAGGACGACGTCCTGATCCCCGTCGCGGGCATCCTGGACATCCTCGACAACTACGCCTTCGTGCGGACCTCCGGCTACCTCCCGGGCCCGAACGACGTCTACGTCTCCCTGGCCCAGGTCCGCAAGAACGGCCTGCGCAAGGGCGACCACGTCACCGGCGCCGTGCGGCAGCCCCGCGAGGGCGAGCGGCGCGAGAAGTTCAACGCGCTGGTCCGCCTCGACTCGGTCAACGGCATGGCGCCCGACAACGGCAAGGGCCGCCCCGAGTTCACCAAGCTGACGCCGCTCTACCCGCAGGAGCGGCTGCGTCTGGAGACCGACCCCGGTCAGCTCACGACGCGGATCATCGACCTGGTCACGCCCATCGGCAAGGGGCAGCGCGGTCTGATCGTGGCCCCGCCGAAGACCGGTAAGACCATGATCATGCAGGCGATCGCCAACGCGATCACGCACAACAGCCCCGAGTGCCACCTGATGGTCGTCCTCGTCGACGAGCGTCCGGAAGAGGTCACCGACATGCAGCGGTCGGTGAAGGGCGAGGTCATCTCCTCGACCTTCGACCGCCCCGCCGAGGACCACACCACGGTCGCCGAGCTGGCCATCGAGCGGGCGAAGCGGCTGGTGGAGCTGGGGCACGACGTGGTGGTCCTGCTGGACTCCATCACCCGTCTGGGCCGCGCGTACAACCTGGCGGCCCCGGCCTCCGGGCGCATCCTGTCCGGTGGTGTCGACTCGACGGCGCTCTACCCGCCGAAGAAGTTCTTCGGCGCCGCGCGCAACATCGAGGACGGCGGCTCCCTGACGATCGTCGCCACGGCCATGGTCGAGACCGGCTCCCGCATGGACGAGGTGATCTTCGAGGAGTTCAAGGGCACCGGCAACATGGAGCTGAAGCTGGAGCGCAAGCTCTCCGACAAGCGGATCTTCCCGGCGGTGGACGTGGACGCGTCCAGCACCCGTAAGGAAGAGATCCTCATGGGGAACGACGAGCTCCAGATCGTCTGGAAGCTCCGCCGCGTGCTGCACGCCCTGGACCAGCAGCAGGCCATCGAGCTGCTGCTGGACAAGATGAAGCAGACGAAGTCGAACGCGGAGTTCCTGCTCCAGATCCAGAAGACGACGCCGACGCCGGGCAACGGCGACTGACGCCGACGTCGACGGACGGAGTCCGACGCAGCGTCCCGAAGCTTGGGAGGCCCCCTGGGGCCGAGCAATGCGAGGGGCGCGGTGGGAAGAGGGGCTCCAGAAGACGACGCCGACGCCGGGCAACGGTGACTGACGCCAGCCTCTGGCGACTGACGTCGGTAAGACGGAGTGACGAGGGCCGTTCCACCACGCTTGGTGGGGCGGCCCTCGCCGTGTGTCAAGGGGGCCTGAGAGCTTGACCACAGAAAGTAGCCCCAGGCAACCCAGCCGGAGCCGCCGCCCGACGGCGCGTCGTCGCAGGTAGGGGGAGGGAAACGCCCCGGTGCCCCCACGCGGCTCACCCGTCCCGGGCCGCGCAGGCCGCTGACCCGTTGTGCAACCCTTCCGCGGGACGTCACGTCCCAGCAGAGAAGAGCCACGACGGCAGTACCGGCAGAACAGAGGGAAGTGAAGATGGCTGACGACAGCACGGACGGGGTGTCGGCGGCCTCACGTCGGGCCGGGGGCATACGTGCCAGCGGCCGCCGCCGGAAGCCGCGTACGCGGCGTCAGCGGGCGGTCCGGGTGACCGCGTGGACGGCGGCGGCAGCGGTCGTCCTGGGCGGCTCCAGCCTCGGCTTCGTCTACTTCAAGCTCAACGGCAACATCTCCGGCGTCGACATCAACGCCGCGCTCGGCACGGACAGGCCGGTCGACGTGCCGAACGGATCGATGGACATACTCGTCCTCGGCTCCGACTCCCGCTCGGGCGACAACGCCGAGTACGGGGCCGACCAGGGCGGCCAGCGCTCCGACACCGCGATGATCGTGCACGTCAACGAGAAGCACGACGCGGCGAGCGTCGTCTCGATACCGCGCGACACCATCGTCCAGCGCCCCGCCTGCGAGAAGGACGACGACAGCGGACAGCAGGCGCCCGCGCAGAAGGCGATGTTCAACAGCGCCTACGAGGTCGGCGGCCCGGCCTGCGCCGTGAAGACGGTGGAGTCGCTGTCCGGCGTGCGGATGGACCACTACGTAGAGGTCGACTTCTCCGGCTTCAAGAAGCTGATCGACACCCTCGGCGGCGTCGAGATCACCACCACGAAGAAGATCAAGGACAAGGACAGCCGCCTCGACCTGCCCGCCGGCACCCACCGGCTCGACGGGGAGCAGTCGCTCGGCCTCGTCCGTACGCGCCACGGCGTCGGCGACGGCAGCGACCTGGGCCGCATCCAGCTCCAGCAGGCGTTCATCAAGGCACTGATGGACCAGGTCAACAGCATCGGGCTGTTCAGCAACCCGAAGCGGCTCTACGACCTCGCGGACACGGCCACCGCCTCCGTGACGACCGACTCCGAGCTGGACTCCGTCAACGAGCTGGCGGGCATGGCCCAGATGCTCAAGGGCGTCAAGTCCGACGACATCCAGATGACGACGCTGCCGGTCGAGTACGACCCGGCCGACCCCAACCGCGTCATACCGCTGGAGGAGAAGACCGAGCAGGTCTGGGCAGCACTGAAGAAGGACCGGAACATCCCGAAGTCCGCCACCAAGGACTCCGCCGGTGACCAGACCGACATAGGGGGCGTGGTCAAGTAGGCCGCCGCAGACCACCGGGCCCCCACCCCCCGCCCCGGCGCACCCTCCGTACGGCCGAGCGCACCGTCCGTCACCCCACGCGGACCGGCGCACGGCCCGGGGCGCGCGGGGCGCGGGCGCGGGAATAACGGGGGCCCGCCCCCGGTTTTGGGGGGTGCGGCCAGTAGTGGCAAACTGGTTCGTCGGCCCCGGTTCACGGCGGACAATCCGTTCCTCCGACCCGGCGCCCTCCCGAAACCTAGGAGACACCTTGAAGCGCGACATCCACCCGGAGTACGTCGAGACCCAGGTGAGCTGCACCTGCGGTAACGAGTTCACCACCCGTAGCACCGTGAGCGGCGGCGTCATCCGCGCCGACATGTGCTCCGCGTGCCACCCCTTCTACACCGGCAAGCAGAAGATCCTCGACACCGGTGGCCGTGTGGCCCGCTTCGAGGCCCGCTTCGGCAAGAGCGGCACCGGGTCCGCCAACAAGTAGCGGCTCAGGAGCGCCGGTCCTCGGCCCGCCCCGTGCAGGGCGGCCCGGACCGGCGCTCTTTTTGCTGCGGGCCGCCCAGTGCCCGCTGTCGCTCCTTCCGGCAGGCGCCCACTTCTTCCACGTAAGGGACTATTGCGATGTTCGAGGCGGTCGAGGAACTCATCGGCGAGCACGCCGACCTTGAGAGCAAGCTCGCCGACCCCGCGATCCACGCCGACCAGGCGGGCGCCCGCAGGCTCAACAAGCGGTACGCCGAGCTGACCCCGATCATCGCCACCTTCCGCTCCTGGAAGCAGACCGGCGAGGACATCGAAACGGCCCGCGAACTGTCCGCGGAGGAACCGGAGTTCGCCGCCGAGGTCAAGGAGCTTGAGGCCCGGCGCGAGGAGCTGACGGAGAAGCTGCGGCTGCTGCTCGTGCCCCGCGACCCCAGCGACGACAAGGACGTCATCCTGGAGATCAAGGCGGGCGAGGGCGGCGACGAGTCGGCCCTGTTCGCCGGTGATCTGCTGCGGATGTATCTGCGGTACGCGGAGCGCGTCGGCTGGAAGACCGAGCTGATCCAGGCCAACGAGTCCGACCTCGGCGGCTACAAGGACGTGCAGGTCGCGGTCAAGACCAAGGGCGGCGGCGGGGCGACCGAGCCGGGCCAGGGTGTGTGGGCCCGGCTGAAGTACGAGGGCGGGGTGCACCGCGTGCAGCGGGTGCCCGCGACGGAGTCGCAGGGCCGCATCCACACCTCGGCCGCCGGTGTCCTGGTGCTGCCGGAGGCCGAGGACGTCGACGTCGAGATCAACGCGAACGACCTGCGCATCGACGTCTACCGTTCCTCCGGGCCCGGCGGGCAGTCGGTGAACACCACCGACTCGGCCGTCCGCATCACCCACGAGCCCACGGGCATCGTCGTCTCCTGCCAGAACGAGAAGAGCCAGCTCCAGAACAAGGAGCAGGCCATGCGCATCCTGCGCGCCCGGCTGCTGGCCGCGGCGCAGGAGGAGGCGGAGAAGGAGGCGTCGGACGCCCGGCGCAGCCAGGTCCGTACCGTGGACAGGTCGGAGCGGGTGCGCACGTACAACTTCCCGGAGAACCGGATCTCCGACCACCGTGTCGGCTTCAAGGCGTACAACCTGGACCAGGTGCTCGACGGCGAGCTGGACCCGGTCATCCAGGCGTGCGTCGACGCCGACTCCGCGGCCAAGCTGGCCGCGGCCCAGTAAGCGCTCGTAGGAGAGGCCCGTGAACGTGCTGCTTGCCGAGGTGGCCCAGGCCACCCAGCGGTTGGCCGACGCCGGCGTGCCCTCGCCGCGCTTCGACGCCGAGGAACTGGCGTCCTTCGTGCACGGCGTCAAGCGGGGCGAGCTGCACCGCGTCCCCGACGCCGACTTCGACGCACGCTACTGGGAGGCCGTCGCGCGGCGTGAGGCGCGCGAGCCGTTGCAGCACATCACGGGGCGGGCCTTCTTCCGCTACCTCGAACTCCAGGTGGGGCCAGGTGTCTTCGTGCCCCGCCCGGAGACCGAGTCCGTGGTCGGCTGGGCGATAGACGCCGTACGCGCCATGGACGTGGCCGAGCCGCTCATCGTCGACCTGTGCACGGGCTCGGGCGCCATCGCGCTCGCCCTCGCGCAGGAGGTCCCGCGCTCCCGCGTGCACGCGGTCGAGCTGGACGACGGCGCCTACGGCTGGGCCCGCAAGAACGTCGAGGGCTCCCGCGTCACCCTCCACCACGGCGACGCGCTCAGCGCCCTCCCGGAACTCGACGGACAGGTCGATCTCGTCGTCTCCAACCCGCCCTACATCCCGCTCACGGAGTGGGAGTATGTGGCCCCGGAGGCCCGCGACCACGACCCGCAGCTCGCACTCTTCTCCGGCGAGGACGGCCTCGACACCATCCGCGGCCTGGAGCGCACGGCGCACCGCCTGCTGCGCCCCGGCGGTGTCGTGGTCATCGAGCACGCGGACACCCAGGGCGGACAGGTGCCGTGGGTTTTCGCGGAAGACCGCGGCTGGGCCGACGCCGCGGACCATCCAGACTTGAACAACCGTCCCCGCTTCACCACAGCCCGCAGGGAGGTGCCGTAAGTGACTCCGCCGGTCCGTGCCTAGCACGGGATGGCTTCCCTCCCGGCCGCAGAGCCGGGACGCGGTCAAGCCCTGACCGCTGCCCGAAGACAGAACGCCATCGTATGAGGAAACGCGGAGCACCCGCAGCCAGTTCAAGGAGGATTCCGATGGCACGGCGTTACGACTGCACCGACGCGACCGACCGCAAGACCGGCCTGCGGGAGGCCGCTTCCGCCGTGCGCCGCGGCGAACTCGTCGTGCTGCCCACCGACACCGTCTACGGCGTGGGCGCCGACGCCTTCAGTCCCGATGCCGTCGGCGATCTGCTGGAGGCCAAGGGCCGCGGGCGCGGCATGCCCTCACCGGTGCTCGTCGGCTCCCCGAACACGCTGCACGGGCTCGTGACGGACTTCTCGGAGATGGCGTGGGAACTCGTGGACGCCTTCTGGCCGGGCGCGCTGACGCTCGTCGCGCGGCACCAGCCGTCCCTGACCTGGGACCTGGGCGAGACGCGCGGCACGGTGGCCGTGCGGATGCCGCTGCACCCCGTTGCCATCGAACTGCTCAAGGAGTTCGGCCCGATGGCCGTCTCCTCGGCCAACCTCACGGGCTACCCCGCGCCGCAGGACTGCGACGCCGCGCAGAACATGCTGGGCGACGCGATCGCCGTCTACCTCGACGGCGGGCCGACCCCGGACACGGTGCCGTCGTCGATCGTCGACGTCACCGGGAAGGTCCCGGTCCTCCTGCGCGCGGGCGCGCTCAGCGCGGAGGAGCTGCGGAAGGTCGTGCCCGACCTCGAGGTGGGCAATTGACGACCCCGCCCGAAGGGCGTGGCATACCGGGACCGGTCGCGGAACCGGACGTTTTCCGAATCCTCCACGTCTCCACCGGCAACGTGTGCCGCTCGCCCATCACCGAGCGGCTGACGCGTCATGCCCTGGCCGACCGGCTGGGCGACGACCGCAGCGGCGGCATCGTCGTCGAGAGCGCGGGCACCTGGGGCCATGAGGGCGCGCCCATGGAGGACCACGCCGCCGAGGTGCTGCTGGAGCACGGCGCCGACCCCGTGGGCTTCCGGGGCCGCGAGCTGCTGGACGACCACGTCATCCGGGCCGACCTCGTGCTGACCGCGACGCGCGACCACCGCGCGCAGGTCATCTCGATGGGGCACTCGGCGGGGCTGCGGACGTTCACGCTGAAGGAGTTCACCCGGCTGGTGCGCGCCATAGACGCCGCCACGCTCCCCGCGCCGCGCAGCGCGGCGGGCGTCGTGGAGCGGGCCAGGGCACTGGTGCAGGCCGCGGCGGCGCTGCGCGGCTGGCTGCTGGCCCCGAGCCCGGAGGCCGACGAGATCTACGACCCGTACGGGGCGCCGATCCCGTACTTCCGCAGCGTGGGCGACGAGATCGACAGCGCGCTCGACCCGGTCGTCACGGCCCTGACCGGGGTCCCGGCGCGCACCTAGGGGCGTACGCAGAACCGTCGGGCACCGGCGGGTGTCTTAGGGTGTGGGCCTGCTGAGTTTTCCCGAGACCTGCCAGCGAGACCCCATGGGGAGCCCGTGCGTGAATATCTGCTGACGCTGTGCGTCACTGCCGCGGTCACCTACCTGCTGACCGGCCCTGTGCGGAAGTTCGCCATCGCCGCCGGTGCGATGCCGCAGATCCGCGCGCGTGACGTGCACCGCGAGCCGACCCCTCGGCTGGGCGGCATCGCGATGTTCGGCGGGCTGTGCGCGGGCCTCGTCGTGGCCTCGCAACTGACCAACATCGGTGAGTTGTTCACTCTTTCCGACGAACCTCGGGCGCTTCTCTCGGGAGCGGGCCTGATCTGGCTGCTGGGCGTCCTGGACGACAAGTGGGGCGTCGACGCGCTGGTCAAGCTCGGCGGGCAGATGATCGCCGCCGGTGTCATGGTGCTCCAGGGGCTGACGATCCTGTGGGTCCCGGTGCCCGGTGTGGGCAACGTGGCGCTGACGCCGCTCCAGGGGACGCTGCTGACGGTGGCGCTCGTCGTGATCACCATCAACGCGGTGAACTTCGTGGACGGCCTGGACGGGCTGGCCTCCGGCATGGTCTGCATCGCCGCCGTGGCGTTCTTCATGTACGCGTACCGCCTCTGGTACGGCTACGGCATCGAGGCGGCGGCGCCCGCCACCCTCTTCGCCGCCGTGCTGATGGGGATGTGCCTGGGCTTCCTGCCGCACAACATGCATCCGGCGCGGATCTTCATGGGCGACTCGGGCTCGATGCTGATCGGGCTCGTGCTGGCGGCGGGCGCCGTCTCCATCACGGGGCAGGTCGATCCGGACGTCATGGTCGAGCACGCCGGTTCGGTGCGCTCCGCCGTTCACTCGATGGTGCCCGTCTACATGCCGCTGCTGCTGCCGCTGACGATCATCGCGGTGCCGGTGGCCGACCTGGTGCTCGCGATCGTCCGCCGTACCTGGAACGGGCAGTCGCCGTTCGCCGCCGACCGTGGGCATCTGCACCACCGGCTGCTGGAGATCGGGCACTCGCACAGCCGCGCCGTGCTGATCATGTACTTCTGGTCGGCGCTCATCGCGTTCGGCGCCGTCGCCTTCTCGGTGAAGTCCTCCAGCCTCGCGATCGTGCTGGCCATCGTGCTGCTGTGCGCCGTCGGGCTGGTCGTGCTGCTGCTGCCGCGCTTCACGCCGCGCGTGCCCAGGTGGGCGGAGGCGATCGTGCCGCCTCGGTACCGGCGCAGTGGGCATGTGCCGGACGGCGGGGAGCCCGCGCCCGACGGACCGGCGGACTCTTTGGCCGACTCCCCGGAGGAGGGCGGCACTTCCGCGGACGGCTCTTCCGAACAGGCCCCGGAATCCGCGAAGTCGGAGGCCACGGGGGCGTCGGAGGCGGACCGGGAGCCCGCGCTGGCGGGGCTCAGCGGCGCCACGGCCATCGGCGAGCGGCAGCGTTTCGCGCTGCGCCGCAACATCGACAAGCGCTCATAACAGACAAAGTGCGTCACGTCAGCCGGATGAGCGCACCCCCACTCGTTTGTGTGACAGGTAGCACACGATGTAGGTAAAGACCTCATCAAATAGTTTGTGATACCGTTCACGAAACCCGGTGAACACCCGGAGAACCCCAGTGCGATGGCTCTCCGGCGGGACTTCGCTCTCGTGCGCCGGGGATACGCTCGTCTCCGACGACAGACGCACGCCCCCGAAACCCCGGAGCAACTCCCATGCAGTCGAACGACGCCCGCATGCTTATGCAGTGCGCCGTCCCGACCGCCCTCGCCGGCGCCGTCGCCGCAGTGGTGAGTGGCGTGGTCGCGGGCGGCGAAGGTGCCATCGGAGCGGTGGTCGGCGCCGTCATCGTGATCCTCTTCATGGGGATCGGAGTCTTCGCTCTCCAGCGCACCGCCAGGTCTCTCCCGCACCTCTTTCAGGCGATGGGCCTGCTCCTCTACACGACGCAGATCCTCGCCTTCCTCGTCGTGCTCCTCGTCCTGCGGGACAGCACGCTCTTCAACGGCAAGGCCCTCGCCTTCACCCTGCTGGCCAGCACCCTCGTGTGGGTCGCCGCACAGGCCAGGGCCACCATGAAGTCGAAGATCCTGTACGTGGAGCCCGAACCTTCCGCGGGCGGTGCGAAGGGCGAGAAGAAGGCCGCCGCCACCGGGGCCGGTTCGTGACACCCAGAACGCGTAGGGCCGGGATAAAGGCGCGTTCGAGCAACTGCTATGGTCCGGTTCCAACTGCGGCGCAGCAGGCGTGTGCTTCGGGCGACGCGCGTTCCACGGGACGGAACACGCTTCCCCGCTCAGCCGCCCTTCGCCGCCCCCACATTCGTACGACCAGTCCAGTGCCGCTCCGTGGCCCCGTGCCGCGCCGACACATTGAGGTAGCCGTATCCATGCGCCATGCAGAAGGAGCCCGCGGTGAGTGCTGACCAGATGCTCGCCTTCGAGGCCGATTGCCACATCTTCAGCGGTTGCGGCTTCCCCGCCCCGGGGCTCCACTCGTTCATGTTCAAGCCGATGGCGACCGTCGGCGGCATCGAGTTCAACAAGACGATGCTGCTGGCGCTCGTGGGCACGGTGGTGATCGTCTGGTTCTTCTGGGCCGCGTTCGCCAAGCCGAAGCTGGTGCCTGGCAAGGTCCAGATGATCGGCGAGGCCGGCTACGACTTCGTCCGCCGAGGGATCGTCTACGAGGCGCTGGGCAAGCGCGAGGGCGAGAAGTACGTCCCGCTCATGGTCTCGCTGTTCTTCTTCGTCTGGATCATGAACCTCTGGGCGGTCGTTCCGCTCGCCCAGTTCCCCGTCACCTCGATCATCTCGTACCCGGCGGCCCTCGCGCTGATCGTGTACGTGCTGTGGATCAGCCTGACGTTCAAGAAGCACGGTTTCGTCGGCGGCTGGAAGAACCTCTCCGGCTACGACAAGTCGCTCGGCCCGGTGCTCCCGCTGATCATGGTGCTGGAGCTCTTCCAGAACCTGATCGTGCGGCCCTTCACGCACGCGGTGCGGCTCTTCGCCAACATGTTCGCCGGACACACGCTGCTGCTGCTGTTCACGCTCGCGAGCTGGTACCTGCTCAACGGCCTCGGCATCGTCTACGCCAGCGTCTCCTTCGTCATGACGGTCGTCATGGTGGCGTTCGAGCTGTTCATCCAGGCGATCCAGGCGTACGTCTTCGTCCTGCTGGCCACCAACTACGTCCAGGGCGCGCTCGCAGAGCACCACTGATCGCGACCGTCGTCTCTCCACACCCGACCAGTCGTCCGGTGGCCAACCCCCACCGGTCCGTGAACGAGAAGGAAGTAACGAGCATGTCTGCTGCTCTCCAGAACCTCGCCGCCGTCAACATCCAGGGCAACCTCGCCGCCATCGGCTACGGCCTGGCCGCCATCGGCCCCGGCATCGGCGTCGGCATCGTCTTCGGTAACGGCACCCAGGCTCTCGCCCGTCAGCCCGAGGCCGCCGGCCTCATCCGCCAGAACCAGATCCTCGGCTTCGCCCTCTGTGAGGCGCTCGCCCTCATCGGCCTGGTCATGGGCTTCGTCTACCCCAGCGGTGCCTGATCCAGCGGAACCGACTGACCTTTTCCGACGAAAGGCACTGATGTGATCGCCCTGGTACAGATGGCGGCCGAGGAGGAGCAGAATCCTCTCGTCCCGCCGATCCCAGAGCTCGTCATCGGCCTGCTCGCCTTCGCCATCGTCTTCTTCTTCCTCTGGAAGAAGCTCCTCCCGAACATCAACAAGGTTCTGGACGAGCGCCGTGAAGCCATCGAGGGCGGCATCGAGAAGGCCGAAGAGGCTCAGCAGGAAGCGGCCGAGGTACTCAAGCAGTACAAGGACCAGCTCGCCGAGGCCCGGCACGAGGCCGCGCGGCTGCGCGCCGAGGCCCAGGAGCAGGGCGCCGCGCTCATCGCCGAGATGCGCGCGGAAGGCCAGCGGCAGCGTGAGGAGATCATCGCCGCCGGTCACGCCCAGATCGAGGCCGACCGCAAGCAGGCGGCGCAGGCCCTGCGCCAGGACGTGGGCAAGCTCGCCACCGACCTGGCCGGCAAGCTGGTCGGCGAGTCCCTTGAGGACCACGCCCGCCAGAGCCGCACGATCGACCGTTTCCTCGACGAACTCGAAGAGGGAAGCACGAAGGCCGAGGCCACACGATGAACGGCGCGAGCCGCGAGGCACTGGCCACAGCACGCGGGAGCCTGACGGCGCTGACCGACAACACCTCGGTCGACGCCGCCCAGCTCGCCGACGAGCTGTCCGCCGTTACCGCGCTGCTCGACCGCGAGGTGTCGCTGCGCCGGGTCCTGACCGACCCGTCGCGCGCCGGTGAGGCGAAGGCCGAGCTGGCCGGGCGCGTCCTCGGCGGTCAGGTCGGCGGCGAGACCGTCGACCTGGTCTCCGGACTGGTGCGGCTGCGCTGGTCGTCCCCGCGCGACCTGGTCGACGCCGTCGAGGAGCTGGCGGACTCCGCCGACCTCGTCGCGGCCGAGCGCGACGGTTCGCTGGACGACGTCGAGGACGAGTTGTTCCGGTTCTCCCGGACCGTCTCCGCGTCCCCCGAGCTGCGCTCGGCGCTGTCGAGCAACAAGGCGGGGCCCGCCGCCAAGACGCAGCTTCTGCACACGCTGCTGGGCGGCCGGGCCAAGCCGGTCACGGAGCGTCTGGTGACGCGCCTTGTGAGCCAGGCACGTGGACGTAGCCTGGAGGGAGGGCTCGAAGCCCTCTCCAAGCTCGCAGCGGAGCGTCGCAGCCGCTCGGTCGCGATCGTGACCTCGGCGGTTCCGCTCAGCGACCAGCAGAAGCAGCGCCTCGGCGCTGTGCTGGCCAGGATGTACGGGCGTCAGGTGCACCTGAACCTGGACGTGGACCCCACGGTCCTCGGCGGGATCACGGTGCGCATCGGGGACGACGTCATCAACGGCTCGGTCGCGGACCGGCTCGACGACGCGCAGCGCCGCATGGCCGGCTGAAGCACACCAACTCAACAGCATCACGTAGCGGCCCGAGTTGGGCCGACACCACCCACTGGGGGGCGCCCCCCCAGAGACACTTTCGGGCCCAACAAGGAGAGCAGGGAACCCAGATGGCGGAGCTCACGATCCGGCCGGATGAGATCCGGGACGCGCTGGAGAACTTTGTCCAGTCGTACGAGCCGGACGCGGCCTCGCGCGAAGAGGTCGGGACGGTCAGCGTTGCCGGCGACGGCATCGCGAAGGTCGAGGGCCTCCCCTCGGCCATGGCGAACGAGCTGCTGAAGTTCGAGGACGGCACCCTCGGCCTCGCCCTCAACCTTGAGGAGCGCGAGATCGGTGCCGTCGTCCTCGGCGAGTTCAGCGGCATCGAAGAGGGCCAGCAGGTGCACCGCACCGGTGAGGTCCTGTCGGCTCCGGTGGGCGAGGGCTACCTCGGCCGCGTCGTGGACCCGCTGGGCAACCCGGTGGACGGCCTCGGTGACATCGAGGCCGAGGGCCGCCGCGCCCTCGAACTCCAGGCGCCGACGGTCATGGACCGCAAGTCCGTGCACGAGCCGATGGAGACGGGCTACAAGGCCGTCGACACCATGACGCCCATCGGCCGCGGCCAGCGTCAGCTCATCATCGGCGACCGCCAGACCGGCAAGACAGCCCTGGCCGTCGACACGATCATCAACCAGCGCGACAACTGGCGCTCGGGCGACCCGGAGAAGCAGGTCCGCTGCATCTACGTCGCCGTCGGCCAGAAGGGCTCCACCATCGCGTCCGTGCGCGGTGCGCTGGAGGAGGCCGGTGCGCTGGAGTACACGACGATCGTCGCGGCGCCCGCGTCCGACCCGGCGGGCTTCAAGTACATCGCGCCGTACACCGGCAGCGCGATCGGGCAGCACTGGATGTACCAGGGCAAGCACGTCCTGATCGTCTTCGACGACCTGTCCAAGCAGGCCGACGCCTACCGCGCTGTGTCCCTGCTGCTGCGCCGCCCGCCGGGCCGTGAGGCCTACCCGGGTGACGTCTTCTACCTGCACTCCCGGCTGCTGGAGCGCTGCGCGAAGCTCTCCGACGACATGGGCAAGGGCTCGATGACGGGTCTGCCGATCGTCGAGACCAAGGCGAACGACGTGTCGGCGTTCATTCCGACCAACGTCATCTCCATCACCGACGGCCAGTGCTTCCTGGAGTCCGACCTGTTCAACGCGGGCCAGCGCCCGGCGCTGAACGTCGGTATCTCGGTCTCCCGTGTCGGTGGTTCGGCCCAGCACAAGGCCATCCGCCAGATCACAGGGTCGCTCCGTGTGGACCTCGCCCAGTTCCGTGAGCTGGAGGCGTTCGCCGCCTTCGGGTCCGACCTGGACGACGCCTCCAAGAAGGCCCTGGAGCGCGGCAAGCGGATGACCGAGCTGCTGAAGCAGTCGCAGTACGCCCCGTTCGCCACCGAGGACCAGGTCGTCTCCGTGTGGTCGGGCACCAAGGGCAAGATGGACGACGTCCCCGTCGAGGACATCCGCCGCTTCGAGCGCGAGCTGCTGGACTACATGCACCGCGAGAACAAGGGGCTGATGACCAGCATCGTCGAGGGCGGCAAGATGTCCGACGACACGGTCCAGACCCTGGGTGACGCGGTCGACAAGTTCAAGAAGCAGTTCGAGACCTCGGACGGCAAGCTCCTGGGCGAGGACTGATCCATGGGCGCCCAGATGAGGGTCTACAAGAGGCGGATCAAGTCCGTCTCCGCGACCAAGAAGATCACCAGGGCGATGGAGATGATCGCTGCCTCGCGCATCGTCAAGGCGCAGCGCAGGGTGGCGGCCTCCGAGCCGTACGCGACGGAGCTGACCCGCGCGGTGACCGCCGTCGCGCAGGGCTCCAAGACGGACCACCCCCTGACCACGGAGGCGGAGCACCCCACCCGTGCCGCGGTGCTGCTCATCACGAGCGACCGCGGGCTCGCGGGCGGCTACAACTCCAACGCCATCAAGGCGGCCGAGCAGCTCAGTGAGCGGCTGACCGGCGAGGGCAAGACCGTCGTCAACTACGTCGTCGGTGCCAGGGGTGTCGCGTACTACGGCTTCCGTGACCGCGCCGTCGAGCAGTCCTGGACGGGCTTCACGGACAGCCCGACCTACGCCGATGCCAAGGCCGTCGCCGAGCCGCTGATCGACGCGATCACGGCCGACACGGCGGACGAGGGCGGCGTGGACGAGCTGCACGTCGTCTACACCGAGTTCGTCTCGATGATGACGCAGACGCCGGTCGCGAACCGGCTGCTGCCGCTCACCCTCGAGAAGGGCGCGGAGGAGTCGGCCGAAGGTGTCGAGGGTGCCCCCAAGAAGGGCCCCGAGATCCGCCCGCTGTTCGACTTCGAGCCGTCGGCCGAGGACGTCCTCGACGCCCTGCTGCCCCGGTACGTCGAGAGCCGTATCTACAACGCGCTGCTTCAGTCGGCGGCTTCCAAGCACGCCGCCACGCGCCGTGCGATGAAGTCGGCGACCGACAACGCCGAAGAGCTCATCAAGTCGCTCACGCGACTCGCCAACGCGGCCCGCCAGGCCGAAATCACCCAGGAAATCAGCGAGATCGTCGGTGGCGCCAGTGCGCTGGCTGACGCTTCTTCGGGGAGTGACTGACAATAATGACTACCTCTGTTGAGACGGCCCCCCGGGAGGTCGCAGCGGCGGGCCGCGTCGCGCGGGTCATCGGCCCGGTCGTCGACGTGGAGTTCCCCGTCGACGCGATGCCGGAGATCTACAACGCGCTGACGGTCGAGATCACCGACCCGGCCGAGGACGGCAAGCGGAAGACCCTGACGCTGGAGGTCGCGCAGCACCTCGGCGAGGGTGTCGTGCGCGCCATCGCGATGGAGCCCACCGACGGCCTGGTCCGTCAGGCCGCGGTCACCGACACCGGCGACGGCATCACGGTGCCCGTCGGCGACGTGACCAAGGGCCGGGTGTTCAACACCCTGGGCCGCATCCTGAACGAGCCCGAGGCCGAGTCCGAGGTCACCGAGCGCTGGCCGATCCATCGCAAGGCCCCGGCCTTCGACCAGCTCGAGTCCAAGACCGAGATGTTCGAGACAGGGCTGAAGGTCGTCGACCTGCTGACCCCGTACGTCAAGGGCGGCAAGATCGGTCTGTTCGGCGGCGCGGGCGTCGGCAAGACCGTCCTCATCCAGGAAATGATCATGCGTGTGGCGAAGCTGCACGAGGGCGTTTCCGTCTTCGCGGGTGTGGGCGAGCGTACGCGTGAGGGCAACGACCTCATCGAGGAGATGGCCGAGTCCGGCGTCCTCCCGCAGACCGCGCTGGTCTTCGGCCAGATGGACGAGCCCCCGGGCACCCGTCTCCGGGTCGCGCTGGCCGGTCTGACCATGGCGGAGTACTTCCGCGATGTGCAGAACCAGGACGTGCTGTTCTTCATCGACAACATCTTCCGGTTCACCCAGGCCGGTTCCGAGGTCTCCACGCTGCTCGGCCGGATGCCCTCCGCTGTGGGCTACCAGCCGAACCTCGCGGACGAGATGGGTGTGCTCCAGGAGCGCATCACCTCGACCCGTGGTCACTCGATCACCTCGATGCAGGCGATCTACGTGCCCGCTGACGACCTCACCGACCCGGCCCCGGCGAACGTGTTCGCGCACCTCGACGCGACCACCACGCTGTCCCGGCCGATCTCGGAGAAGGGCATCTACCCGGCGGTCGACCCGCTGGACTCGACGTCCCGCATCCTGGACCCGCGCTACATCTCGCAGGACCACTACGACTGCGCCTCGCGCGTCAAGACGATCCTTCAGAAGTACAAGGACCTCCAGGACATCATCTCCATCCTGGGCATCGACGAGCTGAGCGAAGAGGACAAGCTCACCGTCAGCCGCGCCCGCCGGATCGAGCGCTTCCTGTCGCAGAACACCCACGCCGCCAAGCAGTTCACGGGCCTGGACGGATCGGACGTTCCGCTGGACGAGTCCATCGCCGCGTTCAACGCGATCGCCGACGGTGACTTCGACCACTACCCGGAGCAGGCGTTCTTCATGTGCGGTGGCCTGGAGGACCTCAAGGCCAAGGCCAAGGAGCTCGGCGTCTCCTGACGCGTGCTCGTCGCGGGGGCGGGTCCACTGGCCCGCCCCCGCCCCGCACCCCTTATCCTTTCCACATCCCAGTCTGAGGAGCCACTGTGGCTGAGCTGCACGTCGAGTTGGTCGCCGCCGACCGTAAGGTCTGGTCCGGCGAGGCCAGCCTGGTCGTCGCGCGCACCTCGTCGGGTGATATCGGCGTCATGCCCGGCCACCAGCCGCTGCTCGGTGTGCTGGAATCGGGTCCGGTCACCATCCGCACGACGGGCGAGAGCGGCGAGGGCACGGTCGTCGCCGCCGTGCACGGCGGTTTCATCTCCTTCGCCGACGACAAGCTGTCGCTGGTCGCCGAGGTGGCGGAGCTGGCCGACGAGATCGACGTCGAGCGTGCCGAGCGGGCACGTGAGCAGGCGAAGTCCGAGACGGACGCATCCGCCGAGCGGCGTGCCGACGTCCGGCTGCGAGCGGTGGCGGTCCGCTGAGGCGGCCACCGACGAGAGACAGGCTCAGCCGCGGGCTGCTCCGGAGACGACCTCCGGAGCAGCCCGCGGCTGAACCCATACAGGCGCGGGTGGGAGATCCACAAGATCTTCTTGGCCCGTGGAACGCGCGGTACGTACGGTACGCACGTGACGAGAGACAGCGAGGAGGTCGGTGAAGATGGTCCTCGCTCTGCTGCTGTGCGGCGCGGTCCTCCTGCTGGCGCTGGTGGGGCTGTTCGCCTTCGGAGTGCGGCGCCGGCTGATCCAGCGGTCCGGCGGCACCTTCGACTGCAACCTGCGCTGGGAGGCGCCCGCGTCGCCCGAGGAGGGCGGGGCCGAGCCCAAGGGCAAGGGCTGGGCCTACGGAGTCGCCCGCTACAACGGCGACCGTATCGAGTGGTTCCGGGTGTTCTCGTACGCGCCGAGACCGCGCCGCATGCTGGAGCGCGACGGCATCGAGGTGCTGGAGCGCCGCCATCCCCAGGGCGAGGAGGAGCTGGCGCTGCTGTCCGACGCGCTGATCCTCGCCTGTTCCCTGCGGGGCACGCGGGTGGAGCTGGCGATGAGCGAGGACGCGCTCACCGGCTTCCTGGCGTGGCTGGAGGCGGCGCCTCCGGGGCAGCGCGTGAACGTGGCCTGAGATTCCGGGCGCCCGCGCACGTGGGGGTCAGCCCAGCAGCGCCGCGACGGTGAGCAGCGTGGGCACCGCCAGCAGCGTCGAGAGCAGTATCGACTCGCGGGCCAGCCGCGTGCCCACCCCGTAGCGCGAAGCGTAGGTGAACAGGTTCTGCGCCGAGGGCAGCGCCGAGGTCACCACCACCGTGAACAGGGCGATGCCCGTCAGCCCGAAGACGGCCGAGCCCAGCGCCCACGCGACGACGGGCTGTCCGAAGGACTTCAGCGCCACCGACAGCAGCACGGGCCCCCGGTCCGCGCCGCGCGCCGGGAGGGGGCTGCCGCGCAGCGATATGCCGAACGCCAGCAGCACGGCGGGCACGGACATCGCACCCACCAGATGGAACGGCTCCATGACGGGCCCCGGCACGGTCAGCCCCGAGGCGGCCACCGCGACGCCCGACAGCGAGCCGATGACCACGGGGTTGCGGAACGGGCTGGTGATCCGGCTCAGCACGCTCCTGCGCTCGGACGGGGAGCTGACGTCGAGCACGGCCAGCGCGACGGGGGTCACGATGAGCTGCTGGAAGAGCAGCACGGGCGCGACGAGTGACGCGTCGCCCAGGACGTAGGCGGCGACGGGGATGCCGAGGTTCCCCGCGTTGACGTAGCTCGCGCAGAGCGCGCCGATCGTGGTGTGGCCCAGGGGCCAGCGGCGCACGGCGCCGACCGCCGCGTAGACCCCGGCGACGGCGAAGGTGCTCAGTGCCGTGATGAGCAGGGGAGCGGAGACCAGCACCGAGAGGTCGGCGCCCGCGAGGGTGTGGAAGAGCAGTGCCGGGGACGCCACATGGAAGGCGAGCTTGGTGAGGACCTCTCTGCCGCCGGGTCCCAGCAGGTCGTAGCGTCCGAGAACGTACCCGGTGCCGATGATGCTCGCGATGACCGCGAACCCTGTGACCACGCCACCCACGGCTGCCGCCTCCCCTTCGCTCGTAGCGCGGCGTCCGTGTGCCGTCGCGAAGTCAATTCTCCGTACACGGACAAGTGCGCCTGCGGCGGGGGTGGCCGGGACAGCATGGCGCCGGGGAGACGGCAGGCGGAGCCGTCTCCCCGGCTGTTCACGGGACGGGGTGGTTCATCTGGAGGTGGCGGTTACTTCAGACCGCTGTCGATGGCGCTCACCAGCTCGCCGTTCGACGTGTCGCCGCTGAACTCCCAGAAGAAGGCGCCGCCCAGGCCCTGCTGCTTGGCGTAGGACATCTTGCCGCCGATGGTCGCGGGAGTGTCGTAGCTCCACCACTCGTTGCCGCAGTGCGCGTACGCGGTGCCCGCGACCGTGCCGTTGGCGGGGCACTTGGACTTGAGGACCTTGTAGTCCTCGATGCCCGCCTCATAGGTGCCGGGTGCCGCGCCCGTGGCGGTGCCGCCCGGTGCCGACTGGGTGACGCCGGTCCAGCCGCGCCCGTAGAAGCCGATCCCGAGCAGCAGCTTCTTCGCGGCGACGCCCTTGGCCTTGAGCTTGGAGAGTGCGGCGTCGGTGTTGAAGCCCTGTTGGGGGATGCCGTCGTACGACTTCAACGGGGAGTGCGGGGCTGTGGGGCCCTTCGCGTCCCAGGCGCCGAAGAAGTCGTAGGTCATGACGTTGTACCAGTCGGCGTACTGCGAGGCGCCCGCGTAGTCCGTCTTGTCGATCTTGCCGCCGTCGGAGCCGTCGGCCGTGATGGCGGCGGTGACCAGGTTCTTGCTGCCGAACTTGTCGCGCATGGCCTTCATCATCGCGGTGAAGGCGTTCGGGCCGGACGAGTCGCAGGTCAGGCCGCAGGCGTTGGGGTACTCCCAGTCCAGGTCGATGCCGTCGAAGACGTCGGCCCAGCGTGGGTCCTCGACGAGGTTGTAGCAGGACTCGGCGAAGGCGGCCGGGTTCTTGACGGCTTCGGTGAAGCCGCCGGACCAGGTCCAGCCGCCGAAGGACCACAGCACCTTGATGTTCGGGTACTTGGCCTTGAGCTTGCGGAGCTGGTTGAAGTTGCCGCGCAGCGGCTGGTCCCAGGTGTCGGCCTTGCCGTCGACGCTCTGGTCGGCGGTGTACGCCTTGTCGTAGTCGGCGTAGGCGTCGCCGATGGTGCACTTGCCGCCCTGGACGTTGCCGAAGGCGTAGTTGATGTGGGTGATCTTGGAGGCCGAGCCGGAGGTGTCCAGGTTCTTCACGTGGTAGTTGCGCCCGTAGACGCCCCAGTTGGTGAAGTAGCCCAGCTTGACCGTGTCACCGCCCGGCGGGTCCGGGTTGCCGCCCGTCGTGCGGACCTGGCGCACGCCGCTGGAGGGGCCGGTCTGGTCGGCGGTGTCGCGGGCCTTGACGGTGTACGAGTAGTCGGTGCCCGCGGTCAGCCCGGTGTCGGTGTACGAGGTGCCGGTGACCGTGGTGACCTTCGTGCCGTCGCGCAGGACGTCGTAGTTCTTGACGCCCTTGTCGTCGGTGGCCGCGCTCCAGCTGAGCTTCACGGAGGTGTTGGTGATGTCGGAGGCCGCGGGGGTGCCGGGGGCCGACGGGGGTGCGTCGCCCGGGTTGGTGCCGCCGTCGCAAGAGCCGCCGTTGAGCTTGCAGTTGGCGGGGCTGCCCGAGCCGCTGCCGTTGAAGCCGAAGGAGACGGAGGCGCCGGGCGCGAGGGTGCCGTTCCAGCCCACGTTCTTGGCGGTCCAGTGGTCGCCGCTGTTGGAGACGGTGGCGTCCCAGGCCGAGGTCACCTTGGTCCCGGAGGGGAAGTCCCACTCGACGGTCCAGGCGGAGAGGGTGGTGGTGCCGGTGTTCTTCACCGTCCACTTGCCCTCGAAGCCGGTGCCCCAGTCGGAGCCCTTGGTGTACGTGGCCGTGGCGGACTCGGCGGCCTGCGCGGGGGACGCGGTGCCGACGAGGGCGCCGAGGGGGAGCGCGAGGGTGACGGCGAAGACGGCCGCCCGCCGCCTTATCCGCCCGAGTCTCTCCGATCGTCTCGCCGCTGACCGTCTGAGTCTCTCTGTCAGTCGTGTGCGTGGTGCGGTTCCAGATCTCAAGGGTGCTCCTCAGAGCTAGGTCCGCCGGGCCGGGATGGGGGCCCGTGGGGGTCGGGACATGGACCTGCGCCGCCTTGAGCACGTGTGGGGCCACGCTCATCGCAGTGAGCCGGAGAGTATGGTGGTCTGTACCACTGGTCAATAGGTCTGGACCTATCGGAGTGCGATGCGGCCGATACTCACCGCTCACGCGCCGACGGAGAACCGCCCTGCGGACCGGGTTCCGGCGGGCCGGGTACGCCCAGTTCCTGGGCCAGCACGGCCGCCTGGGTGCGGCTGCGCAGCTCAAGCTTCGCCAGCAGCCTGCTGACGTGGGTCTTCACCGTCGCCTCCGCCATGTCCAGGCGCTCCGCGATCTCCGCGTTCGGCATCCCGGCGCCCAGCGCGCCCAGCACCTCCCGCTCCCGCCGGGTCAGCTCGTCGAATCCGGGCGGAGGCCGCATGCCGGAACGGGCCCCTCCGGGGCGCGCGAACTCCGCGATCAGCCGACGGGTCACGGCCGGGGCGATCATGCCCTCGCCGCGCGCCACCGTCCGCACGGCCTCGACCACCGTTGCCGCCTCGCTGTCCTTGAGCAGGAACCCGGCGGCCCCGGCGCGCAGCGCCCCGAAGACGTACTCGTCGAGGTCGAACGTGGTCAGCACCAGCACGTCCGCGAGCCCCTCGGCAGTCACCGCGCGAGTGGCCGAGACGCCGTCGAGCCGGGGCATCTGGATGTCCATCAGCACGAGGTCGGGGCGCAGTTCGCGGGCCAGCCGCACCGCTTCCTCGCCATCGGCCGCCTCGCCGACGACCTCGATGCCCGCCGCGCCGCGCAGGATCAGCACGAGTCCCGCGCGCACGGCGCCCTGGTCCTCGGCGACGAGCACCCGTACCCGCGGTGCGCCAGTCCCGGACTCCCTCGCGGACGCCATGCCGTTCACCCTTCCCGCCCCTCCACGGGCAGCACCGCCCGTACGGTCCACACCTTCGCACCGCCCGCACCGTCGTCCCCTGGCCCGCGCCCGTTCCCCGGTTCCGGCCCCGCCGCCAGCGTGCCGCCCAGCAGCTCCACCCGCTCCCGCATCCCGATCAGCCCCGCGCCCGAGCCGGGGGCCCGGGGCCCTGGGCCGCCCCGGCCGTCGAACGGGCTGGTGACCTCGACGGTCAGGGGCCCCGGCGGCTCGTGGTCGAGCCGCACGGTCACAGGGCCTGGCGAGGCGTGCTTGAGCGCGTTCGTCACGGCCTCCTGCGCCACGCGGTACGCCGCGAGACCCACGGGCGCGGGCAGCGGCCCCGGCCCGCGCTCGTCGCGCAGGGTGAAGCGGAAGCCCTCGTCGGCCGTGTCGCGGGCGCGGTCGAGCAGCGCGTCGAGCCCGTCGAGCGTGGGCGAGACGGCGGGACCGGAATCCGCGCCCGCGTCGCGCAGCAGCCCGATGAGGCGACGCATCTCGGCCAGCCCTCGCACGCTGTTCTCGCGGATCACGCCGAGCGCGTCACGCGTGAGCGCGGGGTCCTCGCGCTCCTGGGAGAGCGCGGCCGTGGAGTGGATGGCGATGGCCGACAGATGGTTGGCGACGACGTCGTGCAGCTCGCGCGCCATCCGGGCGCGCTCCGCCACGACCGCCTGCGTGCGGTCCATCTCGGCCAGCAGCGCGGTCTGTTCGGCCCGCAGGCGCTCGGCCGCCGCGGCGTTGCGGTGGTCCCGGATGATCGCGCCCGTACAGGCCGGCCCGATGGTGACCAGGCCGCAGACGATTCCGAGCAGCAGCGCCTCCGGCCTGCGGAAGGCGGCCAGCGTGCCCAGCGTGACGGCTACGGTGACCAGCACGCTCGCGGGCACCACGACGCGCGCGAGCGAGGGCCGCCCGTACAGCACCGCCGCGTACACGACGTCCGTGAACAGCACCGCCGTCGCCAGCAGCGAGCCCGTGACCGCGTCGCCCGCCATCGCCGCCACCCCGAGCAGCAGCGCCCAGGGCTGCGCCGTCCTGCGCCCCAGCACGGCCAGGCACATCGCGCCGAGCGGGACGAGCACCAGCGCGCCGTGCGCGCGCCCCGTCTCCTGGTTGCTGTAGAGGCCGAGGAGCCACAGGGCCAGGCCGCCCGCGAACCCCGCGAGCGCGATGAGCGCGTCGTGGCGGTGGGGCCGGAGGCGGGCGAGCGGCATGGGTCCATCACAGCACGCGGGCCGCCGCCTCGACGTCGCCACACGGTACGGAAGGACCGCCGCGCACTACATCGAAGGATGCAGTGCGAGGGCCGGGGAATCGGCGCCGGTGAGGACGTGCCGGGCGGGTGCGACGGGAGACGCTGGAGGCCGATCCGAGAAGGAGGGACCCACCGTGATCGTCACGCTGATCGTCGCCTGCGAGGTCGCCTTCTGGGTGCTGCTGGCCGGTGGCCTCGCGCTGCGCTACCTGGCCCGGATGCCCCGCGCGGGCGCGGCCGTGCTGCTGTGCGAGCCGCTGCTGGAGCTGGTGCTGCTGGCCGTGACCGTGATCGACCTGCGCAACGGCGGGGAGCCGGACTGGAAGCACGGCCTGGCCGCCGTCTACATCGGCTTCACCGCCACCCACGGCCACTACATGGTCAAGTGGGCCGACGGCCACTTCGCGCACCGCTTCGCCGGTGGCCCGCGCCCGGCCAAGCCGCCGCGCTACGGGATGGCGCGGGCGCTGCACGAGTGGAAGATGGCGGGCCGCGCGGTCGGGGGTGCGGCCATCGCGGCGGCGCTGCTCCAGCTGGCGATCTGGTACGTGGGCGACCCGGGCCAGACCGAGTCGCTGCGCAACTGGCAGGGCCGCATGGGCTTCGTGACCGTGATCAGCGTGATCATCGCCCTGAGCTACACGGTCTGGCCGAAGCGCCCCAAGCACTCCCTGGGCCCGGAGCACCCGGAGCACCCGGAGCACCTGGGGGACCCGAAGAACCCGGAGCGGACCGAGCCGGTGCGCCGCTGAGCCGGGCCCGTACCCGCACGCCCGCACGCCGAAGGCGGAGCCCAGCCCCGTGCGCGACGGTGGAGCGCACGGGGCCGGGCGCGGGCGCGGCCGGCCCGGGGGGAAGCGGGCACCCTGAGCGGGGGACGGGTGCCCGCGTGACCGGCCGCGTGCGGCGGCGGAGCCTGCGCGGTGGCGGGACCTCAGCCGCAGTGCTCCGACTTCTCCTGGTCCGTCATCGGGCGCGTGTGCTGCGTCTTCGTGCTGGGCGCGTCGGGCTTGGGGCCCGTCGCGTCGAAGGGCACGTACCAGATGTAGTGCCCGTAGAAGCGGTCAGGGAAGTGCAGCTCATAGGTGCCGGTCACGCGCTGCATCTGGGCCTCGCGCGTCACCCAGCCCATCTCGCCGGGCCGTACGTCGATGTTCGTCTGGGCGCTCTCGGTGTGCGAGCTCTCCCACGTGTGGTTGTAGTTGGTCTCGATGCTGACCTTGAAGACCTCGGCGAAGCCGTACTCGGCGCTCAGCGAGACGCCGACACTGTTGGACTCGCCGGTCGTGTCCGACCAGCCGACGGTCGAGCGCTGGAGGTCGGAGGTGCAGTTGTAGGCGGCGTCGCCGACCTGGTGCGCCTCGCCCATGGAGTCCTGCGGGGCCCCGTCGGGGTGGAAGACGCACGAGTCGGTGCCGTTGTCGCACTTGTCGAGCAGTTCGCGGGTGGTGGGCTGCTCCTCGGCCTGTGCGACGGTCGGCGCGAGGGCCGTCGAGCCCGCTGTCACGAGCGCGGCGAAAAGAACCGAGAGCCGTATGCGACGGTTCATGATCTCTCCATCAGCTGTGTGGGGGGAGTGTTGTGGGGGGTGGGGAGTGGCGCTGAGGGGCGTGCGTGTGCGGTGGGACGTCAGCTGAACCCGATGGACTGGGTGCGGTCGTTCATGAGGGAGCCGATGTCGCCGGTGTTCTCCTTGAACGGGCCGTCCCTGTCGCCGCCGAGGTTCGGCTCCGGGTAGAGCCAGATCCAGCAGTCGCCCCACGGCTGCACGGACGAGATGCGGTTCTTCCACCCGTCTTCGAGGTCGTGCTGGAAGTCGACCCAGCCGTCCTTCTCGCAGAGCGCCTCTCCGTAGACGGTGAGCGAGTCGCCGCCGAACTGGGAATCGTCGAAGAACGTCCCCTGGATGATGTCGCCCTCGGCCGCGGCCGTACGGTTCGCGCCCAGGCTCTTGGCCTCGGCCTGGAAGCCGCTGTCCTTCGCCGCCTTACGGGCGGAGGCGGGCGCGTCGTCGATGCGCCCGCCCGAGGCCGTCTCGACCGCCTCGGTGAAGGTGCTGAAGCACTTCTCCGTACCGGTCCGCGTGTCCAGCGCGCAGTGCCGCGGCGCCGTGGTGTCCGTGCTCCCCTCGGGCTCAGCGGCCTGTGCGGAGGGCACGGTCATGGCGCCCGCGAGCAGGGCCACCGCCGCGCTCGCGGTGCCGAGAACGGTGCGGGTCCTGGCCCTGCTGCGGCGGCTGCGGGGGCTTCGGACGGTGCCTCGCGGTGCTCTGCGGGGGGCTCCGGGCATGGTGCTGCCGTTCATGGGACTCCAACTCCTGTGTATCGGGGGGTAGTTGGCGCCCAACGCATGCTCGGTGTGACTTGGCCCAAACCAAGTGCCCGCGATTGCCCGCTATTCGGGCGCGGCATGCCTGGTCACGGATCGCGGTCTGCCCGCGAATGTGGGGCGGGGTGTGGGGAGGGAGATCGCGTGGGACGCGGGCCCCGTGGGGCCCGTCGCCTCAGCGCTCGCCGCCGGGCACCCACAGCACGTCGCCCTCGGCCACGTTCGCCGTGCGCGCGAGGATGAACAGCAGGTCCGAGAGCCGGTTCAGATAGGTGGCCGTGAGCGGGTTCATGGTCTCGCCGTGCTCCTCCATGGCCGCCCACGTGGAGCGCTCGGCGCGGCGTACGACCGTGCACGCCTGGTGCAGCAGCGCGGCGCCCGGCGTCCCGCCCGGGAGGATGAAGCTGCGCAGCTTCTCCAGCCTCTCGTTGAAGAGGTCGCAGTCCGCCTCCAGCTTGTCCACGTAGCTCTGCTCGACGCGCAGCGGCGGGAACTCCGGATTCTCGACGACCGGCGTCGACAGATCGGCCCCGACGTCGAAGAGGTCGTTCTGCACCCGCGTCAGCACGGGCCGCAGCTCCTCGTCCAGGTTCCCGAGGGCCAGCGCGACGCCGATGGCCGCGTTCGCCTCGTTCGCGTCCGCGTACGCCGAGATCCGCGCGTCGGTCTTCGCGGTCCGGCTCATGTCGCCGAGCGCGGTGGTGCCCTTGTCGCCGGTACGGGTGTAGATCCGGGTGAGGTTAACCATGCTCCGAGCCTATCCGGAGCGCCGCGCGCGACCCGGTGCCGCGCGCGTCCGCACGCGCCGCCCCGGCACGCGACACGCCCCGCCGCCATGGACTGAGGCACCGTCACCCGCCCCCGTGCCAGGGCCTCTCGGCGCGCGGTTCCGCCCGATGTGATGTCCGCCATGTGAGACGTGACACGCGTCTCTTGGCTCCCCGTGACGCGCTGTGAGCCGCTAGTGTCCGCATCAATAGCGGTCGTCCAGGCAGTGCGGGACCGTCGGCGAGCAGGTGTGTGCCGCCGTACGCAGCCGTATGCCGCCGTACGACGGACGGGCGCGGCGGCGACGGGCACGCGGGAAAGCCGAATCGCCGGAACGCCGGAATGCCGCACGGAACGTCGCAGCGAACAGTTTCAGAGAACGTCGGAAGTCTCAGCAGACTCAGAAGCAGGGTGGGTGTCGTGGCGAAGAAGCTCGCCGTCATCGGAGCCGGACTCATGGGCTCCGGTATCGCACAGGTCTCGGCCCAGGCGGGCTGGGACGTGGTACTCCGCGATGTGACCGGCGAGGCGCTGACGCGCGGTACGGATGGCATCCGCGCCTCGTACGAGAAGTTCGTGAGCAAGGGGAAGCTGGCGGCCGAGGACGCCGAGGCGGCGCTCGCCCGCATCACCACGACGACGGACCTCGACGCCGCGGCGGACGCGGACGTCGTCGTGGAAGCGGCGTTTGAGAAGATCGAGATCAAGCGGGAGATCTTCGCCGCGCTCGACGGACTGGTGAAGGACGAGACGATCCTCGCCTCCAACACCTCCGCCATCCCCATCACGAAGATCGCGGCGGCGACCGGCCGCCCCGAGCGCGTGGTGGGCGCCCACTTCTTCTCGCCGGTGCCGATGATGGCGCTGTGCGAACTCGTGCGGGGCCACAAGACGAGCGACGAAACCCTCGCCGCCGCGCGCGAGTTCGCCGAGTCGGTCGGCAAGACCTGCGTCGTCGTCAACCGCGATGTCGCGGGCTTCGTCACCACCCGCCTCATCTCGGCCCTCGTCGTCGAGGCGGCGAAGCTGTACGAGTCGGGCGTCGCCAGCGCCGAGGACATCGACACGGCGTGCCGCCTCGGCTTCGGCCACGCGATGGGGCCCCTGGCGACCGCTGACCTCACGGGCGTCGACATCCTGCTGCACGCCACGGAGAACATCTACACCGAGTCGCAGGACGAGAAGTTCGCGCCGCCGGAGCTGATGCGCCGGATGGTCGACGCGGGCGATATCGGCCGTAAGAGCGGACAGGGCTTCTACGAGCACTGAAACCGGCGACAACGGGGGACACGTCCGGTACGGCCTCGCCCGCAGGGGTGAAATCCGTATCGGTTCGAGTACGGACGGCAACTTCGCTGCCTCATCGGCAGTCAGTTGTGGTGAGACATTCAGACGCAAAGGTGCACGCGCACAGCCATACTTCCGGGGAGCGGATATGCACATCAGGGGCGACCACGCCGAGCTGGCCGCCGGGGGTCGCCTCGACGTCCGCAGCGCGGCGGACGCCCGTACGGTCCTGCACGGCGCCGTCGACTCCGGTCAGGGCGATCTCGTGCTGGACCTCGCCGAGCTGGATTCCTGGGACGCCACCGGCCTGGGAGTCATCATGGGCGCACACCGCCGCGCCGGGCGCTGCGGCAGACGGCTCGTGCTGCGGGACGTGCCGCCCCAGATGCAGCGCCTGCTGGTGGCCACCAGACTGCACCGCATCCTCGCCATCGAGGGCGCCGAAGCGGTGCCGGGCGGAGCCGGAGCCTCGGCTTCTCCGGTCTCCGAGGCCCAAATCCTCACAAAGCCGTGACCTCCGGCGGCGGGCACCGCACTCGGCGCTCGGCGATACTGGGCCGGGGGCGGTGTCTGCTCGTCGGTGCGGAAGGGTTGGCGCGTGCCGCCCACGTCACGGCATCTGGGGGCATTGACCATGGTCCAGCACGACAGCGAGCAGCACGGCGATGAGCCGCACGGCGGTGCGCCGCTCGGTGGTGAGCCGCACGGCGGCCGGCACGAGAGCGAGCGCGGGAGCGGCGGCCTCGCCCGGACGGTGCAACTCGTCGCGGCCCCGTATCTGCTGACCGTCAACCCCGTCGACGGCAGCGAGATCGAGCCCTGCCCGCCCGGCGAACTTCCCGGACGTCCGCGCAAGCTGACCGTCGACGAGCGCCCGGACCAGGGCCGCGCCGCAGCGCCCATCGGCGGCACCCCGGCAGCGCCGCCCGACGACATACCCGTGGTGGACCGCGAGGAGGAGCGCGAGCGGCTGGGGCGACTGCTCGCGCGAGGCCGCTCCGTACGGCTCACGGGACCCTCGGGCGCGGGCCGCAGCACGCTGCTGGACGTGGTCGCCGAGGACGTCGCCGCACTCGCGCCCGACGGAGTGGTGCGCCTCAGCGGCTATCGCCGCACCCCGGACGACGTGCTGTACGAGCTGTTCGCCACCGTGCACGAGGCGCCCCTGCACCGCCCGGCGCGGGAAGAGGTCGCGGAGGCGCTGGAGGGGGTCGGCGCCGTCGTCGTCCTCGACGATCTGGAGTTCGGCGGGGCGGCCCTGGACGAGGTACTCGCCGTCACCCCCGAATGCGCCTTCCTCTTCTCCGCCGCCCCCGATGTGGCGGCGCCCTCGGCCGAGGCCCACGTCGAGGAGGTCCGGCTGACGGGGCTCAGCCGCACCGGCGCACTCGAACTGCTGGAGCGCGCCGCGCTGCGCCCCCTCACGGACGAGGAGGCGGACTGGGCGGCCGATCTGTGGTTCGAGACGGACGGTCTGCCCCTGCGCTTCGTCCAGGCGGGCGCGCTGCTGCGGCAGCGGGTGCGGCGCCGGATCACCCTGCCGGGGTCGGTGCGCGACGCCGACGGTCCGGGCGACGGTGCTTCCTCGCCGCAAGTGGCGGGGCCCGCGACCGGTCTGGTGCCGCTCGTCGCCGAAGGACTCTCGGACGCGGCGCGCTCCGCGCTGCGCTTCGCCGTCGCGCTGGACGGCGAACTCCCGCACCACACCCACCTGCCGGCGCTCGTCGGCGATCCGCAGGCCGACCACGCCGTCGCCGAGCTGGCCGCGGCCGGGCTGGTCACGGCGGCAGGAGGGCACTACCGGCTGCCGGGCGGCACGGCGGACGAACTGACGGCCGCCGGGTACGCGGAGGACGCGAGCACCCGCGCCCAGGCCGCCGCACAGCACTACGCCTGGTGGGCGGGCCACCCCTCCGTCAGCTCCGAACGCGTCGGCGCCGAGTCGGACGCGGTGCTCGCCGCCGTCCAGTGCGCCGGGCGCGGCGGCCACCCGAGCGCGGCCGTGCTGCTGGCCCGCACGGCGGCGCCCGTGCTCGCCGCCGCGCTGCGCTGGAGCACATGGGAGCGGATGCTGCGCAGTGGCCAGGAGGCCGCGCGCACGGTGGGTGAAGTCGCGGAAGAGGCGTATTTCCACCACGAACTGGGCGTCCTCGCGCTCTGCGCCGACAACCCCGAGCGGGCCCGCGCCGAGCTGGAGGCTTCCATCGGCCTGCGCGGCATCCTCGCGGACCAGCGGGGCACGGTCGCGGGGCGCCGCGCGCTGGCGCTCGTCTCGGACCGGCTGGCCGGAGGCGTGGGCGGCGCGGGCGGTACGGGTTTCGCGCAGGGGCTCGCGGAGGGGCGGAATCCGGCCCCGTCGGGGCTCTCGCAGGCGCAGAGCGGCGGCTTCTTCCCCGCGGCGGCGGGCGAGGAGTCCGCGTCGCCGCCCGGGGGCGCCCCCGTGGGCGCTGAGCCGGCCGCGGCGTACGGGGAGCACGGGGCGTACGGGGAGCACGGGGCGTACGGGGAGGTCAGGGCGTACGACGACAGTGTCGAGACCCTGGTCACCAGGGCCGCCGCGCACGGCCAGGGCGCCGACGAGCCGCTGACGCTCGCTTCGACGGGCGTGCACGGCACCGGCACCGGAACGGGCGGCAAGCGTCGCACCGGATGGCGCGGCCTCCTGGCGACCGGCACCCGGAGGAACGTCGTCGCGGCGGGCACGGGCGCCCTGCTCGCGGCCGTGCTGGGCACCGTCGTCACGCTGGCCGGCGTCTCCGGCGGCGAGGACCCGCCCGCCGACAAGGTGAAGCCCGAGCAGTCCACCTCCCAGCAGGACGAGGACGACGAACTGACGGCCGACCGCCCCGGTACCGAAGACGCCGGCACCGAAACGGGCTCGGCCGACAGGCCCCAGGAGCCGGGACCGACCAGCGGCGCCCCCTCCGCCTCCGACGGCCCGGGCAGCTCCTCGCCGGACGACGAAACCTCGAAGCCGAGCGACAGCGCGTCCTCCTCGGACGACGGCTCGGACGACACGGGCGGCTCCGGCGACGGTGGGGGCTCCGGCGGCGGCTCGGGTTCCGGCGGCAGCTCCTCGACGGGCGGTTCCTCGGGCGGCGGCACGAGCGGCGGTACGACGGACGGCGGGTCCACGGACGGTGGCTCGACGGACGGCGGCGGCACCGACGGTGGCTCGACAGGCGGCGGCAGCACGGACGGTGGCTCGACAGACGGCGGCAGCACCGACGGCGGTACGACGGACGGCGGGACCACCGACGGCGGCACCACCACGGGCGGGTCAACGGACGGCGGCACCTCCGGCAGCTCCTCCCCGAGCAGCACTGCCACCGGCACCTCGGGCGGCACGAGCGGCACGGGTTCGCCGACGGTGTGACGCGCCGCTCCCCGGACCGGAGGGCCGGTCCCTGCGCGGCACGCCGCACGCGGAGGCACGCGAACGAGCCCTTATGGGCCGCACGATGACGTACGGCTCCGTACGACTTCGTACGACATCGTGCGTTCCTGCCCCGCCCCGCCCCGCCCCGCCCCGCCTCGCACCCCGCCCCCCGTACACGCGAAGGCTCCCGGCCGTGGGAAGGCCGGGAGCCGGGGGACAGGGACCGGAAGAGCCGGCGGAGCCGGATCGGATCAGAAGAGGCGGAGCTTGTCGTCCTCGATGCCGCGCAGCGCGTTGTAGTCGAGGACGACGCAGTCGATGCCGCGGTCCGTGGCCAGCACGCGCGCCTGCGGCTTGATCTCCTGGGCCGCGAAGACGCCCTTGACCGGGGCCAGATGCGGATCGCGGTTGAGGAGATCGAGGTAGCGGGTGAGCTGCTCGACGCCGTCGATCTCGCCCCTGCGCTTGATCTCCACGGCGACGGTGGCGCCCTGCGCGTCACGGCCCAGGATGTCCACCGGGCCGATCGCCGTCTGGTACTCGCGGCGGATCAGCGTGTAGCCCTCGCCCAGGGTCTCCATGCGGTCGGCCAGCAGCTCCTGGAGGTGCGCTTCCACACCGTCCTTGATGAGCCCTGGATCGACGCCCAGTTCGTGCGAGGAGTCGTGCAGGACCTCCTCCATGGTGATGATGAGCTTCTCGCCCGCCTTGTTCTCCACGGTCCACTTGGAGTCGTCGCCCTCCTTCAGAGTGCAGGGCGGGGACATCCAGTTGAGCGGCTTGTAGGCGCGGTCGTCCGCGTGGATGGAGACCGAGCCGTCGGCCTTCACGAGGATGAGCCGGGGCGCCGAGGGGAGGTGTGCGGTGAGCCTGCCGGCGTAGTCGACGGAGCACCGGGCGATGACGAGACGCATGGTCGGCCACGCTACTGGACCGGGCCCCCGGCGCGCGATTCGCCCCCTGCGCTCAGGCGGCATCGGGAGGGAGTGGCCGGATGTATGTCCATTCGCATGGTGCGGTCACTCTCCGCCCCTTACCGTGAACTGACAGGGGCGTCGCCGTCCGGGGTCGTGCGACTACGCGGCGCGGCGGGGTCCTCTGTTCCCGTCCGAAGACCCCGTCCGACGGGGTCGCGAGAGGAGAACCCATGTCGCTCGACGTCTCACCGGCCCTACTTGAGCAGGCCGAACGAGGCGAGGTCGACGAAGCGGCTTTCGTCGACTGCGTCCGCTCCTCCCTGCCGTTCGCGTGGGAGATGGTCAGCTCACTTGTGGCTCAGCTCAAGGTGGACGGAGGCGAGTTCGCCGACAACCAGACCCCGCCTCCGGACGAGCAGGCGCGCGGTCAGCTTCTGCGCGCCATGGCCAGCGACGCGATACGCGGCGCGCTGGAGCGGCACTTCGGCGTCCGGCTCGCCTTCCAGAACTGCCACCGGGTCGCGGTCTTCCCGACCGACGCCTCGGCGGACGACAGGCTGGCACGCTTCACATCCATCCGCGGACAGCTCCTCAACCAGTCGCCGCTGCTGCGCGACTGCTGAGCGCCGTCGCGACGGGCGACGCCGGCTGACGCCGACGGACCGCACCCCTCCCCGCGGACCCCGCGGGACGCGGTCCCGTCGACGCCGGCCGCTCCCCGTCCCCAACCTGGGGGAGCGGCGGTCGGTGGTCAGGTGAGCCGGGGAAGCACGTCGTCACCGAGCCGCGCGACATTGCGCTCCGTCGCCGCGAGATCGCCGCTTCCCTCCACGAGCAGCGCGAAACGATTGATTCCGGTCCGTTCAGCCGTGGCCGCGAGCCTGTCGGCGCACAGCCTCGGCGTGCCGACGGGATGCAGCCCGCACAGCAGCTCCGTATAGGCGACGGGATCGCGCATGGCGCGCTGCCTTCCGTCCACGGTCCGGTGTGCGCCGAGCCCTTCGCGGAGCCAGCCGGGCATCGCCTTGAGCAGCGTCTCGGTGGCCTCCTCGCGGGTGTCCTCGACCTGGGCCACGCCGGCGGAGACATGCCGCGCGCCGACGGCGGCGACCTTCTCCGCGCTGTGGCCCGCCGCCTCGGCCTCGCGCCGCCACAGGGCGACGATCTCCGCCTTCTCCTCGTCGCCGCAGTGCATCCCCAGCAGCATGGGCAGGCCGCGCTCAGCGGCGAGCCTGACCGTGCCTGGCGAGGTGCAGGCGATGACGACGGGCGGGCCCTCGCCGGGGTCCTCCGCGTCTGTGCCCGTGCCCGTGCCTGCGCCGTAGGCGGCGCCGGAACCCGAGCCGACCGGCCCTCCAGCGCCGCGCCCGACCGGCTCGTCGGCCCGCGGCACGACATCGACCTCACGGAACGTGTAGCGCTCGCCGTCCGCACCGACGCGGGGCTCCCGCAGCCAGCGCAGCGTCAGGTCCAGGGCCTCGGGGAAGCCGTGCTCGAACGCGTCGAGCCCGCCCCCGAAGACCTCCAGATCCACCCAGGGGCCGCCGCGCCCGACGCCGAGGGTGAAGCGGCCCCCGGTGGTGAGGTGCAGCAGCGCGGTCTGCTCGGCGAGCGCGACCGGATGGTGGTTCGGCAGCACGCTGACGGCGGTGCCCACACCGATGCGCCGGGTGCGCCCCAGCAGCAGCGCGGCGAGCGTCGTCGCCGACGGGCACACGCCGTACGGCACGAAGTGGTGCTCGGCCAGCCAGACCGCGTCCAGTCCCGCCGCCTCCGCGGCCTCGGTTGTCCGCACCGCGCGGTGCAGGGCCTCGCCCTGCCCCTGGCCCGGGAACTGCGCGGCCAGCACGAAAGCTCCAACTCGCATTTCTCTCCCCCTCCTTGAACGACCGACCCAGTGCTCCCCTACAGGCATTAACGTCTGGCAGGTGCCAAGGGCACGGTGCGGTGAGCGGTTTTTCCGATGAACGGAAAGATGGACGGAAGGGGGCCCCGGCCGTCCGGCCCGGCGGCAGCGGTCCGACGGGGTGGCAGAACGGCCCCGTCGTGGGCGCTGACGCGGGTGTCTGACGTGCGGATGCGTACCCTGGAAGCGGTACGGCCCCGGAGTCCGCGTCCGCGCGAGGGCTCACGGAGGCGGCGCCGACAGCCCCCACGACCCCGACCTTCCGAGGTGCCCTGTGTCCCCGCGTCGCAACCGCCCGCGCGGCGGTGCTGCCAAGTTCTCCTCCGGCGCCGGACGGCGGGACGGCGACGACGAGGCGGGGGAGCGGTACGGCCTGGAGCGTACGGAGGACTGGCGCGGCGAGGACTGGTCCGTGCGCCACATCAGCGGCAGCGCGGCGGCCAAGCACTACCGCTGCCCCGGCTGCGACCAGGAGATCCCGCCGGGGGTACCGCACGTCGTGGCCTGGCCCAGGACGGGCGACGGAGACGACAGACGGCACTGGCACAAGGCGTGCTGGAACGCGCGAGACCGCCGGAGCGCACGGCTCCAGCGGTCTCGTCAGGCCCCTCGCTACTGACCCCTGGGACCACCGGGGGCCCGAGTCCGGACCTGGGACCGGTCAGACGTCGCGCTTCTCCAGCAGCGCGTACGCCGCGGCCAGCACGACGGCCGTCGCGATCGCCAGCACGCCCAGGAGCGGCCAGCCGGTCGCGGTCTGGTCGTCGCTCATGGGGATGCGGTAGAGGGACGCCAGCCCGTTCAGGGGCGAGTATTCCAGCAGGATCTCGCGCACGTCCTGAAGCGCCTCGCCCATCATGAACATCGCCATCACCAGCGGCAGCAGGACCAGGGCCAGCATCGCGGTGATGGCCCCGGCCGAGTGCCGCAGCAGCGCGCCCACGGCCAGCGACAGCAGGCCCAGCAGCGCGACGTACAGCCCCGCGCCGACGGTCGCGCCCAGCCACTGGCTGCTGTCGGCCACGACCTGGCCGTTCTCGATGAGGATGCCCATGGCGTCGGCCTGGCGCTCGAAGCCGGAGACGCTCTGTCCCGACAGCAGCACGGAGTTGATCAGCGCGGTGACGGTGCAGGCCACCGTCGTCATCACGAAGGCCAGCACGAAGAAGACCACGGCCTTCGCCGTGAGTACACGGCCGCGCTGCGGGGAGGCCGTGAGGGTCGTACGGATCATGCCGGTGCCGTACTCGGAGGTGATCACCAGCACCCCGAGCGTGATGACGCAGATCTGCCCGAGCATCAGCCCGAACAGGCCGCCGGAGAGCAGCGGCATCCCCGTGAAGTCGGAGCCGCTCAGGCCGAGCGCGGTGAGGAACCCGATCCCGACGACCAGGACGAACATGACGCCGAGCGTCCACACCGTCGAGCGCACGGAACGGATCTTCGTCCACTCCGAGACGATGGCGTGGCCGAGGTGGGTCTTGCCGTACGGGGCGGGCGCCTGCTGGTGCTGCTGTTGCTGCGGCGGCATCTGCTGCGGTGCGGGTGCCTGGTGCTGCGGCTGCGGCGGCATCTGCTGCGGCGGTGCCTGCTGCGGTGCGGGCGCCGGGTTGTGGTGCTGCGGCGTCGTCATCGGGCGTCCTCGGGGTCGAGCGGGCCGGGCTGTGCGGGGTGGCCGTACGGGCCGGGCTGGGGCGGCGGCGCGGCCTGGGGCGGCATTGCCTGGGGCGGCGGGCCCCAGTTCCCCGGCGCGGCCTGGGCACCTGGCGGCATCTGGCCCGGGAAGGGCTGACCTGGCAACGGCGGCTGGCCCGGCGGCATCTGCCCCGGTTGCACAGGACCGGGCGGCATCGGCTGCTGGAAGCCCGCGCGCTGGTCGGTCGTCGAGCGGTAGTCGACGGAGCCCTGCGTCATCCGCATGTACGCCTCCTCCAGCGAAGCCTGGTGCGGCGACAGCTCCCACAGCCGTACGTCGGCCCCGTGCGCCAGCTCGCTGATGTGCGGCAGCGCGAGCCCCGTCACGCGGATCGCGCCGTCCTCCTCGGGCTGGGCGTGGCCACCGGCCTCGTGCACCGCCGACGTCAGCTTCTCGCGCTGTTCGGGCTCGCCGTCGGGCGTCCGTACGCGCGCGAAGCCCACGGAGTTCTGCGCGATGAACTCCTTCACCGAGGTGTCGGCCATGAGCTGGCCGCGCCCGATCACGATCAGATGCTCCGCTGTCTGCGCCATCTCGCTCATGAGGTGCGAGGAGACGAAGACGGTACGGCCCTCGCTCGCGAGCCCCTTCATCAGGTTGCGCACCCACAGGATGCCCTCGGGGTCGAGGCCGTTGACGGGCTCGTCGAAGAGCAGCACCTGCGGATCGCCGAGCAGCGCGGCGGCGATGCCGAGCCGCTGGCCCATGCCGAGCGAGAAGCCCTTGGAGCGCTTCTTGGCCACCTCGTGCAGTCCGACCACGCCCAGCACCTCGTCCACCCGGCGCGCGGGGATGCCCGAGAGCTGGGCCAGGGACAGCAGGTGGTTGCGCGCGGAACGGCCGCCGTGCACCGCCTTGGCGTCCAGCAGGGCACCGACCTGGCGCGGGGCGTTGGGCAGCCCCCTGAACCGGTGGCCGCCGATCGTGACCGTGCCCTCCGTGGGGGTGTCCAGACCCAGGATCATCCGCATCGTCGTGGATTTCCCGGAACCGTTCGGGCCCAGAAAACCGGTCACGGTCCCGGGCCGTACCTGGAAGGACAGGTTGTAGACGGCCGTCTTGGCGCCGTAGCGCTTCGTCAGGCCGTACGCCTCGATCATTGCTCGCCCCTGGACGCAGTTCGGGGCTGGTTTCGCCCCCCGACACGGCCTAGGACCGGACGAGGGCCCGTATTGGTTCCATGGTCCGCGTCACTCACGTCACACGAGGTGTCACGCGTCCCGCTTTTTCAGGACGAAGAAGCCCGCCACGAGGGCCACGACGGCCCACGCGACCATGATCAGCAGCCCGGCCCAGGGCCCGTACGGGCGGTCCAGCGTCTCCGGGACGACGGACATGACCGTGGTGCCCGCCTGGTCGGGCAGATACTGCGCGACCTTCTTCGTCGCGCTCACTCCGCCCAGGATGTTGGAGATCAGGAAGAAGAACGGCATCAGGATGCCGAACGCCAGCATGGGGCTGCGCAGCACGAAGGTGGCGCCCATCGCGAAGAGCGCGATCAGCGCCATGTAGAGCCCGCCGCCGAACACCGCGCGCAGCACGCCCGTGTCGCCGAGCGAGGCGCCGTGGTCGCCGAGCAGGGCCTGCCCGATGAAGAACGTCAGGAAGCTGGTGACCATCCCGACCACCAGCACCAGCAGCCCCGCGACGAGCACCTTGCACCACAGGAAGGTGCCCCGCTGCGGCACGGCGGCCAGCGAACTCCTGATCATCCCCGTGTTGTACTCGGCCGAGACGACGAGCACCCCGAAGGCGATCATGGCGAGCTGGCCGAGGCCCATGCCCGCGAAGCTGGTGTAGGTCGGGTCGAAGGTCATCCGGTCCCTGACGGGCATGTCGTCGAACTCGGACTTGGTGAACACGCAGATCAGCGCGGACAGCGCGATGGTGACCACCAGGGCCGCCGCCAGTGTCCACAGCGTGGAGCGTACGGAGCGGATCTTGGTCCACTCCGACTGGAGAACCCGCGAGACGCTCGCCATGGTCAGTCCCCCTTCTTCCAGCCGGAGCCCCAGGCCCCGGCCTCGGACCCGGCGGCTTCGCCGCCATCCGGTGGCGCGGCGCCGGACGCGTCAGCCGCACCGGACGTACCGGACGTCGTGTGCGCGTGGTACTCCACCGACTCCGCCGTCAGCCGCATGAACGCCTCCTCCAGCGAGGCCCGCTGCGGGCTCAGCTCGTGCAGCACGACCTGCCGCCGCGCCGCGAGTTCGCCGATACGGGCCGCGTCCGCGCCCTCCACCTCCAGCGAGCCGTCCGCCACGGGCGTGGGCGTGAGCCCCTCGCCGCCGAGCGCGTCGCGCAGCGCCTCGGGCTGCGGGGTGCGGATGCGCACGTACGTGCGCGAGTTCTCCGCGATGAAGTCGGCCATCGAGGTGTCGGCCATCAGCTTTCCCTGGCCGATGACCACCAAGTGGTCGGCCGTCAGCGCCATTTCGCTCATGAGGTGCGAGGAGACGAAGACGGTGCGCCCCTCGTCGGCGAGCTGCTTCATCAGGTTGCGGATCCAGTGGATGCCCTCGGGGTCGAGGCCGTTGACGGGCTCGTCGAACATCAGGATCTTCGGGTCGCCGAGCAGCGCCGCCGCGATGCCGAGCCGCTGGCCCATGCCCAGCGAGAACCCCTTCGGCCGCTTCTTCGCGACGCCGGTCAGCCCGACGAGGTCGAGCACCTCGTCGATCCGCCGGCGCGGGATGCCGTTGGACTGCGCCATGCACAGGAGGTGGTTGTACGCGGTACGGCCGCCGTGCACCGCCTTCGCCTCCAGCAGGGCGCCGATGTAGTTCAGCGGCTCGTGGAGCTGGTCGTAGCGTTTGCCGTCGATACGGACGTCGCCGCCGGTCGGGTTGTCCAGACCCAGCATCATCCGCATGGTCGTCGACTTGCCCGCCCCGTTCGGGCCGAGGAAGCCGGTGACGACGCCGGGCCGCACGCGGAAGGTGAGGTCGTCGACGGCGGTCTTCTCGCCGTAGCGCTTCGTCAGCCCGTGCAGCTCAATCATGAACCGACGCTAAGCGCGAATGGCGGCCTCCGCCACCGGAGAGCCGAGGGCTCCGGTACGACGCGGGGAACCGTCCCCGCGCCCGGGGCGTCCTCCCCGCAAGGGAAGAGGCAAGAGGCGAGGCACAGAGAACCGCGCGCGGGGACCGGCATGGGGTTGCCGGTCCCCGCGCGCGGCGGGGGGAGGGCGGCCGGGCCCTCCACGTAAGCGGGCCGTTCCAGGTCCGGAGCCGGGACCAGGGCCGGCCCGGTGGCCCGTGGACGTCGCTCCCGGAAACGCACCCCGGAAGCGGCGCTGACGACAGTGGCTCAGCGGGACTGCTGGGCCGGAACACCTCGGCTGACCGGCTCCTCCGAACCCTCGTCACCCTGCTGCACACCGGCGGCGGCAGCCGCACCCGTGAGGGTGGCCAGCATCTCGCGCACGTTGGTGAGCTGCGCGTTGATGCTGTCGCGGCGGTTCGTGAGCGCCGCCAGCTCGCGCTCGGACTCGCTGCGGACGCGGTCGGCCTTCGCGTTGGCGTCGGCGACGATGTCCTCGGCCTGGCGCTGCGCGGTCTCGACCGTCTGACGGGCGCGGCGCTCCGCGTCCGTACGCAGCTTCTCGGCCTCCAGCCGGAGCTGCTCCGCGCGGTGCTCGATCTCCGCGAGGCGCTTCTCGGCCTTGGCCTGACGGGAGGCCAGATCGCGCTCGGACTGCTCCCGGCGCTTGGCGAGGTTCGTCTCGAAGTCCGCCGCCGCCTGGGCCGCCTTGGCGCGGGTGTCCTCGAAGAGGGAATCGGCCTCCTCGCGCTTGGACTGCGCGTCCTTCTCCGCGTCGGCACGCAGAGTGGTGGCCTCGCCCTTCGCCTTCTCGACGATGCGAGCGCCCTCGTCCTCGGCCTTCGCCTTGCGCTCGGAGGCGAACGCCTCCGCGTCGTTACGGACCTGCTGGGCCGCGCCTTCGGCGAGTTCGCGGTGCTGCTCGGCGGCCCGGCGGGCCTCCTCGCGCAGGTCCTTGGCCTCCTCCTCGGCGAGGCGGAGGATCTTCTCGACACGAGCGCCGAGCCCGGCGTAGGACGGCTCGGCGTCGTTGACCTGTGCCTGGGCGTTCTGCGTTTCGAGGTGCAGCTCCTCGATGCGCTTTTCCAGAGAGGTGATTCGGGCCAGTGCGCTGTCACGGTCGGCGACGAGCTTCGTGATGCGGTCGTCCACCTGCCCGCGGTCGTAGCCACGCCGCACGAGCTCGAAGCCGAAGGGGGAGGAAGTGTCGCTCATGGGGTTCCTGTCGAGTCAGCCGGGTTATCAGACGGGGGAAGTGATAGAGGGAATCCTAGGGGCCAAGGCGGCGTGTCATCGAGCCAATGACGGTTTGATCTGGTGAATGCTCGCTCGTTCGAGTGGCTAAGCCCCTGACTCCTTGCCACTCGAACGGGTTGTACCTGCGCCAACACCCGCCTTGACGGCGCCGTTTGACCCACCGTCGGCTCCGCCCTTCTTGCCGCCCCCGCCACCCTGGCCGCCGCCGGCACCTGGCGTCTCGAAGGACTCCAGTGCTTCCAGCACGTCCTGGACACGGGAGATTTCGGCGTTGATGTCCTCCTGGCGCCTTACCAGCACGTCGAGTTCACGCTGTCCGTCGTCCACCGTACGCTTCGCCTCCGCCTCGGCCTCGGCGCGGATGGCCTCGGCCTCGCGGAGCATGGCGGCCTTCTTCTGCTCGGCTTCCTTGAGCAGCCCCTCCGCCTTCTTGACGGCGGCGATACGGACCTTGCCCGCCTCGGCGTTGGCGTCGTTCACCAGCTCCTCGGCCTTGTCCTGGGCCTCCTTGAGCTGCTCCTCCGCCGCCTTGACGAGCTTGTCGCAGCGCTCGCCCGCCGTCTGCATCGCCTCGGCCGACTCGCGCCGCGCCCGCTCGTGCAGCTCCTCGACCTCGGCCTCGATACGAGTGCGCAGCTCCTCGGCGCGCTCCCTTATCGCGGCGGCGTCGCTGCGGGCCTCCTCCAGCATGGTGTTGGAGTCCGACCTGGCGCTCTCGACCAGCTCCCTGCCCTCCTCGCGGGCCTCCGTCATCAGCCGCTCGGACTCCGAACGGGCCGCGCCCACCATGCTGTCCGCCTGCTCCTCGGCCGCGGTCTGGGTGCGCAGGGCCTCCTCCTGGGCCTTGGCCATGAGCTGGTCGGCCTGCTCGGCGGCCTCGCCGCGCTTCTTCGCGGCCTCCTGGCGCGCCTCGTCGCGCAGCCTGTCGGTCTCCTCGCGGGCCTCGTTGCGCCAGCGCTCGGTCTCCTCCAGGGCCTCCTCGCGCAGCCGCTCGGCCTCGGCACGCGCCCGCTCGGCCTCCTCCATCGCCTCCGAGACGGTGTGCTCGGCGAGGGACTTGGCCGCGTCCGACTCCTCCTTGGCCTCCTGGCGCATCGTCGCGGCGGCGTGCTCGGCCGCCGCGCGCATCCCCGCGATGTCCTCCTCGGCCTGGGCGTGCAGCCCGGCGACGGAGTCCCGCACCTGCTGGGCCGTCTCCTCGGCCGCCGCCACCAGCTCCGCGGCGCGCCGCTCGGCCTCCTCGACCAGGCGCTCCGACTCGGCCTGCGCCTCCTCGACCCGCTTGCGGGCAGCGGCCAGCAGCTCCTCGCTCTGCTCGCGTGCCTGGGTGCGCTCCTGGTGCGCCTCCTCGCGGGCCTCGGCGAGGAGTTCGCCCGCCTCGCGGTGCCGCCGTGCGGCCTCCTCCTGCGCCGCCGACAGCGCCTCGGCCGCCTCCGCGTTCGTCCGCTCGGCCGCCGCGTTCGCCTCGGCCCGTACCCGGTCGGCCGTCTCCTGGGCCTCCGCGCGCAGCCGCTCCGCCTCGGAGGCGGCTTCGCTGCGCAACTGGACGGCCACGGACTCGCCCTCGGCGCGGGACTGCGAGGCGTCCGCGATGGCCTCCGTGCGCAGCCGCTCGGCCTCCTCCTCGGCCTGCTGCTGGAGCGTACGGGCACGCTCCGCCGCCTCCGCGCGCACCCGCTCCGTCTCGGTGCGGGCCTCCTCGCGCAGCCGCTCGGCCTCGGCGCGTGCCTCCGTCAGCCGCTGCTCGGCGTCGGCGAGCTTGCTCTCCGCCTCGCTGTGCAGCCGCTCCAGCTCCTCGGCCGCCTCGGCCTTGCGGGCCCGCGCCGCCTCCTCGGCCTCCTCGCGGACCCGGCGCCCGGCCTCGTCGGCCTCGCTCCTGGTCTGCCCGGCCTGCTCCTCGGCGGAGGTCCGCAGCTCGTCGGCCTCGGTCCTGGCGCGCTCCAGGGCCTCCTCGGCCTGCTTGCGCAGCGTCGTCGCGCGCTCGATGGCCTCGGTGCGGACGCGCTCGCTCTCGGTGGCCGCGTCCTTACGGGTCTCCTCGGCGTCCGCCTTGGCCTTGGACAGCAGCTCCTCGGCGCGGCCCGCTGCCTCCTCGATCTGCTGGACGGCCTCGCGGCGCGCCTCGCCGCGGATCCGCTCGCCCTCCTCGACGGCCTCGGCCCGCAACTGCTCGGCCTCGCCGCGCAGCCGCCGCGCCTCCTCCTGGAGCTCGACGGTCTTGGCGCGGTACTCCTTGGTGTCGTCCTTGGCGGCGCCCTTGAGCTGCTCGGCGACGTCGTGCGCCTCGGCCCGGAGCCGGTCGGCCTCCTCCTCGGCCTCGCGGCGCAGCCGCTCCGCCTCCTCGTTGGCCGACTTCGTGGTGGCCTGGGCCTCCTCGGACGCCTTGTTCAGCACGTCCTCGGCGGTACGGGCCGCCTCGGCGAGCTGGTTCGCGGACTCCTCCGCCGTGGTGGAGCGCGCCTCCTCCTTGGCCTCCGCGATCAGCCGCTCGGCCTCCGCCTTGGCGTCCTCGCGCAACTGCTCCGCCTCGGCCTTGATGGCCTCGGACTCCTTGGTGGCCTCGCTCACCATGCGCGCGACCTCGCCCTTGGCGGTGCGGGTGCGCTGCTCGTTCTCGGACTCGCAGTCGGTGAGCCGCTTGGCCGCCGACTCCTCGGCCTCCGTCAGCTTCCGCTCGGCCTCCGCGCGGGCCTCGCGCAGCGCCGTCTCGGCCTCCCGCATCCGCTCCTCGGCCCTGCGGACCAGCTCGGCGGACTCGCGGCGGGCCGACTCCGACTCGCTCGCGGTGGAGGTGCGCAGCTCCTCGGCGTGGTCGCTGGCCTCCTGGGCCTGGGTGGAGGCGGCGTTCAGCAGCCGCTCGGCGTCGGCGCGGGCCCTGCGCAGGATCGCCTCGGCCTCGGCGCGGGCGTTCTCGGCCTCCCCGGACAGCCGTGCGCGTGCCTCTTCGGTGAGCCGGTGGGCCTCGGCGCGCGCGTGGGCCAGCGACTGCTCGGCCTCGGCCCGCGTCTCCTCCATGAGGCGGCGGGCCTGCTGCTCGGTGCGGGCGCGGAGCTGCTCGGCCCAGGCCACGTTCTCGTTGACGTGCGACTCGACGGAGGAGCGGCGCTCGGACAGCTCCTGGTCGAGCTGCTGACGCCTGCGTACGGCCTCGGCGTGCAGTTCGGACTCCAGGCGCGACTGCTGCTCGGCCTGCTCCTGGAGGAGCCGCTGGGTCTGGGAGCGTGCCTCGCGCAGCTCGCGCTCGGCGTCGGCACGCATCTGATCGGCCTGCATCTGCGCGTTGCGCAGCAACTGTTCGGCCTGGTGGGACAGGTTGTCGTACCCGGCCGGGCGCGTGGCGAGGGCGCGGCGCGCCTCGTGCAGCTTGGCGCGCAGCACTTCGACCTGATAGCCGAGGTCGTCGGCGTGGTCGACAGCCTTCTCCCGCTCCTTCTTCAGCCGCTCCATCTCGGCCTCGAACTGCGAGAGGTGGTCGTCAGCCTCGTAGCGGTCGTAGCCCCGCACTGCGCGGTCCCATCCGTCCCCTGGTCGTGGTGAAGGTGAACTGGCCCATTCTGCAAATGGTGTCAGATCATCGGCGGAACGTGGACCGAGCCCCCTGCCCGGAGCCCTCGTCTGCAAAAAGAGAGAGCTCGCCCCGACCGGGAGCCCACTCTACCGGGCCGTGAAGCGGACGTCAGTGGTCCGTTGTGGCCGAAGGGGCGGCAGAGGTGACCAGCTCGGTCAGAACGCCGTGGCAGTCCTTGGGGTGGAGGAAGGTGATACGGGAGTCCATGGAGCCCCTGCGGGGCTCGTCGTACAGCACGCGGACGCCCTTCTCGCGGATCGCGCCCGCGTCCGCGTCGACGTCCTCGGTGCCGAACGCGATGTGGTGGACGCCCTCGCCGTGGCGCTCCAGCCACTTCGCCACCGTGGAGTCCTCGCGCACGGGCTCCAGGAGCTGGAGGTAGGAGGCGCCGCCGTCGTCGGTGCCGTTGATGCGGAGCATGGCCTCGCGTACGCCCTGCTCCTCGTTGACCTCGGTGTGGAAGACCTCGAAGCCGTAGGTCCGTGCGTAGAAGTCGACGGTCCGCTCCAGGTCGAAGCAGGCGATACCGATGTGATCGATGCGCGTCAGCATGGGGACAGTGCAACGCTTGCGCGGCCGGTTACGCAACGTGCGCACGGTCACACCGACGGACCGGTGACCGGGGACCGTACCGCTCAGTACATTGGCGATAACCCTCGTTAACTTCCCGCTGGAAGGGACCCTCATGACTGGTACGTCCAGCAGCACCACCTCAGTGATCGTCGCAGGAGCCCGCACGCCCATGGGACGGCTGCTCGGGTCGCTGAAGTCCTTCTCAGGGGCGGATCTGGGAGGCTTCGCGATCAAGGCGGCACTGGACCGGGCCGGGATCGGCGGCGACCAGGTCGAGTACGTGATCATGGGCCAGGTGCTCCAGGCCGGGGCAGGGCAGATCCCGGCACGCCAGGCCGCCGTCAAGGCGGGCATCCCCATGAACGTCCCGGCACTCACGGTGAACAAGGTCTGTCTCTCCGGCCTCGACGCCATCGCGCTCGCCGACCAGCTCGTGCGCGCCGGCGAGTTCGACGTGATCGTCGCGGGCGGCCAGGAGTCCATGACCAACGCGCCGCACCTGCTCCCCAAGTCCCGCGAGGGCTACAAGTACGGCGCCGTCGAGATGCTCGACGCGATGGCGCACGACGGCCTCACGGACGCCTTCGAGAACGTCGCCATGGGCGAGTCCACGGAGAAGCACAACACCCGCCTGGGCATCGAGCGGCCCGAGCAGGACGAGATCGCGGCGCTCTCCCACCAGCGGGCCGCGGCGGCGCAGGAGAAGGGCCTGTTCGAGGCCGAGATCACGCCCGTCGAGATCCCGCAGCGCAAGGGTGAGCCGGTCGTCTTCAGCAAGGACGAGGGCATCCGCGGCGACACCACGGCCGAGTCCCTGGGCAGGCTGCGCCCCGCCTTCGCCAAGGACGGGACGATCACGGCGGGTTCCGCCTCGCAGATCTCCGACGGTGCCGCCGCCGTCGTCGTCATGAGCAGGGCCAAGGCCGAGGAGCTGGGCCTGGAGTGGATCGCGGAGATCGGCGCGCACGGCAACGTGGCGGGCCCCGACAATTCCCTTCAGTCGCAGCCCTCCAACGCCATACAGCACGCGCTGAAGAAGGACGGGCTGTCCGTCGGCGACCTGGATCTGATCGAGATCAACGAGGCGTTCGCGGCCGTCGCCGTGCAGTCGATGAAGGACCTCGGGGTAAGCACCGAAAAGGTGAACGTCAACGGCGGCGCCATCGCCCTGGGTCACCCGATCGGGATGTCCGGCGCACGTATCGTGCTGCACCTCGCGCTGGAGCTGCGGCGGCGCGGCGGCGGCACGGGCGCCGCGGCGCTGTGCGGCGGCGGCGGTCAGGGCGACGCGCTGATCGTCCGGGTGCCGGGCAAGTAGGCGCGGGCGGCGCGGGTACGCGAGCCTGCGAGGCGGCTGCCGTGCGGGGCGGCCCTCGCGGGGCCAGGAACCGCGTCACCAGGACCGTTGACCAGCACCGGTGACGACAACCGGTGAAGAGAACCGGTAACGAGAACGAGGAGAGCGGCGCGCATGGCGGTGGACGTCCCCGATCTGGTGGCGCAGGCACGGGAGGGCAGGCCCAGGGCCGTGGCCCGGCTGATCTCCCTGGTGGAGGGGGCGTCCCCGCAACTGCGCGAGGTGATGGCGCAGCTCGCGCCGCGCTGCGGCAACGCGTACGTCGTCGGGCTCACCGGATCGCCCGGTGTCGGCAAGTCGACGTCCACCTCGGCGCTGGTCGCCGCGTACCGGCGCGCCGGGAAGCGCGTCGGCATCCTCGCCTTCGACCCCTCCTCGCCGTTCTCGGGGGGCGCGCTGCTCGGTGACCGGGTGCGCATGGGCGAGCACGCCTCGGACCCCGGCGTCTACATCCGCTCCATGGCCACCCGCGGCCACCTGGGCGGGCTCGCCTGGGCGGCGCCGCAGGCGGTACGGGTCCTGGACGCGGCGGGCTGCGACGTGATCCTCGTCGAGACCGTCGGCGTCGGGCAGAGCGAGGTGGACATCGCCTCGCAGGCCGACACCAGCGTGGTGCTGCTCGCGCCCGGCATGGGCGACGGGATCCAGGCCGCCAAGGCGGGCATCCTGGAGATCGGCGACGTCTACGTCGTCAACAAGGCCGACCGCGACGGCGCCGACGCGACGGCGCGCGAGCTGAACCACATGCTCGGGCTCGGCGAGGCGCGCGAGGCGGGGGACTGGCGGCCCCCGATCGTGAAGACGGTGGCCGCGCGGGGCGAGGGCATCGACGAGGTCGTCGAGGCACTGGAGAAGCACCGCGCCTGGATGGAGGAGCGCGGTGTGCTCGCGCGGCGGCGCGCGACGCGGGCCGCGCGCGAGGTCGAGACCATCGCCGTCACGGCGCTGCGCGAGCGGATGGGCGAGCTGCGGGCCGGGCAGCGGCTCGACGCGCTCGCCGAGCGCGTCGTGGGCGGCGAGCTGGACCCCTACGCGGCGGCGGACAAGCTGCTCGCCGGGCTGGCGGAGGTCGCCGACGCGGTGGACAGCACGCCGTCCGGGCCGAGCCGCTGAGGGCTACTCCGCCGTGGTCTCGACGGTGATGCCGGGGCTCTCCGCGTAGAAGCACAGGTGGTCCCTGATCGCGGCCACGGCCGGCTTCGGGTCCGGGTAGGCCCACACCACGTCAGCGGCCTCCGTGCCCGTCCCGGTGACCGACCAGTACGAGGCGTCGCCCTTGAAGGGGCAGTGGGTGCGGGTGGCCGTCGGGGTGAGCAGATCCGTGCGGACGTCCTCCGGGGGGAGGTAGTAGCGCACGGGGTAGCCCGTCTCGTGCAGCAGCTTGGGGCGTGTGGTGTCGGCCAGGACGGTGCCGTCCTGGAGGACGCGCACGCGCTCCGTCCCCTCCCGCACCTCCACCACGTGCGTGCCCTTGCGGCCGTCGCCGTGTCCCTGGACCTGGTCCTGTCCCTGTCCGTCCGTCATGGTCGCGCTCCTCGGGTGTCCGGTGTCCTGTGGCGGTGTGTCTCCGGTCACAACGCGTTCCCCGGCGCGGTTCTTCCCCGTCAGACAGCGCGGTACGAGGCGCGCGAGAGCGGCGCCGTCAGGGCCGCCGTCAGCAGGGACCGCGCTGTCGAGGTGGGGTGGACCGGGTTCGAGAGTGTGCCGACGTGCGCGATGCGGATCTCGACGGTGTCCTCCTCGCGGAGGGTGAAGCCGAGCCCTGGCACCACCCCCGTACCTGTGAAGAGCACGGCGCCGTCCGGGAACTCCTGGCAGCGGAAGAGGTGGTCCACGAGGTCGCGCGGGGTGCGGTGGAACGCGGCGGTGGACGTCGTCGCCTCGTACGCCACCCGCCCGGAGCGCCGCACCGTGAGCGCGATCTCCAGCGCCGAGGGATCGGGGACCTCCCACGCGGGCACGATGCCGGACGAGACCGCCGTACTGCCCGCGTAGATCTTGGCCTGCGGGAGGTAGAGGGGGTTCTCGCCCTCGACGGAGCGGGAGCTGACGTCGTTGGCGACCACGTAACCCACGGTCTGCGCGCGGCTGTTGAGCACGAGCCCCAGCTCGGGCTCGGGCACGTTCAGCTCGGAGTCCTCCCGTACGGCGATGGGCTCGCCGTCGGTCAGCACGCGCCAGGCGGGGGACTTGAAGAAGAGTTCGGGGCGCTCGGCGTCGTAGACCCGCTCGTAGACGGACTGTTCGGTGCTCTCCGCGACGCGGCCCTCGCGGGAGCGCTCGTAGGTGACGCCCGCCGCCCACACCTCCGTCAGCCCGTCGAGCGGCGGCAGCAGCAGGACGTCGGACCTCGCGTCGCCCGTGGTACTGGCGAGCGCATCGCGGAGTTCGTCCGCCGACAGCCGCAGGAGGTCGGCGACGCGGGGTGTGTCCTTGAGGGCGCGTACGGCGCCGGACGCGTCCTCGACGCCCGTACGGACGGTGCCCTCGGCGTCGGCGAAGCGCACGATGCGTGTCATGGGTGCCTCTCCCGTCGTGGTGCGGTGGTCCGGAACGTCACGCTGGTCACGGTGGTCTTCCCGCGCTCCGCCGCCGGGAACCGGAAACGGCCAGGACCCGCGCTCGGCGGGCCCTGGCCGTGTTCCGCGTCCGGTGTCCGGCGACCGGTGTCCGGTCTCGGGGGTGCGGCGGCGGGGTGTCAGTCGTCGTCGCCGTCGTCCTCGTCGTGGTCACCGTGGTCGCTGTCGTCCTTGTCGCTCTTGTCGTCGTGGTCGTCCCTGTCGTCCGCCTTGTCGTCACGGTCGTCGGAGTCGTTGTCGCCGTCGTCGTCGGCGAGCTGCGACACCTTGCCGGAGGTCACGTCGACGGCGAGGTTGTGCTCCTTGCCGTCCTTGCCGACGGTCTCGACCTCCCAGACCGTGCCGTAGCGCTCGCTGTCGTCGTCCAGGTCGACGGAGGTCACGGTGCCGCCCGCGTGGGACGCGCCCTTCTTGGCAGCGGCTGCGGCGTCGGTCTTCGCGCCCTTCAGGTCCTCGCGGACGTAGCTCTGGCCGCGGTCGTCGTCGCCGTCGTCGTCCTTGTCCACGTGCGTGTCGAGCACCTTGCCGTTGCCCGCGTCCAGGGTGACGTCGTGCCACTTGTTGTCCTTGCCGAGGACGTCGACCTCCCAGACCAGGCCGTTGCCGTCGTTGTCGAGGTCGGCGCCGGTGGCCGTGCCGGGCACCGACTTCAGCGCGTTCGCCACGGCCTCGGCAGCCGTGATCTTGGCGGCCTTGGCCTCGCGGCCCGAGTCGTCGCCGTCGTCGTCCCGGGAGTCGTCGTCCTTGGCGTCGTTGACGTCGTCGTCCGCGTCGTCGGAGAGCTGGACGCTGGAACGGTTCTGCTGCTGCGACTGCGGCAGCGTGTTCGGGGCGCTGTCACCGGCGAAGGCGACGGTGGAGGCGGCTCCGCCGCCCACGAGGGCCGCGGCGGCGACGGTGGCGATGACGATCTTGCGATTCATGGTTTCTGCTCCCCCAAGGGGTCGGTTGCCTTGCGATGTGGTCACCACCGTGGCGGGCCGATGCTGAACAGAAGCTGAAGCCACCTGAAGAACGCTTCAGGAAGGCTTTGGCAAGCTGGCCTCATGCGCTTGCTGATCGTGGAGGACGAACGGCGACTTGCCCAGTCGCTCGCCAAGGGCCTGACGGCCGAGGGCTTCGCCGTGGACGTCGTCCACGACGGCACCGAAGGACTGCACAGGGCGAGCGAGGGGGACTACGACCTGATCGTCCTCGACATCATGCTCCCCGGCATGAACGGCTACCGCGTCTGCGCCGCGCTGCGCGCGGCGGGCGACGAGACCCCGGTGCTGATGCTCACCGCCAAGGACGGCGAGTACGACGAGGCCGAGGGCCTGGACACCGGTGCCGACGACTACCTGACGAAGCCCTTCTCGTACGTCGTCCTCCTCGCCCGCGTCCGCGCCCTGCTGCGCCGCCGCACCCGGGGGGCCAAGACCTCGCTGCGGGTCGGTGAGCTGACCGTGGAGCCCGGCAGCCAGCGGGTGACGGTCGGCGAGCGCGAGGTGGAGCTGACGGCGAAGGAGTTCGCCGTGCTGGAGTACCTCGCGGTGCGCGCCGGAGAGGTCGTCTCCAAGTCCGAGATCCTCGACCACGTGTGGGACTTCGCCTACGACGGCGACGTCAACATCGTCGAGGTGTACGTCAGCGCCCTGCGCCGCAAGGTCGGGCAGGGCTGGATCGCGACCGTCAGAGGCGCGGGATACCGGTTGGTGGACGCGGGTGCGTAAGGGATCGGTACGGGCACGCGCCGCGGCAGGCGCCACCGCCGTGGTCGCCGTGGCGCTCGTCGCCGCGGGGCTCGTGGTGATCGCGGTGCTGCGCAGCGGGCTCGCGGACAACGCGCGGCTCAAGGCGGAGACCTCGGCGCGCGAGACGGCGGCCCAGGTCACGGACGTGGACGCGCGGAACGTCGGCGACATCGACGCGCTCGGCGAGGACGAACCCGTGCAGGTCGTGGACGGCTCGGGCAAGGTGCTGGGCGCGAACGACGCGCTGCGCGGACGCGGCCCCGTCGCGGACTTCAACCGCCCCGACAAGCCCGACACGCCCGACTCCGACGACACGGAGGAGCCCTCGTCGGGGGACGACGACGATGACGACGAGCGGGGCGCGGACGAGCAGGGCGCCGACGACGAGAGCGACGAGCCCGTCGAGGTCGACCGGGACAGCGAGTCCGGCACCGTCACCTTCCCCGTCGACGACGACGGTGAGGTGACCTACGACCGCGCCGACGCCGTCGCGGACCAGGACTTCAGCGTCGTCGCCGTGCAGAGCGCCACCCGCGACGGCACACCCGTCACCGTCTACACCGGCGCCTCCCTCCAGGCACAGGAGGAGGCCGTCTCGGACGTCACCCGGGCCATGCTGATCGGGCTGCCGGTGATGCTCGTCGTCGTCGCCGGGGTCACCTGGCTGGTGACGCGGCGCGCGCTGCGGCCCGTGGAGGGCATCCGCGGCGAGATGGCCGCGATCACCGCGAGCACCGACCTGTCGCGGCGCGTGCCCGAGCCCGACACGGGGGACGAGGTGGCCAGGCTCGCGCGCACCACCAACGAGACGCTGGCCGCGCTGGAGTCCTCCGTCGAACGCCAGCGCCGCTTCGTCGCGGACGCCTCGCACGAGCTGCGCAGCCCCATCGCCTCCCTCCGCACCCAGTTGGAGGTGGGCGCCGCGCACCCCGAGCTGCTGGACGTGGACGGCGCCGTCGAGGACACCGTCCGCCTCCAGGGGCTCGCGGCCGACCTGCTGCTGCTGGCCCGCCTCGACGCGGGGGAGCGGCCCTCCGACGCGCGGGTCTCGCCCGCCGCGCTCGTCCGCGAGGAGGTCGCCCAGCGGGCGGGGGACCGGCATCCCGTGCGGGTCGGTGAGCTGGCGGACGGCGAGGTGACGGGGTCTCGCGGGCAACTGGCCCGGGTCCTGGGCAACCTCCTGGACAACGCGCAGCGGCACGCGGCGTCCGAGGTGACGGTGTCCGTCCGACGGGTGGACGGCTCCGGTTCCGGTTCCGGTTCCGGCTCCCCCGAGGGCGGCGGGCCGTGGCTGGAGGTGGAGGTCGCCGACGACGGGGACGGGGTGCCCGAGGGGGAGCGGGAGCGGATCTTCGAGCGGTTCGTGCGGCTCGATGACGCGCGGAGCAGGGACGAGGGCGGCGCGGGCCTGGGGCTCGCCATCGCCCGCGACGTCGCAGCCCGCCACGGCGGCTCCTTGACCCTGGCGCCCACAGCCCCCTCGCCTCGTGGCGCCCGCTTCCGCCTCCGCCTCCCGGAGGCGAAGGCGGCTCCCCAGCGTTAGAAGCGGCCCCTGCGGACCCTCAGCTTCTCCGCGATGGGCCGCAGAGAGTCGTGGAGGTGGGCGAGGTCCTCGGGGGACATCTGGTCGATGAAGTGGCGACGGACGGAGGCGACATGGGACGGCGCCACATTCCGCATCGTCTCCCACCCCTGTTCCGTCAGCACCGCGAACAAGCCCCGCTTGTCCGACTCGCAGCTCTCCCTCCGCACCAGCCCCGCGTTCTCCATCCGCGTGATCTGGTGCGAGAGACGGCTCTTCGACTGGAGCGTGGACGCGGCGAGGTCGCTCATCCGCATCCGGTGCTCCTCGGACTCCGAGAGGTTGACGAGGATCTCGTAGTCGTTCATGGTCAGGCCGAACGGCTGGAGATCGCGCTCCAGCTGGTACATGAGCAGGCGGCTGACGTCCAGGTGCGCCCGCCATGCGCGCTGCTCGTCATCGGTGAGCCAGCGTGTGCCGTTGTCGGTGTCCATGGGATGAGAGATTACCTAGCCTCGTACAAGCGTGCTCACACGGTCTTCACAGTCCGAACCTGCGCTGGAGGCTGCCGAGCTGTCCGGGCAGTTGCGGCGTTTGCTGACCGCTGTGGCCGCCTCCCTGGCCCTGGCCGTGGCTCCCGCCACCGGGCACCCCGGCCTGCTGCGGAACCGCCCCGGTGTCCTGTTCCGCCATCAGCACCTCGGTGGACTGGATCAGCACGCTCCCGGCGCCCACGAACTCGAACTGGTGCTCCTCGCCGGACGCGCCGCCGATCCCCGTGAGGGCGCGGACGCCGCCCATGACGCCCTTCATGTAGCCGTGGTCGTAGTGGTGGCACGGCGAGGGGCAGTCGGCCCAGCCGACGAGGGCCTGCGGATCGACGCGCACGGGCGGCTCCACGAAGTGGACCTCGCCGTTCGACGCGGCGACGAACTTCCCCGTGCCGATCAGGGTCAGGAAGCCCGGGATGATCGACTGCTTCAGGGAGAGCGAGGGCTCGAAGGCCAGCAGGTTGCCCGAGCGGATGGTGAGGTTGCCGTCCGCCAGGTCGTAGGAGTTGACGTCGAAGGCGCGGTCGGCCAGCAGCATCTTGCCCCGGCCCTCGGCGACGACCCAGTCGGAGGCGTGCAGCGGCGAGTGGAAGCTGGTGGCGACGAGCCGGTCCAGGGCGCCGTGGCCGACGCCGTTGAAGTCGATCTGCCCGTAGTAGGCGATCATCTTGCCCTTCTGGAGGAACCACTGGCCGTTCAGTTCCACACAGAAGGTGTAGGAGTTGACGTTGTCGTTGGACGGGAGGGTGTGCGCGTCCAGCGGCTGCGGGGCGGTGGTCACAGCTTCTCCTCGCTTGCCTGTACGAAAACGGCGCCGTTGCCTGACAGCTCCAGTTGGAAGCCCTCGCCCGAGCCACGGCCGACCATGTCCCGCCAGCCCAGCGCGGTGGAGAGCTTGTTGCGTACGTCCCCGTGGTGGGCCACGTACGCCTGCGGGTCCACGTGGACGGGGCGGTCCGGGGTGATGGGGAGCTGGATGATGCCGCCGTGCGCCATCACCGCGACCGCGCCCTTGCCCTTGAGGGTGGTGGTGAACAGGCCCTGGCCGGAGATCTGGCCCCGGACCATGCCCATGACACCGCCGTCGGAGCCGAGGAACAGCGTCCCCTGCTCCAGCGTCCCGTCGAAGGCCAGCAGCCGGTCGGCCTCGACGCACAGGGTGTCCCCGTCCAGCTCGACGACCTCGACGTGGTGGCCGCCGTGCCCGAACAGGACTGTGCCGTCCCCGTCGACTGTCATCAGCGGTGTCGCCTCGTTCGCCACCCGGCGCCCGATCATGGACATCACGCCGCCCTGGCCGCCCTGCATGTTCGGGGTGAAGCGGACGTCACCCGTGTACGCGATCATCGCCCCGCGCTGGCTGAACATGCGCTGTCCCGGCAGCACCCGGGCCTCGACCATCTTCGAGCTGATCTCCCTGAACGGCATCAGACATCACCCCCCAGGGTGTTTCGCTCGCTCGGCTGCACATAGACGAGCCCGTCGCCCTCGAAGCGGATCTGGAAGGACTCGCCCGAGCCCTCGCCCATGAGGGTGCGGAAATTGACCCCGGTCTGGAAGTGCTGCTGGAGGTTGCCCTGGTGCGCGATGTACGCGCCCGGATCGACCTGGAGCGGCATCCCCGGGGACACCCGCAGCAGCACGGCAGGGCCGTCGGACATCAGGGCCGCCTGGCCCGTGCCCTCGACGGTCGTCGTGAACAGGCCGTTGCCCTGGGAGGCGCCGCGCAGCCCGGCGAAGGACGTGCCGGTGCGCAGGCCGCCGTCGGTGCAGAGCAGGTTGCTCGCCTCGACGTGCAGCTTCTCGCCGTTGAGGTGTACGAGGTTGATGTCGCTGGCCCGGTCGGCGAAGTAGCAGGTGCCCTGCCCCTTCACCTCCATGACCGTCATCTGTTCGCCGGTCAGTCTGCGGGTGACCATGCCGCGCATGCCCTCACCGCCGCCGGACATCTTCTTGAAGGCCATCTGGCCGTCGTAGGCGACCATCGACCCGTTCTTCGCCTTGACGGTGTCGCCGGTCAGCGAGACGGCGAGCACCTTGGCGCCTTGAAGTCGGAACTGAGCCACATGGGGGAACCTACCCTGCGCTCCGCGCGCGGGCGGGCTACTGCCACAATGGCAGCGCTTGTGCATCCCTTCACAAACGATCAGAGGACCCTGCCGTGGCCATACTGGAAACCCCCAGCGGTCTGCCGCCGAAGGCGGTTACCGCCCTGCGCCGTCTCCGTCTGACCTCGACCCCGGAGGCCGTGTCCTTCCTCCTCCTGCTCGTCTGCTCGGTACTGAAGCGGACGACCGACTTCAACGCCGTCCCGGTGATGGGCGCCGTGCACGGGCTGCTGTTCGTGCTCTACGTGGTCTTCTGGGCCGACGCCTGGAACCGCGTCAAGTGGCCCCTGAAGACCGCGGCGCTCTACTTCGTGCTGTCCGTCCTGCCGACCGGCGGCTTCTTCGCCGACAAGATGCTGCGCCGTGACGAGGAGGCCGGAGTGATCGCCGCCCGCGCCCGCCAGGAGCAGCACGGGAGCGTCGTCAACTCATGATCGTCGCCTTCTCGGTCACCCCGCTCGGCGTCGGCGAGGACGTGGGGGAGTACGTCGCCGACGCGGTGCGGGTCGTCCGCGAGTCGGGGCTGCCGCACCGTACGGACGCGATGTTCACCTCGCTGGAGGGCGACTGGGACGCGTGCATGGACGTGGTGCGGCGCGCGGTGGAGGCCGTCGAGGCGCGGGCGCCCCGGGTCTCCCTCGTCCTCAAGGCCGACATACGAGCCGGTGTCACGGACGGGCTCACCGCCAAGGTCGAGACGGTGGACCGCCTCCTCGCGGAGTAGCGGAGCGGCCGTCCGGGCACACGCCCCGTGGCGGGGGCCGCCACCCCCGCCACCCTGCCCGTGCCCTCAGCCGGACGCCGCCTCCCCGGCCAGCAGGGCCACGCCCAGTGCCGTCCGCTCGTACAGCACCCGCGCCCCCGCACGGCGCGCCGTCAGCAGCCCCGCGTCACGCAGCGTCGAGAGATGCGCCGAGACCGACGACGGGGCCAGCTCGTGCCGCTCGGCCAGGTCCTTCGTGGAGGCCGGCTCGTCGAGCCCGGTGAGGATCGCGGCCCGGTTGGCGCCCAGCAGCCGTACCAGTGCCCCGGCGGCGTCCGGCGTGGGCCGCTGCCACAGCCCGCCCACCCCGCGCGCCGGATAGATCACCGTCGGCTGCCACGGCGGCGCGAACCCGCTCACCACGTCGGGCCATACGAAGACGCTGGGCATCAGCAGCACTCCGCGCCCGCTCAGCTTCTGCGTCATGACCTCCCTGAAGCGCGTACGGATCGTCAGCGTGCCCGCCGACCACGTCACCCCGGGATGCAGGTCGGCGAAGAGCCGTTCCAGGCCGCCCTCGGCGAGCTGACGGGCGCGGTACGCGATGTCCGCCTCCAGCAGTGTGCGCAGCCGCGGCCAGTCCGGTTCCAGCAGCGCGTGCCAGGCGTTCCCGGTGAGGTCGGCCAGCTCCCGCACGGCGCCCGCCGGGTCGGCGAGCATCGCACGCCCACGCGGGGACCCGGCGGCGCCCGGGGTGCACTCCAGGGAGCGGACCAGTTCCTCGTGCGCGATGTCCGGGTCCGTGGCCCGCATCCGCGCCAGCTCCTCGTCGAAGGCCGCAGAGGGGGAGGCCGAGGGGGAGAGGGACGGCAGGGGCGGCGGGCCCAGGAAGTCGGGCGTGTAGCCCGAGGGCGTGGGCATCAGCAGCGCCAGCGGGGACAGGTCCAGGCCTCGCACGGCGCCGCGCATCCGCCGCAGCCAGGGCAGGTGGTAGCCGTGCCGCTCGGTGCGCCGCAGGGTGCGCACCGCCTCGTGGGTCTCGCAGAGCGGGGAGACGGCGAAGCGGCAGCGCAGCAGGTCGTCGGCGCCGAACCGCAGATGGAGGGGCACCGGGCCTCCCGCCTCGGGGAACGCGGACGGCACGCGGCCGTCGCGGCCCGCTGGTGCGGACAGGGCCGAAAGAGTAGAGGCACCCCGGGGGCGTACGACAGTGCCCGCACGCCCCGGGGCACGTGGACGAGGTGACGCGGGAGGCGCCGGAGGACGGGAGGGGGCGGGGAGAGGGCCGGAGAGGGCGGCGCGGGGGCGGTGCGCGGGGAGGGCGGGGGAAAACGGCGCGGCCCGACTGCTGAGACGCCTATGGCCAACATATGACTGGCCGGTAAGGTCGGGGGCGTGTCGAAGCCGCTCAGCCTGCCGTTCGATCCGATCGCCCGCGCCGACGAACTCTGGAAGCAGCGTTGGGGATCCGTGCCCTCCATGGCCGCGATCACCTCGATCATGCGCGCTCACCAGATCCTGCTGGCCGAGGTCGACGCCGTCGTCAAGCCGTACGGACTGACCTTCGCCCGCTACGAGGCGCTGGTGCTGCTCACCTTCTCGCAGGCCGGTGAGCTGCCCATGTCCAAGATCGGTGAGCGGCTGATGGTCCACCCGACCTCGGTCACCAACACCGTGGACCGGCTCCAGCGCTCCGGGCTCGTCGACAAGCGCCCCAACCCGAACGACGGGCGCGGCACGCTCGCCTCCATCACCGACAAGGGCCGCGAGGTGTGCGACGCCGCGACGCGCGATCTCATGGCGATGGACTTCGGGCTCGGCGCGTACGACGCGGAGGAGTGCGGGGAGATCTTCGCGATGCTCAGGCCGCTGCGGGTCGCCGCCGCCGACTTCCAGGCCGACGAGTTCAGGGCCGACGAGTTCAGGGCCGCCCCCGCGCAGGACTGAGCGGGCGCGGTTCCCGTGTGCGCGCGGACGCGGGCCGCCTGAAGATCGGCCGGAACAGCCGGTTACGCTCGTTGCCATGAAGAAGTCCGTGCTGACCCGTTACCGGGTGATGGCCTACGTCACCGCCGTGATGCTTCTGGTGCTGTGCACCTGCATGATCTTCAAGTACGGCTTCGACATGGGCGAAGACCTCACGTTCATGGTCTCGCAGGCCCATGGCGTGCTCTTCATCATCTACCTGATCTTCGCCTTCGACCTCGGCCAGAAGGCCCGCTGGCCCTTCGGCAAGCTCCTCTGGGTGCTCGTTTCCGGAACGATCCCCACCGCCGCGTTCTTCGTCGAGCGCAAGGTGGTCCGTGAGGTCGAGCCGCTGGTCGAGGACGCGCAGACCGCTCCCGCGAAGGTCTGAGCGCACCCTCGGCACCCCTCCTCCCACCGCCCGGCACGGACGCGCCGGGCGGTTGGCCATCGACAATTACTTGGACGTCCTAGTAAATTCGGGGGTATGGACGCTGACGCCATCGCAGAGGGCCGCAACCGCTGGCAGGCCCGTTACGACGCCGCGCGCAAGCGGGACGCCGACTTCACCACGCTGAGCGGTGACCCCGTCGAGCCGGTCTACGGGCCGGGGCCGGGCGACACCGTCGAGGGCTTCGAGCGGATCGGCTGGCCCGGCGAGTACCCGTACACGCGAGGGCTCCACCCCACCGGCTACCGCGGGCGGACGTGGACCATCCGGCAGTTCGCCGGGTTCGGGAACGCCGAGCAGACGAACGAGCGGTACAAGATGATCCTGGAGGCCGGGGGCGGCGGCCTCTCCGTGGCCTTCGACATGCCCACCCTCATGGGCCGGGACTCCGACGACCCCCGCTCGCTCGGCGAGGTCGGCCACTGCGGCGTCGCCATCGACTCCGCCGCCGACATGGAGACCCTCTTCTCCGGCATCCCGCTCGGCGACGTCACCACGTCGATGACGATCAGCGGGCCCGCCGTGCCCGTCTTCTGCATGTACCTCGTGGCGGCCGAGCGCCAGGGCGTGGACCCGGCGGTCCTGAACGGCACGCTCCAGACGGACATCTTCAAGGAGTACATCGCGCAGAAGGAGTGGCTCTTCGAGCCCGAGCCCCATCTGCGCCTCATCGGCGACCTGATGGAGCACTGCACCCGCGACATCCCCGCCTACAAGCCGCTCTCCGTCTCCGGCTACCACATCCGCGAGGCGGGCTCGACGGCCGCGCAGGAGCTGGCGTACACGCTCGCGGACGGCTTCGGCTACGTCGAGCTGGGCCTCAGCCGCGGGCTCGACGTCAACACCTTCGCGCCGGGCCTGTCCTTCTTCTTCGACGCGCACGTCGACTTCTTCGAGGAGATCGCCAAGTTCCGCGCGGCCCGGCGCATCTGGGCCCGCTGGATGCGGGACGTGTACGGCGCGACGAGCGAGAAGGCGCAGTGGCTGCGCTTCCACACCCAGACGGCGGGCGTCTCGCTCACCGCGCAGCAGCCGTACAACAACGTGGTGCGGACCGCCGTGGAGGCGCTGGCCGCGGTGCTCGGCGGCACCAACTCGCTGCACACGAACGCGCTCGACGAGACCCTCGCGCTCCCCAGCGAGCGCGCCGCTGAGATCGCGCTGCGCACCCAGCAGGTGCTGATGGAGGAGACGGGCGTCACCAATGTCGCCGACCCGCTGGGCGGGTCCTGGTACGTGGAGGCGCTGACGGACCGGATCGAGGCCGACGCGGAGAAGATCTTCGAGCGGATCATGGAGCGGGGGCGCCGGGCCGTCCCCGACGGGCAGCACCCCATCGGCCCGATGACCTCGGGCATCCTGCGCGGCATCGAGGACGGCTGGTTCACGGGCGAGATCGCCGAATCGGCCTTCCAGTACCAGCGGGCGCTGGAGAAGGACGAGAAGAAGGTCGTCGGCGTCAACTGCCACACGTCGTCCGTCACCGGCGATCTGGAGATCCTGCGCGTCAGCCACGAGGTGGAACGCGACCAGGTGGCCGCGCTCACCAAGCGCAAGGCCGCACGGGACGACGAGGCGGTGCGCGCCGGACTGTCCGGTCTGGTGGCCGCGGCACGGGGCGGCACGAACATGATCGCCCCCATGCTGGACGCGGTACGCGCTGAGGCGACCCTGGGCGAGATCTGCGACGCCCTCCGCGACGAGTGGGGCGTCTACACGGAACCCCCCGTCTTCTAGGACACCCCACCAGGGGCGCGGGGCGGAGCCCCACCAGGGGCGCGGGGAACTGCGCGCTAAGCCACGACGTACCGGCACTCCGCGACGCTGGGCCAGGGGCACCCCCTGCCCGTCAGGGGCGCGGGGAACTGCGCGCCCAGCCACGACGCACCGGCACTCCGCGACGCTGGGCCAGGGGCACCCCCTGCCCGTCAGGGGGCGGAGCCCCGTCAGGGGCGCGGGGAACTGCGCGCCCAGCCACAACGTGCCCGCACCCCGCGTCGCCGCCCCAGGCGCACCCCCTGCCCGGCGCGGGACGAGGGCGCCCCTCCCCGCCGCGGAACCCGCCCCGTCAGGGGCGGCTCGTGGCGGCGAGGCCGTCCAGGAGGAGCGTGGTGAAGCTGCGTGCCCACACCTCGTCCACGGCCTCGCCGCTGACCAGCGAACGGTGCACCACCGCCCCGGCGATCACGTCGAAGATGAGGTCCACGACGCGCGCGGTCTCCTCCCCGTTCCCGGAGTCCGGCGGCAGTTCCCCGCGCGCCTGCGCCCGCTCCCGCCCCTCCAGAACCAGCCGCTTCTGGCGCTCCACGATCGCCTCCCCGATCCGCGCGCGCAGCGCCGTGTCGTACGTGGACTCGGCGACGACGGCCATCAGCGAGGTCTTCGTCTCGGGCCTCTCCAGCAGCGCGGCGAAGGAGAGGACGACGCCCTCGATGTCGGCGCGGAGGCTGCCGCGGTCGGGGAGTTCCAGTTCGTCGAAGAGGACGGCGACCGCGTCCACCACCAGTTCGCTCTTGTGTGCCCAGCGCCGGTAGAGCGTGGTCTTGGCGACGCCCGCACGTGTCGCGACGTGCCCCATCGTCAGCTTGCTCCAGCCCAGTTCGACCAGCGCGCCGCGCGTCGCGTCGAGGATCGCGTGGTCCGCCTCGGCGCTGCGGGGGCGGCCGAGGCGCCGGGGTGAGGGGGCTGGGACTGCCATACGGGGGACCATACCGGCCGGTACGCGCCACGCCGTGAGCCGGATCACGGCGGGGGCGCCCTGTTGGCCTTGCGGGCGCAGGGGGCGCACGAGTTACGCTACGAGCCGTAGCGGAATAGGGATCACCGTTGCGACAACCACACGCTGGGTGGGGACCCAGCGCACACCGCCGCGCGAAAGGGGGAGACTGGTCTCATGCAGCCACGCAATATGTCCATGAGCGGAGTGGTCGACCTCGCCGCGGTGAAGGCGGCCGGAGAGGCCAAGGAGAAGGCGGAGCAGGCGCGTGCCCGCTCCGCCGAGGGGGGCGGCCAGGCCGCCCCGGCCGGTCTGGTGATCGACGTAGACGAGGCGGGCTTTGAAGCGGACGTACTCCAGCGTTCCGCCGAGGTCCCGGTCATCATCGATTTCTGGGCCGAGTGGTGCGAGCCGTGCAAGCAGCTCTCGCCCCTTCTGGAGCGTGTGACGCGGGAGTACGCCGGGCGCGTGCTCCTCGCGAAGATCGACGTGGACCAGAACCAGATGCTGATGCAGCAGTTCGGCGTGCAGGGCATCCCCGCGGTGTTCGCCGTCGTCGCAGGGCAGGCACTGCCGCTGTTCCAGGGCGCCGCGCCCGAGCAGCAGATCCGGCAGACCTTCGACCAGTTGATCGAGGTCGCCGAGCAGCGCTTCGGCATCACGGGCCTCCAGGGTGTCGTGGACGAGGGGGAGCAGGCCGAGGCCCCCGAGGAGCCCGCCATTCCGGAGGACCCGGCGCTCGCCGCCGCTCAGCAGGCGCTGGACGCGGGCGATTTGAACGGTGCCGTGCAGGCGTACAAGAACGTGCTCTCCACCGACCCGGCCAACGTCGAGGCCAAGGTGGGTCTCGCCATGTCGGAACTGCTCGCGCGGGTGCAGGATCTGGACGCGCAGCAGGTGCGCAAGGACGCCGCCGAGCGGCCCGGTGACGTGCCCGCCCAGTTGAAGGCGGCGGATCTGGACATGGCGGGCGGCCATGTGGAGGACGCTTTCGGGCGTCTCGTGGAGACGGTGAAACGCTCCGCTGGAGACGACAGGGAGAGTGCGCGGCTTCGCCTGCTGGATCTCTTCGAGGTGATTGGCGCCGACGACCCCCGGGTAGTCACGGCGCGTAGCGCACTCGCGCGCGTACTGTTCTGACCAGGGTCACCCCGCGTCACCACACATGGATTTAGCGACAACAGCGGCTGTGCTTTGCCAAAACTTGGTAATCACAGCCGCTGTTACTCGTAGTAAGCCGTAGGCGGTGCTTTCTCCCGCCGTGTCCGTATGGTCCTCTCTACTCGGGCCAGGTGGCGGCGACCCTGTGTGCCTGCCCTATGCTGTTCGGCCGCCGATCGGTTATCTCACCGTTACTCGCAAGTAACGGAACCCCTTGTGCACAGCCCGCAGATAGACCACGATCGGCCAAGCTCGGTCCATTGCCCGCGGTCCGACCACCATTCGGATCTCCGCGGCACTGGGTCCCCACCGAGCAGACCGGCACCCGCACCACCCCAGCAAGCACCACAGAACGACGCCGGTCTTCCGGGCAGGGGGGTCTTCGTCGAACGACGGAGCCTGTCCGAACAAAGCAGGTTGCGCGGGAGCGTGGCCAGTGGTTGTCGCTCGGGGGTGATCGCCGACAGCTCGGACGCACGTAGCTCTACGGCTCCGAAGACGGCGCTCTCCTTCCCGAGGACGTAGCACTTCTCCCATCCCAGGCAGGGAGACCCATTGAGGAGTGGGTCCTTCAGGCCGGAGATGTACGTCCGAGAAGGAGGAATGTCATGGAGTCCCTGGCTCGTGGCGGGACCAGATGGAAGCGGTTCGCCGTCGTCATGGTGCCGAGCGTCGCGGCAACGGCAGCGATCGGTGTCGCGCTCTCGCAGGGCGCGCTGGCGGCGTCGTTCAGCGTCTCCGGCCAGCAGTTCAAGGTCACGGCCGACCGTCTGGATGGACAGGGTTTTGTCCAGTACGGCGCCATCGACAGCACGAAGGCGGGCAAGAAGCCCGTCGCGGTGGTCGGGTTCAGCACGGCCCAGATCCGCAGCCTGTGCCAGTCCGTCGTCGTCCCGGTGCCGGCCTTCGGCGACGTGACGATGAAGCTGAGCGCGGGTGGCGCCGGCGGTCCGAAGGTAGAGGCCAAGAAGCTCTACATCGACGCCGACGACATCTCGGCCGACGCGACGTTCAAGAACGTCGACATCGGCGTCTCGGTGGACGACACCACCAAGGGCCCCGGCCCGTCCAAGGGCGACAAGTACCTTCCGGGGTCCTTCGCCCAGCAGGCCGAGACCGCGACGTTCAAGGACGTCAAGCAGCGGGCGTGGGCGACCACGGCCGGCACGTTCAAGCTCAGCGGCCTCAAGATGGCCGTCAAGAAGGGCAAGAACGAGTGCTACTGACGCACTGATCCGTACGGGCGGGGAGCGGCCGGCTCAGCTCTCAGCGTGCTCCGCGCCCGTACGGCCCGCTCCACCCAAGCAAGCTAGCTTTGTGCCAGTCCCGAGGAGCTGTACGACATGAGCGCCGACACGCGACAAAGGCTGACGGACGGATTCGGCCGGAAGCGCAGTTCGTTCCGGGGATGGCGCGGACAGCGCCCGTTCTGGGGCGGCCTGCTGACGTTGCTCGCCGGCATCCCGATCATGTACATCCCGTACCAGAACTTCACCCTGGGCTCGCTGACGATCCGGATGTCGACGACGGCGGGCGCGGGCTCGCTGATCATCGGCGTACTGCTGGTCGTCCTCGGGCTGACCATGTGGTTCCAGCCCCAGTCCCGGGTGTTCGCGGGTGTCGCGGCGATTCTGCTGGCCCTGGTCTCCCTGGTCGTCTCGAACGTCGGCGCCTTCCTGATCGGCTTCCTGCTGGGGCTCATCGGCGGCGCGCTCGGCGTCTCCTGGGCGCCTGGCAAGCCCACGGCGGCGAAGGGCTCCGGCGAGGGCAAGGACGAGGGGCCGGGCCCGGAGAGGGCTCCGTCGAGCCCGACGTACTCCTCCGACGGCTCGTCCGGCTCGGACGCGGACAGGGGAGACAGGGGCCCCGACGCCGCTGCCCCCGGCTCCGGCAAGGCACAGGACGACCTTTCAGTCTTTGGAACGGCTTCGTCGACCGGAGCCGATGCGAACCACGGGAACGGGAGGCACCGTGCCGGGTGACGAGGTGCATGAGGAGGCGGGCGCGTCAGCGGGAGCATCGCTGGACGCCGTCCGCGTAAGAACCGGGCCGCGGCACGCGGCGCCCAAGAAGCCGCTGCTGACCCGGTTGCACGTTCCCGCGGGCAAGGCCATCGCCATCGCGGCCATGCCGTCCGCGGTCCTGATGGGCATGGGCCTCACGCCCCAGCTCGCCAACGCCAAGCCGCTGCCCAAGAACCCCTTCAAGTCCGGCCCCTGCGTGTCCCAGCAGGACAAGGAAGAGGCCGAGCAGGAGAAGGAGGCTGAGGAGAAGGCGGCGAAGGCGGCGAAGGAGAAGGCCGCTAAGGCGAAGGCGGCCAAGGAGAAGGCAGCCGAGGAGAAGGCGGACGAGGAGAAGGCGAAGAAGGACGGCGCCTCCGGGTCCTCCGACTCCGGCTCCGATTCCGGTTCCGGCTCCGAGGAGTCCGGTTCCACCGGCTCCGGTTCCGGCTCCGACTCCTCCTCCGGTTCGGACGACAGCACGACGGAGCCCGAGCCCGAGCCCTCCGAGTCCGAGAAGGCCAAGAACCCGCTCGACCCGCTGGGCCTGGGCGACAAGATCAAGGACGCCTTCACCCCGGACGAGGAGAAGGAGGAGTCCGCCTCCGAGGAGACCACGGCCCCGGAGTCCACCGAGGAGGAGTCCTCCTCGACGGAGAAGAAGTCCGGGTCCGACGTCGGCAAGGCGGCCGAGGACACCGTCAACAAGGTCGAGGACGGCGTCAAGGACACCACCGACAAGGTGGGGGAGTCCGCGGAGAAGGCTGCTAAGGACGCGAAGGACGCCACGGACAAGCTGGGGAAGTCCGCCTCGTCCGAGGAGACCAACAAGACGGCGGAGGACGAGGACGGCAAGAAGGCGTTCCCCTGCGTCGAGGAGAAGAAGGTCGACGGGAAGGACGAGCAGACCCAGGTCACGCTCCCCAACGACCCGTGGACCCTGGAGTCGAGCAAGCTGTCGCTGCACGGCCTCAACTACGAGGGCGTCGTCAACGTCAGCACGGCGAACGGCAGCCAGAAGCAGGCCCTCAAGTTCACCGCCGACAGCATAGACATCGGCGACCTGCACCAGATCGTGGAGGGCCCCGGCGGGACCCGGTACCACGTGGAGGCCGCCAAGGGCTCCAACTCCACCATCACCGGCGGCAAGGTGACGATGTATACGGAGAGCCTGAAGGGCAACCTCTTCGGCCTCATCCCGATCACCTTCGACCCCGAGCACCCGCCGCCCCTCAACATTCCCGAGGCGATGTTCACCAAGGTGACCGTCAAGCAGGCCGGTCAGTTCGGCGGCAACCTCACCGTGCCAGGACTGCACCAGTACGTCGGCAAGTAGCAAGCAGGCCGCCGTACGCCCCCAGCCCCACCGGGAGCCGACGACCAGGGGCCCGCCCTCTCAACGGAGAGAGGAGCGGGCCCCTGGTGTTTCCGGGTCAGGCCTGGTGACGTTCCCGGGTCACGCCTGGTCGTTGCCCAGGTGGTGCACCCGGACCATGTTGGTGGTGCCGGGGACACCGGGGGGCGAGCCCGCGGTGATGATCATCGTGTCGCCCGCGTCGTAGCGCTGGAGCTTCAGCAACTCCGCGTCCACCAGCTCGACCATCTCGTCCGTGTGGTCCACGTGCGGCACCACGTACGTCTCGACGCCCCAGCTCAGCGCGAGCTGGCTGCGGGTGGCCGCGTCGGTGGTGAAGGCCAGGATCGGCTGCGCCGTGCGGTAGCGGGACAGGCGGCGCGCCGTGTCGCCGGACTTGGTGAAGGCGACCAGCGCCTTGGCGTCGAGGAAGTCCGCCATCTCGCAGGCGGCGCGGGCCACGGAGCCGCCCTGGGTGCGCGGCTTCTTGCCCGGGACGAGCGGCTGGAGGCCGCGCCCGAGCAGCTCCTCCTCTGCGGCCTCGACGATCTTCGACATCGTCTTGACCGTCTCGATCGGGTACTGCCCGACGGAGGACTCGGCCGAGAGCATGACCGCGTCGGCGCCGTCCAGGATCGCGTTGGCGACGTCGCTCGCCTCGGCACGCGTCGGACGCGAGTTGGTGATCATGGACTCCATCATCTGGGTCGCCACGATGACCGGCTTGGCGTTGCGGCGGCACAGCTCGACGAGCCGCTTCTGCACCATCGGGACCTTCTCCAGCGGGTACTCCACCGCGAGGTCGCCGCGGGCCACCATGACGCTGTCGAAGGCCATGACGACCTCCTCCATGTTGGCGACCGCCTGGGGCTTCTCCACCTTGGCGATGACCGGCACGCGCCGTCCGACCTCGTCCATGACCCGGTGCACGTCGCGCACGTCGGAGGCGTCCCGCACGAAGGAGAGCGCGACCATGTCGCAGCCCATGCGGAGCGCGAACTTGAGGTCGTCGATGTCCTTCTCGGAGAGCGCGGGCACATTCACGGCCGCGCCGGGCAGGTTGATCCCCTTGTGGTCGGAGATCACGCCGCCCTCGATGACGATGGTGCGCACGCGCTGGCCGTCGACCTCGGTGACCTGGAGCGCGACGTTGCCGTCGTTGATCAGGATCGGGTCGCCCTTGGCGACGTCGCCGGGCAGGCCCTTGTAGGTGGTGCCGCAGATGGTCTTGTCGCCCGCGACGTCCTCGGTGGTGATGGTGAATTCCTCACCGCGGACCAGCTCGACGGGGCCCTCGGCGAAGGTCTCCAGGCGAATCTTGGGGCCCTGGAGGTCGGCCAGGACGCCCACGGCGCGGCCGGTCTCCTCGGAAGCCTTGCGGACGCGGTGGTACCGCTCCTCGTGCTCCGGGTGGGACCCGTGGCTCATGTTGAAGCGGGCCACGTTCATACCGGCCTCGATCAGCGTCTTGAGCTGATCGTAGGAGTCGACGGCGGGGCCCAGGGTGCAGACGATTTTGGAACGGCGCATGGGGGCGATCCTATCGTTTTGTTTAAGTGCGGAACGTATGGGGGTGAGCTGAGTCACGCGATCTTGGCGGGCGGTCCGTGGGTCAGGCGGCGGGCCCTTCCCGACCGGCCCGCCCGGCGCTGACGAGCGCGTAGGTCTGCTGTGCGATCTCCAGTTCCTCGTCGGTCGGGACGACGGCCACCGCGACCCGCGCTTCCTGGGGCGAGATCAGCCGCGCCTCCCCCGAGCGCACGGCGTTCAGGTCGCTGTCGACGGCGAGGCCCAGCTCCTCAAGACCCGCGAGCGCCGCCTCGCGCACCGGCGCCGCGTTCTCGCCCACGCCCGCGGTGAACACCACGGCGTCGACGCGGCCCAGCACGGCGTAGTACGCGCCGATGTACTTCTTGAGCCGGTGCACATAGATGTCGAAGGCCAGCCGCGCCGCCTCGTCCCCTTCCTCGATCCGGCGCCTGATCTCGCGCATGTCGTTGTCGCCGCACAGGCCGACCAGGCCGCTGCGCTTGTTCAGCAGCTCGTCCACCTCGTCCACCGACATCCCGGCGACCCTGCCCAGGTGGAAGACCACGGCCGGGTCGATGTCCCCCGAGCGGGTACCCATCACCAGGCCCTCCAAGGGGGTGAGCCCCATGGAGGTGTCCACGCAGCGCCCGCCCCGCACGGCGGAGGCCGAGGCGCCGTTGCCCAGGTGCAGCACGATGACGTTGACGTCGGAGGGCGCCTTGCCCAGCAGCGCGGCGGTCTGCCGGGAGACGTAGGCGTGCGAGGTGCCGTGGAAGCCGTAGCGCCGGATGCGGTGCGCGTCGGCCGTCTCGACGTCGATGGCGTAGCGCGAGGCGTGCTCCGGCATCGAGGTGTGGAAGGAGGTGTCGAAGACGGCGACCTGCGGCACGCCCGGGTTGAGGGCCTGCGCGGTGGTGATGCCCGTGATGTTGGCCGGATTGTGCAGCGGCGCGACGGGCACGAGGCGGCGGATTTCGGCCAGCACCGCGTCGTCGATGACCGTCGGCTCCGTGAACCGCTTGCCGCCGTGCACCACGCGGTGGCCGATGGCGGCCAGCTCGGGGGAGTCCAGGCCGTAGCCGTCGGCGTCCAGCTCCTCGGAGACCGCCTTGAGCGCGGCCTCGTGGTCGGCCACCGGGTCCGTGCGCTCGCGCTCGCCGCCGCCCGTGGCCAGCGGGGTGTGCGTCAGACGGGAGGTCTCCTCGCCGATCCGCTCCACGAGGCCCAGCGCGAGCCGGGAGCCGTCGGTCATGTCGAGCAACTGGTACTTGAGCGAGGAGGAGCCGGAGTTGAGGACGAGGACGCGGGAGGCGGTCACGGGCGCGGTCGCTTTCTGCGTGGGGGTACGGGTACGGGTGGGTGTTCAGGCGCCGGGGTGCACGGGCGTCTCGCCCTGCGCCTGCACTGCGGTGATCGCGACGGTGTTGACGATGTCCTGGACCAGCGCGCCGCGCGAGAGGTCGTTGACGGGCTTGCGCAGGCCCTGGAGCACGGGGCCGACGGCCACCGCGCCAGCGGAGCGCTGCACGGCCTTGTAGGTGTTGTTCCCCGTGTTGAGGTCGGGGAAGATCAGCACCGTCGCCTGGCCCGCGACCTTGGACCCCGGCAGCTTCGTCGCCGCGACGGACGGCTCCACCGCCGCGTCGTACTGGATCGGGCCCTCCACCAGCAGATCCGGGCGGCGCTCGCGCACCAGCTTGGTCGCCTCGCGCACCTTGTCCACGTCGGCGCCCGAGCCCGAGGTGCCCGTCGAGTACGAGAGCATCGCGATCCGCGGCTCGACGCCGAAGCGGGCCGCCGTCGCCGCCGACTGGATGGCGATGTCCGCGAGCTGCTCGGCATTCGGGTCCGGGTTCACGGCGCAGTCGCCGTAGACGAGGACCTTGTCGGCCAGGCACATGAAGAAGACGGACGAGACGATCGACGCTCCCCCAGAGGCTGCGCCCTGGGAGGTGCCCCCAGGCTTGGTCTTGATCACCTCGAACGCGGGCCTGATCGTGGCCGCCGTGGAGTGGACGGCGCCGGAGACCATGCCGTCGGCCAGGCCCTCCTGCACCATCAGGGTCCCGAAGTAGGAGACGTCCGCGACCACGTCGTAGGCCAGCTCGAAGGTGACGCCCTTGTGGGAGCGCAGCTTCGCGTACAGCTCCGCGAAGCGGTCCCGCAGCGGCGACGTGTGGGGGTCCACGATCCGGGCCGTCGCGCCGGTGCCCTCCGGCACCTCGCCGTCGTCGAGCAGCGCGAGCCCTACGCCGAGGTCGGCTGCGGCCTTGCGGACGGCGCCGGGCTCGCCCAGCAGCGTCAGATCGCAGATGTTGCGGCGCAGCAGCACCTCGGCGGCGCGCAGCACCCGCTCCTCGGAGCCCTCGGGTAGCACGATGTGGCGGCGGGCGGAGCGGGAGCGCTCCACGAGCTGGTGCTCGAACATCATCGGCGTGACCCGCCCGCTGCTGGCCACCGCGAGGCGGGCCGTGAGCTGGGCCGTGTCCACGTGCGTCTCGAAGAGGCCGAGGGCGATCTCGGCCTTGCGCGGGGTGGCAGCGGTGAGCTTGCCCTCCAGCGCGATCAGCTCGGCCGCCGTGGGGAAGGAGCCGCCGGGTACGGACAGCAGGGGTGTGCCGGGCGCGAGCCGCTCGGCCAGCGCCATGGTCTCCTCGCCGGGGCGCTCGTCCAGGGTGAGCACCACACCGGCTATCGCGGGGGAGCCGGCCGAGTGCGCCGCCAGTGAGCCGACGATCAGATCGGCGCGGTCGCCGGGCGTGATGACCATGCAGCCCTCGGTCAGCGCGGGCAGGAACGTGGGCAGGTGGGCGCCGCCGAAGACGAAGTCGCGCACGTCGCGCGCGAGCCCCGCGTGGTCGCCGAGCAGCACTTCGGCGCCCAGCGTGTCCTTGACCTGGCCGACGGTGGGCGCGGAGAGCGCGGGCTCCTCGGGGAGCACGTAGACCGGCTCGGGCAGGTGCGAGCCGAGCGCCCGCGCCGCCTCCTGGGCCTCCTCGCCGCGCACCCGGTTGGCGATCATGGCGATGACGTCGCAGCCGAGGGAGGTGAAGGCGTGGTGCGCGTTGCGCACCTCGGCGGCGACGGACTCCGCGCTCTGGTCGTTCCCGGCGACGACGGGCAGCACGGCGGCCCCGCACTCGTTGGCCAGCCGGGCGTTGAAGGCCAGCTCGGAGGGGATCTGGGTGTCGGCGTAGTCGGTGCCGAGGACGAGCACGGCCTCGTACTCGGCGGCGACCTCGTGGAAGCGGTCGACGAGCCGGGAGAGCAGCTCGTCCGTGCCCCGCTCGGCCTGGAGCGCCGCGGCCTCGTCGTAGCTCATGCCGAAGACGGAACCGGCGGGCTGGGTGAGCCGGTAGCGGCTGCGCAGCAGGTCGTAGAGCCGGTCGGGCCCGTCGTGCACCAGGGGGCGGAAGACGCCGACGCGGTCCACCTGGCGGGTCAGTAGTTCCATGACTCCCAGCTCGACGACCTGGCGGCCGTCCCCCCGGCTGATGCTGGTCACATACACGCTGCGCGTCACGCGTGCTCTCCCTCTCCGTCGCGTCCGTGGTGGCGGAGGTGCCGTATGCGCGTTCGCGGTGTGAATCGCCCCTGGTCACACCGGGCGGTATTCGCCTGAAAAGCGCCCGTAATGGTGCACCTATACCCTTGACAATACCTGCGTGGCTGGCTAGGCCGCTCGTCCGGGAGATGCCGAAGAGATCGGCCCAAGGAGTGGACGGGCGGTGCCGTGTGCGTTCAAGACATGAAACAATCGCACCGGCTCATCACCCATGGAACCCAGGGAACCCGTGGAAACCCAAGGAACCCAGGGATCAGCAGCACCAGGGTCCGTCTCTCCGCGGGCCACTCACCGAGCAGGAGAAGCGAACGCCATGCGCATCGGAGTCCTCACAGCGGGCGGCGACTGCCCCGGTCTCAACGCCGTGATCCGATCCGTCGTCCACCGAGCCGTGCACGACCGCGGTGACGAGGTCATCGGCTTCGAGGACGGCTTCAAGGGCCTGCTCGAAGGCCGCTACCGCCCGCTCGACATCAACTCCGTCTCCGGCATCCTCGCCCGCGGCGGCACGATCCTCGGCTCGGCGCGGCTGGAGCGGGACAAGCTGCGCGAGGCGTGCGACAACTCCGAGGAGCTGGTGGAGCGCCTCGGGCTCGACGCGCTGATCCCCATCGGCGGCGAGGGCACCCTGACAGCGGCGCGGATGCTCGCCGATGTGGGGCTGCCCGTGGTGGGCGTGCCCAAGACCATCGACAACGACATCTCAGCCACCGACCGCACCTTCGGCTTCGACACCGCCGTCGGCGTGGCCTCCGAGGCCATGGACCGGCTCAAGACCACCGCCGAGTCGCACCAGCGCGTCATGGTCGTCGAGGTCATGGGCCGCCACGCGGGCTGGATCGCCCTGGAGGCGGGCATGGCCGCCGGTGCGCACGGGATCTGCATCCCGGAGCGCCCCTTCGAGATCGACGACCTGGCGAAGATGATCGAGGAGCGCTTCGCGCGCGGCAAGAAGTTCGCCATCGTCTGCGTGGCCGAGGGCGCGCACCCCGCCGAGGGCTCCATGCCCTACGAGAAGGGCGCCATCGACCAGTACGGGCACGAGCGCTTCGTCGGCATCGGCAACCGGCTGGCCAGCGAGCTGGAGCACCGGCTCGGCAAGGAGGCCAAGCCGGTCATCCTCGGCCACGTCCAGCGCGGCGGCACCCCCACCGCGTACGACCGCGTCCTCGCGACCCGCTTCGGCTGGCACGCGGTGGAGGCGGCGCACCGGGGCGACTTCGGCCGGATGACGGCGCTGCGCGGCACGGACATCGTGATGGTGCCGCTGGCCAGCGCGGTGACGGAGCTGAAGCGGGTGCCGCAGGACCGCATGGACGAGGCGGAGGCCGTCTTCTAGACCGCGCGGGGCGGCCCGGGGTGGCCGGGGCGCGGGCCGGGGTCAGTCCTTGCCGGTGCCGGTGCCGGTGCCGGTGCCCAGGAATCCGGTGACCGTGCCGAGCTGCTGCCACTTCCCGCCGGTGCGGCGGTCCACCCAGACCGGGCGCTCGCGCGCCTGGTGCCCGTCGAAGTCGTACGTGCCCAGGAGCCCCTTCACCTCGACGTCCGCCAGCTCCTTCCTGACCCGCTCGCGGGCCGCCGCGGGCGCCGGTCCTTCCGGGAGGACGCGGGCGAGGGCCTGGCCGACGGCGAGCGTCGCGTCGTACAGCTCCGCCGCGTTGCGGTCCTTGAGCAGCACGCGCAGCTCGTCGTCGGGAGACGAGCCGGGCGCCGGGCACAGCTTCGGGAAAGAGGCGCAGTCGGGTTTCTGCGAGGGGTCGTGGAAGGCGCGGAAGCGCAGTGAGCCCTCGGGCAGGCCCTTCTGCTCCTCCTCGGAGTCGCCCGGGGAGCCGGTGCGTACGCAGCCCGCCGCGTAGCCGTCCTGCACGAGCAGCCGCGGCCCCTCCGGCCCTTTCAGCGCGTCGATCCAGGTGCGCATGCTGCCCTCGGGGAGCGTCACCGCGTCCGCCTTCTTGGCGCGCGTGTCCCTGCGCACGTCCGAGGCGTCCATCAGGTCGGGCTCGGTCTCCGACGGCACGGCCTTCACCCCTCCGGCGCGCAGGGCACGGCCGAGTTCGGTGTCGTCCCGCGCGCCCTCGCCGCCGTCGTAGTCCGAGCCGACGAGCACCGTGTCCACGCCCTCGGCCCGCAGATAGCGGCCCTCCTGCTCGCCGACCTCCGACAGTGGCGCGCTCACCGCGAACGTGCCCATCACCTCCCCGCCGCCCTCGCAGGTGTCGACCATCGCCAGGTCCGCGCTCAGCCCCGTCGAGTCGTCCAGCGCGTCGGTCTCGCCGAGGACGGCGAGCATGCCCGGGTGCCGCTTCAGCAGCGTCGCCGCCGCGTCCGCGTCGAGATCGGCCTCGTCGGCGTCGTCGGTCTCGCCCGCGTTCACGGGCAGGACGGGGAGATCGCGGCCGGTCCGCTCCTCCGCCTCCTTCAGCGCGGCGGTGACCACGGCCTTCCGCTCCTGGTAGCCGGGTCCCCGGGCTTCGTCCTCGCTCCCCTCGTAGGCGATGCCGAGGGTGTAGCCCGTGGTCGCCGGGCCGTTGCTGGGGCTCGGTGCGGGGGAGGCGCTGGGGGGCCTGGCCTCGACGGAGGGGGCCGCGGCTTCGTCCGTCTCCGCGCCGAGGGCCACGGGAACGAGGACCGCGGCCAGGACGCCCAGCGTCGCCAGCCCCTTCCACGGCGGCTGCCGGGGCGGGGCGGGCGCGGGCTCGCCGGTCGCGGCCTCCAGCAGCGGTTCGACGGGGCGGGCGCTGGGCTGGGTGGTCTCGCCGACGGCGGTGGCCTCGGGTCCGGGCGCGGGTTCGGCCGCGGATGCGGATGCGGATACGGGCTCGGATTCCGGTTCCGGTTCGGGGAGCGCGTCGAGGGTCGCCCGGACGCGCTCCAGTGCCGCTTCCGCGTCCGCCGGGCGGCCGTCGGGGTGCTTGGCCATCAGGGCGAGGACGAGCCGGTCGACGGAGGCGGGCACCTCGGCGCGTGCGCGGCTGGGGAGCAGCGGTACATCGTTGAGGTGGTTGAACATGACGCCCGCCGCGTTGCCGGTGAACGGCGGGCGTCCGACGAGGAGTTCGTAGAGCACGCACCCCAGCGCGTACAGGTCCGTCCTGCCGTCGCCCGGCTCCTGGCGGAAGCGTTCGGGCGCGAGGTAGAGCACGCTGCCGAACGGCATCTGGCCCGTGTGCGTCAACTGCGGGTCGCTCGCCCGGGGTTCGGTGAACCGGGCGATGCCGAAGTCCACGACCTTGGCCGTGCCGTCCTCCGTCACCATGATGTTGGCTGGCTTGATGTCCCGGTGGACGACGCCCGCCGCGTGCGCCGCGCCCAGCGCCTCGCAGACGTGGCCCGTCCAGCGCAGCGCGTCGCGCACCGGGGCCCGGCCCTCGGCGAGCAGCAGTTCGTGCAGCGTACGGCCCTCGACGAGGGACATCACGAGGTACGGGGTGTCGCCGTCGGTGCCGTGGTCGTGGACCGCGACGATGTACGGGCTGTCCAGCGCGGCGGCGGCGCGGGCCTCGCGCAGGAAACGGCCCAGGTGTTCGCGCCGCGCCGTCTCGTCCGAACTGTGCAGCGGGATCAGGATCTTGACGGCGACGTCCCTGTCCAGCTCCTCGTCACGCGCCCGCCAGACCTCGCCCATGCCGCCCGCGCCGAGTGGTTCCCGCAGCTCGTACCGTTCGCTGAGACGTCGCCCCCGCACGTGTCCCCCTCCCGTGGCTGCGGGAAGGCTACCCGGGTGCGCCCGGGGCGTACGCCTGTGCGCTGGGCTCTTCGACGGTGCGTGACGACGCACCCCGTCCGTCGCCTGTCGGTACGGTCACTTTCTGTATTCGCGGGAAAAGTTTCGGTAGTCGCGACTAGCGTTTTCCAGAGCTGGACCTCAAGGGCGAGGGCCGGGCCGTGTTGAGCTGCGCGAAATCGCCCTGAGGGCCGGTTCAGATCACTTGAGGACGACCCGGACCGGGTGGTGACGCGTCAATGGAAGAAGCGGAACACGAAGAACAGGATCAGCCGAACCTGAGCACGACCAGATACGTCGGTGAGATCGCGCGTATTCTCCGCAAGCACCTGAAGATGACGCAGGACAACGTCGGAGAGGAACTGGGCTATACGGGCGCTGCGGTCAGCGCGATGGAGACGGGCGTGCAGCCCGGCAGCGAGAAGATGCTCAAGGGGATGGACAGGGTCCTGCTGGGCGGGATCCCCGTCTTCGAGGCGTCCATGAAGTACCTGCGTCGGGATAAGTACCCGCCGCAGTTCCGCGACTTCGCGCCGCTAGAGCAGCGTGCGACCGTTCTGTCCTTGTATCAGGCGTTGGTAGTCGACGGGCTCTTCCAAACGGAGGAGTACGCCCGAGCGCTGATCACGGGCGGTTACCCGGTGCTCCCGGAGCAACGGGTCGAGGAACTTGTCGAGGCTCGGATGGCCCGCAGAGCGCTGTTCGGGCGCGACCCGCTGCCGACGATTGAGCTGATCCTGGAGGAGTCGGTGTTACGACGGCCGATCGGCAGCCAGGAGATCATGCGGGGCCAGATGCGCTCGCTGGCCCAGGACGCCCAACGGCGCAACGTCACCCTCCAGGTACTCCCCCAAGACTGCGGCCTGGAGGGCGAGTACGCAGGTGCTCGCGGCCCACTGACTGTGCTGGAAACCATGGACCACGACCACCTGGTCTATCTGGAGGTCCAGGGCGAGAGCTTGCTCATCAGCGATCCGGCCAAGGTCAGTACGTTCTCCCAACGCTATGCGAAGATCCGGGCACAGGCCCTGAGCCCACGTGAATCCCTGGATCTCATCGAGCAGTTGGCGGGAGAGCAATGAACGACACTTTGCGGTGGTTCAAGTCCAGCTACAGCGACAGCGGCGGAGGTGAGTGCGTCGAGATCGCCTTCGACTGGCGGAAATCCAGCTACAGCGACGACAGCGGTGGCCAGTGCGTCGAGGTCGCCCTCGGCTGGCACAAGTCCAGCCACAGCGATAGCGGAGGCGGCAACTGCGTAGAGGTCGCCTTCGGCTGGCACAAGTCGAGCTACAGCAGCCCTAATGGCGGCGACTGCGTCGAGGTCGCCGCGTGCGGGTGCCCGGACCCGGCCGTCCACATACGTGACTCCAAGGCAGGCGAAGACGGCCCGACCCTGACCGTCCCCGCCGCCGCGTGGACGGCCTTCGCCGCGTACGTCAGCTAGCAGTACCCGGACACGGGAGGCGCCCGCCGTACTGACGGCGGGCGTTCGCGCGCGTTGACGCAGCTCAGCAGCGCCCCGCTTCAATTCCCCCGGCCGCGCCCGCCACGCGGCCACGCCACCCCCAGCGCGAGCAGCGCCAGCGCCCCGCCCAGCCACATGACGCCCGGCTCGCCCAGCGCGTCGGCGGCCCGGCCGCCGAGCAGCGCGCCCAGCGAGATCGCGATGTTGAAGACGGACGCGAAGAGCGCCGAGGCCGTCTCCCGCGCGCCCGGCGCCCCCGGAGCCCGCGCGAGCAGCCACGTCTGGGCCGCGACGGACACGCCCCCGTACGCCAGCCCCCACACCAGCAGCAGCACGACGGCGCCGGGGGCCGACGTCCCCAGCAGCGGCGTCGCCAGCATGGCCGCGGCCAGGCCCGCGCACAGCACGAGCAGGGTGCGGTCCGCGCGTCGGGAGACGGTGGCCCCGGCGAGGAAGTTGCCCGCGATGCCCGCGACGCCGTAGGCGAGCAGCAGCACGCTGAGCAGCCCGGCGCCGATCCCGGACAGCTCCTCCAGCACGGGCCGCACATAGGTGTACGCGGCGAAGTGCCCAGCGACCAGCAGCAGGACGACCAGCAGCCCGGTGCGCAGCCGGGGCGCGCGCAGCAGCGCGGCCAGTTCGCGCGGCCGTGCCCTCCCGTCGGCCGGGAGCGGGGGCAGCAGCAGTGCGAGGGCGGCGGCGACGGCCAGCGAGACGGCGGCCATGAGGGCGAACGCGGCGCGCCAGCCCGCGAGTTCGCCGACGAGCGTGCCCGCGGGCACCCCGACGACGGAGGCGACGGCGATGCCGCTGAACACGGCGGCGGTGGCGGGCGCGACGGAGCGGGCCGGTACCAGGCGTACGGCCAGGCTCGCCGCGACGGCCCACACCCCGCCCATGCCGAGGCCGACGAGCACCCGGGCGAGCAGCAGCACGCCGAAGACGGGCGCCCAGGCCGCGAGCAGGTTCGCCGCCGCCAGCAGCACCAGCAGGCCCGCGAGCACCAGCCTGCGGTCGGCGCGCCGCGCCGTCAGCGGGACGACGGGCGCGGCGAGGGCCGCGACCAGGCCGGTGGCCGTCAGGGTCAGCCCGGCGGCGCCGTCGGAGACGCGCAGCGTGTGGCCGATGGGTGTGAGCAGGCCGACGGGCAGCATCTCCGCCGTGACGACGGAGAACGTGGCGGCGGCGACGGCCAGCACGGCGGGCCACCCGCCCGCCGTGGCGGGAGCGGGTGTGGGAGCGGAGGCGTGGGCGTGGGCGGGTAAAGGGGCGGGCGACTTGGGCGGGTGGCCCCCGCCCCCGGCGGAGGGGGGAGTGTCCGTGGGGTTCGACATGCGTCCAGATTCAGCCGCTCGACCTGCGCGAACAACGTCGGTTCACCATCTTCGACAGGTGTCCCGCGGTTACCCCTTCACCGCGCCGCCCAGCGTGAAGCCGCCGCCGAGACGGCGCGAGATGAGGACGTAGAGCAGCACGACGGGCGTCGAGTAGAGGAGGGAGAACGCGGCCAGCTCACCGAAGGCGATGGCCCCGTAGTTGCCGAAGAACGTGAAGATGCTGACGGAGGCCGGAAGTTGCTCGGGGCTGAGGATGAGCATGAAGGGGACGAAGAAGTTCCCCCACATCATGATGAAGCTGTAGACGGTGACGACCGCGATACCGGGGCCCATCAGGGGCAGGATGACGCGGGTCAGTGACTGGAACCAGCTCGCCCCGTCCGTCCACGCCGCCTCCTCCAGCGCCACCGGGACGCCGTCCATGAAGTTCTTCATCAGCCATACGGCGAAGGGCAGTTGCGAGGTGGCCAGGAAGAACGAGGTGCCGTACAGGGTGTCGATCAGCTCGACCTGTACGAAGAGCCCGTAGACCGGCACCATCACCGCCGTGATCGGCAGGCAGGTGGTGAAGAGGATCGTCAGCAGGTACGGGCGCGAGAAGCGGGACCGGAAGCGGGAGAGCGGATAGGCGGCGAGCGCCGCGCAGCCGACGGTCATCAGCGTCGCGCTGCCGCACAGCAGCAGGCTGTTGAGCATCGGCGTGAAGGTGATCTCGTCGGTCAGGACGGCGGAGAAGTTGTCCAGCGTGGGCGAGCCCGGCGGGCTCACGCGCAGCGTGGCCTCGTCGTCGACGGAGGCGAAGAGCAGCCACAGCAGCGGGATCACGAAGCACGCCGCGAGGACGAGGAGCCCGAGGTCGGCGGCGAGGCGCTGGCGCGTGCGGCGGGTCAGCAGCGGGCGCGACGGCAGCGCGGCGCGTCGCGGGACGGTGCGGGGGAGCGCGGTCATGGGCGGGCTCAGACCTCCTCGCGCATCAGGCGCAGATAGACGACGGAGAAGAGCGCGCCGACCAGGAGGAGCAGGAGCGCTACCGCGGTGCCGTAGCCGATGAGGGACTTGTTGAACGCCTGGTCGTACATGAACACGGGCAGCGTCTGGCTGCGGTTGCCTGGGCCGCCGCGTGTCATGGCCCAGATGAGGCCGAAGACGGAGAGGGTCTGGAGGGTGTTGAGCATCAGATTGGTGCCGATCGAGCGGCGGATCATCGGCAGCGTGATGCGCCACAGCCGCTGCCAGCCGCCCGCGCCGTCCACCTCGGCCGACTCGGTGACCTCCTTCGGGATCTCGGACAGCGCCGCCGAGTAGACCAGCATCGAGAACGCCGTGCCCCGCCACACGTTCGCGAACGAGACGGCGAGGATGGGCAGCGTGTAGAGCCAGTTCTGGACGGGGAGGTGGAGCCAGTCCAGGAGCGCGTTGAGCGTCCCCTCCTTGCTGAAGAACGTGTACAGGAGGAAGCCCGCCACGATCTCCGGCAGCACCCACGCGCTGATGACGATGGCCCCGGTGACGGAGCGGACCGTCTTCGAGCCGCGCCGCATCAGCGCCGCCAGCGCGAGCCCCAGGGTGTTCTGGCCGAGGATCGAGGAGATGAGGGTGAAGACCAGAGTGAGGACGACGGCGTTGCGGAAGCCCGCGTCAGCGAAGGCACGCCGGAAGTTGTCGAATCCGACGAACGAGGCCGAGGTCTGGCCCGTGAGCTGCATGTCGGTGAAGGCGATGTAGACGCAGTAGCCGATGGGCCCGGCGAGGAAGAGCAGCAGGAGCAGCGTCGCGGGGGCGATGGGCAGCCAGCGCCAGCGGCCCCCGCGCCCGGTCGTCCGGCCCCGCGCGCCAGGGCCTCCCGCCCCCGCTCCCGCCGCTGCCGGGGGCCGCTTCGAGCCTGCGGCGAGGTCGGCGGCGCTCACCTCGTCGTGACCGCGCCGTCGGCGATGGAGTCGAGCTGCTCGTCGTAGGTCCTGGCCGCCTCGTCGACGGAGGCGTCGCCCGTGGTCACCGACTCCATGGCCTCGGTGATGGCCGTGGACACCTGCGGGTAGACGGGCAGCGCGGGGCGGTAGTTGGTGTGCTCGACGCGCTGCGTGAAGAAGTCGGTGCCCGGCATGGACTTCTTGTACTCCGGGTCCTCCGCGACGTCCTTGCGTACGGCGATCTGCGCGCCGTGCACGCACCAGTCGAGTGCGTTGCGCCGGGTCTGGAGCGTCTCGATCATCTTCCAGGCCAGGTCCGGGTTCTGGGACTTCGCGGGGATCGACCACGTCCAGCCGCCCGACATGCTGACCTCGCCGGGCGCCTGCCCGTGCTGGGTGGGCATCGGGGCCAGGCCCATGGTCTCGTCCCACTCGGGCCAGTCCGTGCCGCTGCCCTTCAGCCAGTGCTGGCCGAGCCAGGAGCCGTCCACGGCGATGGCGAGCTTCTCCTCGGGGAGCATCTCGGTGGCGACCTTGGTCTGGATGCTGGGGCTGAGCGCCTGGTCGACGTCCGGGCCGAGCTTCTCCTTGTAGACGGTCTCGACGAACTCCAGGCTGTCCTTGAACCCCTCGCTGCCCTTGATCCACTTCTTGGCGCCGGGATCGTAGAGCGGGTCCTCGCCCGTCCCGTACAGCAGCATCTGGAAGCCCTGCATGGCGGCTGCCTCCCCTGCCGACTTTCCGGTGAAGACGTTGAGCGGGTGGACGCCGGGCACCTCCTTCTTGATGGTGCGCGCGGCCTTGAGCACGTCGTCCCAGGTCTTCGGCTTCCAGTCCTGGGGGAGTCCGGCCTTCTTGAAGATGTTCTTGTTGAACCAGAGGCCGCGGGTGTCGGTGCCGTCGGGCACGCCGTAGGTCTTGCCGTCGGGCGCCTTGGCCGCGCCCTTCGCGGATTCCTCGAACTGGTTCCAGTCGTCCCACTTGGCGAGGTAGCCGTCCAGCGGGAGCAGATAGCCGCTCTTGATGTCCGAGTTGATGAGGAAGGTGTCCTCGTAGACCACGTCGGGCGCGGTCTTGGGGGACCGCATCATCTGCTGGAGCTTGGTGTAGTAGTCCTGCTGGGACGCCTGGATGGGGACGAGTTCGGTCTTCTTGCCCTTGTTCCGCTTCTCGAAGTCGGCGGCCACCCGCTTCACGTAGTCGTCCAGGACGGTGACGGCCTTGTCGGTGTCCTTGCGGAAGGCGATCTTGACGGTGTTCTTGTCGCTGCCGGAACCCCCGCCGCAGCCACTGAGCGTGGCGGCGGCGAGAGCGGCGGTGAGGGAGAGGACCAGCGGAGCGGTGGGGCGCACGGGCATGACCTCCTGGGGCCACGGCCAGGGCGGACCTGCGGGCCGCCGGCCACGTGGAGCTGCGTCTGCCCGTACGGTGACCTGTCCGCGCTGCCCGGGTCAATGGGCGTGCAGACGGGTCGACGGGAGTGGGGGGAAGGGCCGGTCGCCTCCGCGACCGGGTTCGCGGGGGTGCGGTTCTCGCGCGGGGGCGCGGCATCTGTCGGGGCGTCAGCCCGCCGTGCACGCGCGGGACTTGGCCACCGCAGCGCCCGTCGGCCGTGTGTGGGCGGCCGTTCAGAACCGCCAGCGGTAGCAGAACTCCGGGCGCCCGACGTGCCCGTACTGCGGACGGCGGTCGGCGCGGCCCGCCTCCACCAGGTGCTCCAGATAGCGGCGCGCCGTGATCCGGTTGACGCCGATCTCCTCCGCCGCCGCGCTCGCGGTGAGCCCGGCCTCGCCGACCGCGCGCAGCACGTCCGTCACCGCGTCCATCGTGGGCGCGCTCAGCCCCTTGGGCAGCGTCGTCGGCTGCGGCGCGCGCAGAACGGACAGCGCCCTGTCCACCTCGGCCTGGCTGCCCGCCTCGCCGCTCGCGGCCGCCGTGCTGCTGCGGAACTCCGCGTACCGGCGCAGCCGGTCGCGCAGCGTCGGGAAGGTGAACGGCTTCAGCACGTGCTGCACCACGCCGAGCGACACGCCCTCCCTGATGACGGTCAGATCGCGCGCCGAGGTGACCGCGAAGACGTCCGTGGTACGGCCCGCGCCGCGCAGGGCGCGCAGCAGGGCGAGGCCGTGGCCGTCGGGGAGGTAGAGGTCGAGCAGGATCAGGTCCACGGCGGGCAGGCGGTCCAGCGCGCGGGTGGCCTCGGCGCGGGAGTGGGCGATTCCGGCGACCGCGAAGCCGGGGACGCGTGAGACGTAGAGCGCGTGCGCGTCGGCGGCGACGGGGTCGTCCTCGACCACCAGCACCTGGATCGCGCCCGTGCCCGTGCCGGGGCCGGTGCCGCCCGTGCCGGGGCCCGGGGTGTCCGGGCCGCCGCCGCTGCGGCTGTCGCTGTCGCGGCCCGTCATGTTCCGGCTCCCTGACGTGCGGGGGAGGGGGCTTCGCGACGGGGGTGCGGCGCGGTGCCGAGGGGGAGGCGGACGGTGAACTCGGCGCCCCCGCCCGGGCCTTCTGCCACGTCCACGGTGCCGCCGTGGCGGCGCGCGGTCTGCTGGACCAGCGCGAGGCCGAGGCCCCGGCCCCCGCCTGGCGCGGGCTTCGTCGACCAGCCCCGCTCGAAGATCGCGCCGACGTCCTCGGGGGAGACGCCGGGCCCGGTGTCGGCGACCCGCACGAGCAGGTCGGCGCCGCCCTGCCCCGCGTCGCCCCGCGCGGCCACACCGACGGTGACGGTGACCCGGGGCGACGGCCCAATGCCACTCGGGCCCGCACCGGCATCCGCGCCTGTACGGGCATCCGCGCCTGTACGGGCCCCCGTGTCTGTACCGGAACCCGCGTCCACACCGGCACCGGTGTCCGCGCCGGCGCCCGCGTACGTGTCCGTACCGGTATCCGAGCCGCCACCCGCATCCGCACCGGGGCCCGCACCCGCACCCGTATCCGTACCGGCACCCGCATGCGCCGCCCCCGCCACCGCCCCCTCCCGCAGGGACGCCGCGTCGACCGCGTTGTCGATCAGGTTGCCCAGGACCGTGACCAGGTCGCGGGCCGTGAGGTGGTCGGGGAGGAGGCCGTCGTCGATGTGGCTGTCCTCGGTGAGGGACAGTTCCACGCCGCGCTCGTTCGCCTGCGCCGCCTTGCCCAGCAGCAGCGCGGCCAGCACGGGCTCGCCGACCGCCGAGACCACCTGGTCCGTGAGGGCCTGCGCCAGCTCCAGTTCCTCCGTCGCGAAGTCGACGGCCTCCTCCGTGCGCCCCAGTTCGATCAGCGAGACGACCGTGTGCAGCCGGTTCGCCGCCTCGTGGGCCTGGGAGCGCAGGGCCTCGGCGAAGCCGCGTACGGAGTCCAGTTCGCCCGCGAGGGATTGCAGCTCGGTGTGGTCGCGCAGGGTCACGACCGTGCCCCGCTGCTCGCCGCCCGAGACGGGCGAGGTGTTGACGACGACGACCCGCTCGGCCGTCAGATGCACCTCGTCCACGCGCGGCCCTGCCGACAGCAGCGCCCCTGTCAGGGAGGGCGGCAGTCCGAGGTCGTCCACGCCGCGTCCCACCACTTCCGGCTCGCCCAGCAGTCCGAGCAGTTCCCGGGCGCCGTCGTTCATCAACGCTACGCGCCGCTGCCCGTCGAGCATCAGCAGCCCCTCGCGCACCGCGTGCAGCGCCGCCTCGTGGTAGTCGTGCACGCGGCTCAGCTCGGCCGCGTTCATGCCGTGGGTGTGGCGCCGCAGCCGCGCGTTGATCACGTACGTGCCGACGCCGCCCAGCACCAGGGCAGCGGCGGCGACGGCGAGCAGCAGCACGACCTGCTGGCGCAGCTCCTCGCTGATCGTGTCCACCGCGATGCCCGCGCTGACCAGCCCGACGACCCGCCCGTCGTCCTCCCGCACCGGAGTGACCACGCGCACGGAGGGGCCCAGCGTGCCCGTGTACGTCTCCTCGACGCTGCCGCCCCGCACCGCCGCCTCCGTGTGGCCGACGAAGCGTCCGCCTATGCGCGCGGGGTCCGGGTGCGTCCAGCGCACGCCGTCGGTGTCCATGATGGTGATGAAGGTGACCCCGGTACCGCGGCGCACCTCCTCCGCGTAGGGCTGGAGCCGTTCCGTCGGACGCGGGGTGCGGATGGCCTCGCGCACGGAGGGGGAGCCCGCGACCGCGCGGGCCGTCGCCATGGCGCGGTGGCTCGCGGACTCCTCGGCCTGCATACGGTCGGTGACGTACGCGAACACCGCGCATCCCGCGACCACGACGGCCACCAGCACGACCTGCATCGCGAAGAGCTGACCTGCGAGGCTGCGCGGGCGGCGGGGTGGACGGGGGGCACGCATGGGGCCAGTCTGCCTTCCCCTCAGGTGGAGTTTCCGTGCACGTAATGCACGTAACAGTGACGGGCGTCACGTGCCATTGCATAGTCACCGGGACTCGGAACGAGTCAGAGCCGCTATGACGCATGACGAGGAGCCCGACGTGTCGCAGAAGACACCGCCGCCGTCACCTTCGGCGACGGCCGAGGCCGAGGGGCCGAACGCTGGGGGAAAGAAACGGGACCGCACCCACTACCTCTACATCGCCGTGATCGGTGCGGTGATCGTCGGCATTGTGCTGGGGCTGGTCGCGCCCGACTTCGCGACGCAGCTCAAGCCGATCGGTGAGGGCTTCGTCAACCTCATCAAGATGATGATCTCGCCGATCATCTTCTGCACGATCGTGCTGGGTGTCGGTTCGGTGCGGAAGGCCGCCAAGGTCGGGGCCGTGGGCGGGCTCGCGCTCGGCTACTTCCTGGCCATGTCCATCGTCGCCCTCGCCATCGGCCTCGTCGTCGGCAACGTGCTGGAGCCCGGCCACGGGCTGCACCTGAACGAGGCGGCGCGGGACGCGGGCGCGGCGCAGGCCGACGGCGCCAGCGAGGGCATGGGCGACTTCCTCCTCGGCATCATCCCCACCACCATGGTGTCCGCCTTCACCGAGGGCGAGGTCCTCCAGACCCTGCTGATCGCGCTGCTCGTCGGCTTCGCGCTCCAGGCGCTGGGCAGCAAGGGCGAACCGATCCTGCGCGGCATCGGCCACATCCAGACCCTGGTCTTCCGGGTCCTCGCCATGATCATGTGGGCGGCCCCGGTGGGCGCCTTCGGCGCGATGGCCGCCGTGGTCGGCGAGACGGGCGTGGACGCGCTCAAGTCCCTCGCCGTCATCATGATCGGCTTCTACATCACCTGTGCGCTGTTCATCTTCATCGTGCTGGGGCTGATCCTGCGGGTCTTCGCGGGCGTCAACATCTTCAAGCTGCTGAAGTACCTGGGCCGCGAGTTCCTGCTGATCCTCTCCACCTCCTCCTCGGAGTCGGCGCTGCCGCGGCTCATCGCGAAGATGGAGCACGTGGGCGTCAGCAAGCCCGTCGTCGGCATCACCGTGCCGACCGGCTACTCCTTCAACCTCGACGGCACCATGATCTACCTGACCATGGCCTCGCTGTTCATCGCCGAGGCCATGGGCGACCCGCTGTCGCTCGGCGAGCAGATCTCGCTGCTGCTGTTCATGTTCGTCGCGTCCAAGGGCGCGGCGGGTGTCACGGGCGCGGGTCTCGCCACGCTCGCTGGCGGGCTCAGCTCGCACCGGCCCGAACTCGTCGACGGCGTCGGCCTGATCGTCGGCATCGACCGCTTCATGAGCGAGGCCCGCGCGATGACCAACTTCGCGGGCAACGCCGTCGCGACGATCCTGATCGGCACCTGGACGAAGGAGATCGACAAGGACCGGGTCGGGAAGGTGCTCGCGGGCGAGCTGCCCTTCGACGAGAAGATGCTGGTCGACGACCACGCGGCGGGCCCCGATGAAGCGGGGGATGTTCGCGAGGGCGACGCCGCCGGGGTCCCGGACCAGGGCCGCGTCGACACGACCAAGACCGGGGTCGGCGCGTGACACGCCTCCGGCGCGGCGGCGGCGCGTGGCGCGGGGCCGGTACGGGGGCCCGTATGGGTGCTCGCAGGGGCATGCGTGCGGGCGCCGTCGCCGCGCTCTTCCTCGGCCTCCCCCTGGCCGCCGGTGCGCCTGCCGGTGCCGCGCCCGCGCAGGCGGGCGCCCCGGCGGACCGGGGTGGGAGCTGGGGCGGGGACCGGGGCGGGGGCTCGGGCGGGGCGCGCCCCTCGGCGGGCTGCGGCCAGGACCCGGGCCAGGCGCCCGGCACCTCCCAGACCCGCACCCTCACCTCGGCCGGACAGGAGCGCTCCTACGTCGTCCACCTGCCCGACGGCTACCGCGACGGGCGCGCCTACCCCGTCGCGCTCGCCTACCACGGCCAGGGCCGCACCTCCGCCTACATGGAGGAGCTGACCGGCTTCTCCGGGCTGAAGAACACCATCGCGGTCTACCCGCAGGGCGCGCCCGGCACGGAGGACGGCAAGCCGTCCTGGCAGGGCGCCCCGTACTCGGCGCCCGGCGTGGACGACGTGCGCTTCACGGCCGACCTCCTCGACGCGCTGGAACGCGACCTGTGCGTGGACCAGCGCCGGGTGCACGCGGCGGGCAAGTCCAACGGCGGCGGGTTCGTCGCGCTGCTCGCCTGCCGCATGCCGGAGCGGATCGCCTCCTTCTCGGCCGTGTCCGGCGCGTACTACCCGCAGGCGGGCGCGTGCGAGCCCACGCGCGAGGCGCCGGTGCTCACCTTCCACGGCGAGGCCGACACGACCATCCCTTACGGGGGCGAGCCCGCCAAGGGCCTGCCCGCGCTGCCCGACTGGCTCGCCGAGCGGGCCGCGCTCGCGGGCTGCGCGCCCGGGGCGCGGGACCGGGACGAGGGCGACGGTGTGACGGTCCGCACGTGGCACGGCTGCGACGGGCGCGGCGCCCTCGTCCACTACCGGATCGCGTCACTGGCCCACGACTGGCCCAGCACCACGCCCAACCCGGACTCCGAGACCCCCGCGGTCATGGACGCCACTCCCGTGATCGAGCGCTTCATGAGGACGCATCCTCTGGGCGGTTGAGGGCAGGGGACAACTGAACAGGTAAACAGGCTCACGGGGCCCGCCGTCCGTACCACGCGCGAGCCCCGTCCCAAGACGGCCCCGTACTCCCCCGAACGGAGCCGTCCCACACCGCCCCGGCACCCACTCCCCCCTGGTGCCGGGGCGGTGCGTTGCGCTGCGCTGTGCTGTTTGGGGTTTGGGGGGTGCCCTGTTCGTCGGGGGTGTTGCGCGGGACGGTTGGCCGGTGTGGTGGGTGCTGTAGGGTCCCGCGCTGGTTTTTGTGCCGCGTCACGGGGGCGCTGCGCGTGTGGCTTGGCGTCGTGTTCGGCTGTCTGGCCGGTGGCTTCGGCGCGGTGTGTGGTTGCGGTGCGGTGCGGCTTGCGCCGCGTGGTTGTTGGCTTGTGCCGGTGGTTTGTGGGGTTGGTGTGTGGTGGGGGTCGGTGCCGTGCCGGGGTGTCTCCTCGGGCGGCGACAAGTGCGGGTCGGTTTTTCGGCTGCCTGCTGGTGGGGGTCGGTGCCGTGCCGGGGTGTCTCCTCGGGCGGCGACAAGTGCGGGTCGGCTTTTCGGCTGCCTGTACATACTCGTCGCCACCACTTGCGGGGACACCCCACCACGTCCCCTCCCGGCCGTGGCCGACTCCCGGCCGGTGGCCGGTGCGGGTCTGCTCATGCTGTGGGCGTGACGGTGGTGAGTTGGAGTGTGCGTCCGCCGACGAGGGGTGCGGTGAGGATGACGGTGCGGCCCTCGTGTTGCAGTGCCTTGCCGATGCGGGTGTGGCGGGCGTGCCACCAGTGGCGGGGTGCGAGGAGGGTGCTGAGGCAGTCGTGGGGTTCGCCGTTGACGGTGATGCGTTCGCCGTTTTCGCGGAGGCGGAGGGCGTGGCATGCGTAGCCGGTGAGGAGGGTGGCGAGGTTGCCTTCCATGATCTCGATGACCTGTCCGGAGGGCATGGGGCGCGGGTAGCTGGTGAGGAAGACGGTGCCGTGCGGGAGTTCGTACATGAGACGTACGGCGCGGTCTTGGACGCGGCGCATCACGAAGTGCTTCTGCTGGCCGTCGAGGACGGCGACGGGGAAGCCCGATGTGGCGGCCCACCCGTGGGGGTCGTAGAAGACGTCCTCGGGGTCGGCGGGAATGAGGACGGTGTGGTCGCGCGGCACGGGGCTGCTCCATGGGTCAGTGGCGAGTGACGGCGTAGGTGAGGACTCACCGGGCGCAGATCCCGGTCACCGCCGCCACCCGGAGGGGCGGGGCACGAGCTGGTGAAGCGTCTGCGGTCGTAGAACGAGAAGGGGCTCGGGGCCGATGACCAAGGTGCTGCCGTCGACGAAGAGGAGATGGCGGCGGTCGCGGCCCACGGCGCGCAGGTCCCCGACAGTGCGGTACGCGCTGCCGACGACGAGGACATCGTCCACACGGACGGTGCGCGCGGTCACCGCGACCGGCGCGAGCAGCCACGCAGGGGTGCGGCCCTTCACGGCGGGTTCACCACGCGCAGGGTGGGCGCGGGGTCGACGGGTTCGGGTTCGTCGGTGCGGCGTTTTCCGGCGCCGGTGAAGACGGTGATGGCGCGGGCGACCGTCTCCCCGGTGACGTCGGCGCGGATGGCGGCGAGGGGGAGGTAGGCGCCGTGTCCGGGGCAGAGCCATACGGGTTCATGCCAGGGGTAGCGTGCGGTGGGCAGGTAGCGCATGACGGGGCCCACGTGGCCGCCGCCCTCCACCTCGCACTGGGGGCGGGTCACCGGTACGCCTCCGGTGTCTGTTGGCGTACGGCGTCCAGTGCGGCCCGCAGCGCTTCCGGTGGGGTGCGGGTGTGGTCGTTGCCGCTGAGCCAGTGGACGCCGGGACCCTGGGTGCGCTGGGGGCCGGGCATGAACAGCCAGGCGCCGATGCTCAGATACTCAGTGCCCGGCCCGAACCCCCTGTCCGTGTCGCAGGGGATCAGGAAGACGAAGTCCCCGTCGTCGTAGTAGACCGCTGCGGTGTCGCCGAGCTGGGCGAGCGCCGGTCGGCCCAGCGTTGCAGGCATGCGCACTGCATCCCACTCGCGCCCAGCAGGCCGCATCTCCCAGCGCATCCGCCCGGGCGGAATCTCGGCCCTCACCGGACCGGCCCTCCGGCCCGCGCACGGCAGCGGCGGCACTCGCATGGTGGCCACACCTGGGAGATCAGCGGGCCGCCTGGTGTGGGGTCGACGGCAGGCAGCTTTGTGCGAACACCAGTTTCCGTGTTGAGGCGATAGACCCGCAGAGTCATGCCGCGCTGCGGTGGGAGGACAGCGGTGTGAGCGGCGCTATTCACCGGGCCCCCTCATTCTGAGAACCCAGGGCCACGTCGAACGCGTGGTGAGAGCGGTGCGCTATGCCTGCGGGTCCGCGAGAAAACCGGCTCTTTTTGTTGAATCACCCGTGCAGAATCGTGTGACAGGCGGTGTTTTCTCGATATCGCGCCGGTAATCTCACGGTGAGATGACTTTCTATCCCGTCGTGAATCGGGGGCCATGATGAGGGCCATTTTGGTACCCGTCGAGTTGCCCGACTGGGCATGGCAGCGCGCCGAGGTCCGGCAGTCCCTTCGCGTGCGCGACATCGGCGCGGTCTTCCGCTACGTCCAGCAGTACGGGGGCGCCAGTCAAGCGCGGATCGCCACGGCGGTGGGTATGACGCAAGCACGAGTGAACGAGATCATCAACGAGCGGCGCGAGGTGACGCGGCTCGATGTGTACGAGCGCCTCGCGGATGGTCTCTCCATGCCCGACGATGCCCGGCATCTGCTCGGTCTCGCGGCAGCACGGGAAGCACGCAGTGGCGGAGCCGTATTCGATCTCGCTGCGTTCCCTGAAGTGGTCCGCGTCTACTCCACTCAGGCAGCCGCGACGGAGGAGATCCGTCAACTGACGCGCGCCGCGAAGGAACTGGATGTCCTCGCCGTGCGGGGGCTCGGCCTTATCGGGTTGAACGATTCGTTGCTGCGATCCTCCCTCGCCCGCGAAGACGGGTTCAGCCCTCGTGTACGGGTGCTCCTTCTGGACCCGGAGGCCCCGGCGTTGGCCAAGCGCGCAGCGGAAATCGGGGAGTCCGCCGAGTCCCTCGCGGGAGGAGTACGGCTCGCGGAGGCTCGGCTGCGTGAGCTGAGCAGCGAGGGTGAGGTACACGTCTACCGCTACCGGCTGCTGCCTACCTGGCGCATCATCCGCCTGGACTCGATCATGTTCGTGTCTGCTTTCGACGCGGGGTGGGAAGGCCACGAGTCGGCGATCTACAAGGTGATGGAGACGCCACACGGGCCGCTCTACCGCGGCTTTCGGCGTATGTTCGAGGCCATCGCGGACGAGGGCAACCGCACGGTCTGAGCGGAAGGTGACGTAGCGGTGATCGAAGCGGAGTTGAAGGCGTATGTGCGGGCGCCGGAGGAGGTCATGCGTCGCTTGGAAGCGCGCGGAACGGGCCGGGCCGAGGTCTACCAGGACACGTACTACGACGACCCGTCCGGCGGGCTTGGTGACCGGGACGAGGAACTGCGTGTCCGCACGGTGCACGGCACCGACACGACTCGCTCCGTGCTCACCTTCAAGGGCGCCAAGGTCGATGAGGCGTCGGGCTCGAAGCCGGAACACGAGACGGGCGTCGACGATCCGGACGCCGTGCACAAGCTGCTTCGCGGACTGGGCTACGCGCCGGTCATCGCCTTCGAGAAGCGGTGCCGCAACTACGACCTGGAGGCCCGTGGACGGCGGATGCTGGCCACTCTCGTGCGCGTTCCCGAGATCGACGGGACGTTCCTCGAAGTGGAAACGCTGGTGGACGAGGACGAGGACGGGGACGTGACGGCCGCACTCGATGACGTGCGCGTGGTGCTCGCCGAACTCGGCATCGCCGACGAGGACCTGACGACCGAGCTGTACACCGACGCCGTAGCCGCGCACCGGGCCCGGTAGACAGCAGGGCCCCGCGTTCGACCGCACGGATCGTTCCGTAAGAGACACCGGAGCCGTACGCCAGCTCCCTCTGGGGCAGCTTGGCCTGCTGCCGCGCTGCGGCGGCGTGCTCACCAGCGCGCGGCGGGCCCCGGTGGCTATGCCATGGTGAGGCGTCACAGCAAGCGACGTAGGAACGACCATGGGTGATCACCGTAAGCTGGACCCGGACCCGGACCCGGACCCGGACCCCGGCCAGGGCAAGCCTCCCCCGGGCAGCGCCGACGGCGAGGTCCCGAAGTCGCCACCCAGCGGCGGCGAGCACAAGAAGGACTGACGAGGTGACCCCCTGCTCCCGCTACTCACGGCAACGGGCCCGCCTGGCGCGGGAGATGGAGCAGGCGGGCTGTGGCCTTCCCGCGCGCCGTGGATCAGAGGGGCGATGGCCGAGGCGCTGCCGCGTCGTCACCCCGTGGGGACGGTTGGGGAACGTGGCCCTGACCGTCGCGGACGACGGCGTATCCGCCACCGGGTGGGTACAGGGTCTGGCCGCCTTCATGCCCGCACGCGGAACCGGCCACGGCCTCTCCCGCGACGAGGTGCCCGGCAGCTGGGCCACCGCCTGGCCGACGAACTCGACACCGCATGGCGGCAGTGGGAAGCCGTCGGCTCTCCCTCCCTCTACGACATCGGCATGACCCGTACCCGCGAGGAGCAGTACCTGTGGCTGGGAGACACCCCCGGCGCACACCGCTGGCTCGCACCCGCACCGCAGCCGACCGTGTCCGCCGGGGGCTGAGACGCCGTCACACAGGCCGCAGCCACACCGTCGCCAGTGGCGGCAGGACCGGCGCGATGGAGACGGGGCGGCCGTGGGCCGGGTGGGGGTCGCGCTTCAGGGGTTCGGGGTTGAGGATGCCGCTGCCTCCGTAGCGCAGGTCGTCGGTGTTGAGGACCTCGCGCCAGGTCTCCCACTCCTCCGGCACACCGAGCCGGTAGCCGGGCCTGGGCACGGGCGAGAAGTTGGAGACGGCCACCAGCGGACTGCCGTCGGCGGCGAAGCGCAGGAACGCGAAGACGTTGTCCTCGCTCGCGCCCCCGTCGATCCAGGAGAAGCCGCCCGGATCCGTGTCCCGCTCCCACAGCGCGGGCGTCCGCACATACTCCTGGTTCAGCGCGCGCACCACGTCCCGCACCCCGCGGTGGTCGCACTCGGCGGCGTAGGCGGAGTCGAGCAGCCACCAGTCGGGCCCGTGGCCCTCGGCCCATTCGGCGCCCTGCGCGAACTCCTGCCCCATGAAAAGGAGTTGCTTGCCGGGGTGGGCCCACATGAAGCCGAGGTAGGCGCGGTGGTTGGCGCGCTGCTGCCACCAGTCACCCGGCATCTTGGCCACGAGGGAGCGCTTGCCGTGCACGACCTCGTCGTGGGAGATGGGGAGGATGTAGTTCTCGGAGTAGGCGTAGACCATGGAGAAGGTCATCTCGCCGTGGTGGTACTTCCGGTGAACGGGCTCCTTGGTCATGTACGTCAGGGAGTCGTGCATCCAGCCCATGTTCCACTTGAACCCGAAGCCGAGGCCGCCGAAGCCGCCCTCGCCCACATGGTGCGTGGCCCTGGTGACGCCGTCCCACGCGGTGGACTCCTCGGCCGCCGTGATGACGCCGGGGCAGCGCCGGTAGACCGTCGCGTTCATCTCCTGGAGGAAGGCCACCGCGTCCAGGTTCTCCCGGCCGCCGTGCTGGTTGGGGGTCCACTGGCCGTCCTCGCGCGAGTAGTCGAGGTAGAGCATCGAGGCGACGGCGTCCACGCGCAGCCCGTCGATGTGGAACTCCTCGCACCAGTAGACGGCGTTCGCCACCAGGAAGTTGCGCACCTCGCGGCGCCCGAAGTCGAACTCCAGGGTGCCCCAGTCGGGGTGCTCGGCCCGCGCCGGGTCGGCGTGCTCGTACAGCGGCGTACCGTCGAAGCGCGCCAGCGCCCACTCGTCCTTCGGGAAGTGCGCGGGCACCCAGTCCATCAGCACCCCGATGCCCGCGCGGTGCAGCTCGTCGACCAGGTACCGGAAGTCGTCCGGGGTGCCCAGGCGCGCGGTGGGCGCGTAGAAGCCGGTGACCTGGTAGCCCCACGAGCCGCCGAAGGGGTGCTCGGCGACCGGCATCAGCTCGACGTGCGTGAAGCCGAGGTCCTTCACATAGGCGGGCAACTGCTCGGCCAGCTCGCGGTAGCTGAGCCCAGGGCGCCAGGAGGCAAGGTGCACCTCGTACACCGACAGCGGCGCGGCGTGCGCCGGGCGGTCGGCGCGGGCCGCCAGCCACGCGGCGTCGTCCCACTCGTACGTGGAGGCTTCCACGATCGACGCGTTGGCGGGCGGGCACTCGGTGCGACGGGCCATCGGGTCGGCGCGCAGGGCGCGGGCGCCGTCGGGCCCCGTCACCTCGAACTTGTAGAGCGCGCCCGCGCCGACGCCCGGCACGAACAGCTCCCAGATCCCGGCGGAGCCGAGCGAGCGCAGCGGCAGCGCCGTGCCGTCCCAGTAGTTGAAGTCACCGGCCAGCCGCACGCCGCGCGCGTTCGGCGCCCACACGGTGAAGCGGGTGCCCGCCGTGCCCGCGTACGTCATGGGGTGCGCGCCCAGGACCCGCCACAGGTCCTCGTGACGTCCCTCGGTGATCAGGTGCAGGTCCAGTTCGCCGAGCGAGGGCAGGAAGCGGTACGGGTCGGTCAGCCTGACCTCGTCCTCGCCCGGCTCAGCGCCGTAGCGCACCAGCAGCTCGTACTCCGGCACCTCGGTCATCGGCAGCACCCCGCCGAAGAACCCGTCGCCCTCGTCCCGCAGCTCGGCCCGCAGGCCCCTGGACAGGACGGTGACGGCGCGCGCGTACGGGCGGAGTGTGCGGAACGCGATGCCGCCGCGTACGGGGTGGGCGCCGAGGTGCGCGTGCGGGTCGTGATGTGCTCCGTCGAGCAGCCGACGCCGCTCGCCCTCGGGCAGCGGCGGCGCGGGCCGCACGCCGTGCTGGCTGCCGCCGGGTCCGCCGGGTCCGTCGGTTCCGTCGGGTTCGGCGGACTTCCCGGGCGCGACGGGTTCCCCGGGTGCGGCTCCAGCTCCGGGCCCGGTTCCGGTTCCGGTCGCGGTACGGGGCCGCGCCTGTGCCGGGGTCCTGGCGCCGGGCCTGGCGGCCCTGGGCCGGGGCGCGGTCGTCCGGGGCTCGGCCCCCGCCCCCGCACCGGTACCGGCCCCCGCACCGGTACCGGCCCCCGCACCGGTACCGGAACTCGTACCGGTACCGGAACTCGTACCGGAACCCGAACCCGTACCGGAACCCGAACCCGTACCGGAACCCGTACTCGTACCCGTGTCGTCCGTCCCGCCCCCCGCAGGACGTTCCACGTCGGCGCCGTCCCCCTCGGAGCCGGGCTGGAAGGTGGCCGGGACGCGGGGCGCGTCAGGCCCTGAGCGGGGGTGGGGCTGAGGGGCGGTCACGGTGGAAACCTCCAGGTGATGTGCGGGTTCGTCGAGGTGGCGTGGGAACGCGAGAAGGGGCTCACCCGTGGGGAGAGGACGCCGCCGCGAGCCTGCGCACGGCGGACAGGGGAATGGGCAGCCAGGCGGGCCGGTGCCGCGCCTCGTACAGCACCTCGTAGACGGCCTTGTCCGTCTCGTAGGCGCGCAGCAGCACCGCGTCGTCACGCGGGTCGGTGCCGGACGCCTCGGCGTAACCCGAGCAGTAGGCGTCCCTGTTGGCGGCGGCCCACCCGCGCGCCCAGGGGTCGCCGGGGCCCGAGGGCTGCTGGCTGGCGGCGTAGTCGAAGGAGCGCAGCATGCCCGCGACGTCGCGCACGGCGGGCTGCGGACGGCGCCGTTCAGCGAGCGGCCTGGCGGGCTCGCCCTCGAAGTCGATGACGCTCCAGTGGCCTTCGCCGTCCCCGAGCACCTGGCCCAGGTGCAGATCGCCGTGCACGCGCTGGGCCGCCGCCGCGTGGCCGCGCCGCCCCAGGTCGGCGACGGCGCTGAACGCGTTGCGCAGCTCCGAGTGGTACGGGCGCAGCGCGGGCACCGCAGCCGTCGCCGCCTTCAGCCGCTCGGCCATCCCGGCCGCGACCTGCTCCAGTTGCCCCCGGCGCAGCACGACCGTGGGCAGCGCCTCGGCCAGCCCCGTGTGCACCTGCGCCGTGGCCCGGCCCAGCGCGTACGCCTCCTCCGTGAAGCCGCGCCGCCCGGCGAGCGCGGCCAGCGCGAGCTGCCAGCCGTCCCGGTGCCCCGGCAGGAAGGGCTGGAGCACGCCCAGGGTGAGCGGTCCGGCCCCCGCGCTGGCCTCCCGTACGACGGCCTCGAACCAGGCGGTGGGCGCGGGCACCCGCTCCGCGCCGGGCGAGCCGTGCCGGGCCAGCGCCAGCGGGAGTTCCAGGTCGGGGTTGACGCCGGGGCCGACCCGGCGGAAGAGCTTGAGGATGTAGGCGGAGCCGTAGACCACAGAGGAGTTGGACTGCTCGGCGGTGAGCGGGCGCGGCGCGAGGCCCGAAGGGATGGTGGCCGTCTCCTCGCGGGTGAAGCGCAGCGGCCCCAGCTTGCCCGGGGCGCGCAATCGTTCCAGCAGCAGTCCGGCGAGCCGTGGGTCGTCCAGTGCCTCGTAGACGGCGCGGCCGTTCAGCGGGCCCCCGGTGGGGCGGCCGATCAGCGCCTGGGCGAGCGGGGGAGGCAGCACGTCCCGGACGCCGAGCAGCAGTTGGTAGCAGTCGGCTGAGGAGCCGGGCGCGTGCCGCTGCGCGGGCGCGGCCGAGGGGCCCGGCGCTGCGGGCGGCGCGGGCTGCCTCGCCCGCAACAGCAGATGGAGCAGTCCGGGCGCCGCGCCCCCGGCGGCGCACGGCAGCAGTTCGGTCACGGAGACGAGGCCGAAGCCCGAGATGGGGCGGCCCTTCCCCGCGAACCAGCGTTGCCGCGGCAGCCATTCGGCCAGCAGCGGCGTGAGCGAGCGCAGGAGGGCCTGCCCTGGACCCGGCACGGCCCCTCCGGCACTGTCCGGGACCGCGGTGAGGGGCAAGGAGCTTTCCGACATGGCGTCCTTTCCCCGGGCACACGAAAAGTACGCAGAGTGTCCCGGATTGCGGCGTGAACTGTCCGGCTGTGCGGGACGTGTCGAGTGATATCGACCGTGCGGGCTATCGGCCGTACGGGCTACGGGTGTCTCCCCGGAGCACGTCGTGGAACCGCCGGGAGCGGGGCGACGTGCCCCGGAACCGGGAGCCGCACGGGCCCCGGGCGCGCAGTGATGGGGAGAAGAGTGCCCATGGAGCCCGGGGCCAATCGCCCTCGGGCTCCTTTACGGGGCCGGGTACGGGACGCGGGGGAAACCGCGCGTCCGTTCCCCTGGACGCACGGCTGTACGTCCCCGGCCGCGACGCCGTGCGTCCGCGCCGTCGGACCGTGGTGTCAGGGCTGGCGGACTGCACCGTCGGACCGGTGCCGTCGGATCCGCGCCGTCAACCCGTACCGTCGGTCAGTCCTGCTTGCGCAGCCTGAACCAGTAGAAGCCGTGACCGGCCAGCGTCAGCAGGTACGGCCACTCGCCGATCGGCGGGAAGCGCACCCCGCCGATCAGCTCGACGGGGACCCGCCCGTTGAGGGCCTGGAGGTCCAGTTCCGTCGGCTGCGGGAACCGGGAGAAGTTGTGCACGCACATGACGAGGTCGTCCTCGTGCTCGCGCAGGAAGGCGAGGACGGCCGGGTTGGACGAGGGCAGCTCGGTGTACGTGCCGAGCCCGAAGGCCGGGTTCTGCTTACGGATCTCGATCATGCGCCGGGTCCAGTGCAGCAGCGAGGACGGGCTGCTCATGGCCGCTTCGACGTTGGTGACCTGGTAGCCGTAGACCGGGTCCATGATCGTGGGCAGGAACAGCCGGCCCGGGTCGCAGGAGGAGAAGCCCGCGTTGCGGTCGGGGGTCCACTGCATGGGGGTGCGCACCGCGTCGCGGTCGCCGAGCCAGATGTTGTCGCCCATGCCGATCTCGTCGCCGTAGTAGAGGATCGGCGATCCTGGGAGGGAGAGCAGCAGGGCCGTGAACAGCTCGATCTGGTTGCGGTCGTTGTCCAGCAGGGTGGCCAGCCGCCGCCGGATGCCGATGTTGGCGCGCATGCGCGGGTCCTTGGCGTACTCCGCGTACATGTAGTCGCGCTCCTCGTCGGTGACCATCTCCAGGGTCAGCTCGTCGTGGTTGCGCAGGAAGATGCCCCATTGGCAGCCCGAGGGAATCTGCGGGGTCTTGGCGAGGATCTCCGAGACGGGGTAGCGGGATTCGCGCCGTACGGCCATGAAGATCCGCGGCATCACCGGGAAGTGGAAGGCCATGTGGCACTCGTCGCCGCCCCGCGCGAAGTTGCCGAAGTAGTCGACGACGTCCTCCGGCCACTGGTTGGCCTCGGCCAGCAGCACGGTGTCGGGGTAGTGCGCGTCGATCTCGGCGCGCACGCGCTGGAGGAAGGAGTGGGTGCGGGGCAGGTTCTCGCAGTTGGTCCCCTCCTCCGCGTACAGATAGGGGACCGCGTCGAGCCGGAACCCGTCGATGCCCAGGTCCAGCCAGAACCGCAGGCCGGAGATCATCTCCTCCTGGACGACGGGGTTCTCGTAGTTGAGGTCCGGCTGGTGCGAGAAGAAGCGGTGCCAGTAGTACTGCTTGCGTACGGGGTCGAACGTCCAGTTGGACGCCTCGGTGTCCACGAAGATGACGCGCGCGTCCTTGTACTGCTTGTCGTCGTCGGCCCATACGTAGTAGTCCCCGTACGGCCCGTCCGGATCGCGCCTGGACTCCTGGAACCACGGATGCTGGTCGCTCGTGTGGTTCATGACGAAGTCGATGATGACCCGCATGCCCCGCTGGTGCGCGGCGTCCACGAACTCGACGAAGTCGGCGAGGTCGCCGAAGTCGGGCAGGACGGCGGTGTAGTCGGAGACGTCGTACCCCCCGTCCCGCAGCGGCGACTTGAAGAACGGCGGGAGCCAGAGGCAGTCGACGCCCAGCCATTGCAGGTAGTCGAGCTTCGCGGTGAGGCCCTTGAGATCGCCGATGCCGTCGCCGTTGCTGTCCTGGAAGGAGCGGACGAGTACCTCGTAGAAGACCGCCCGCTTGAACCACTCGGGGTCGCGGTCCCTGGCGGGGGTGTCCTCGAAGGTGTCGGGGACGGGCTCATTGACGGTCATGATCGGGTGACCCTCCGGTCTGTGAGGACGGTCGCAGGGTGAAGATGTGCGCCGCTGCCAGGGAGTCACCCCCCGGTGCCAGGCGCACATAGTTGACCCTGCCCCAGTGGTAGGTCTCGCCGGTGAGCTCGTCGCGCACCGGGAAGGACTCGGCCCCGCTCATCTGAGCGGCAGTAAGACCAAGTGCCGCGATGTCCAACGACACCGTCGCTTCGTGGGTGTGGTGGGGGTCCAGGTTGACCACCACGAGCACCGTGTCGGCGTAGGGCGTGTCGCAGTGCTTGGAGTACGCGATGACGTGGTCGTTGTCCGTGTGGTGGAAGCGCAGCGGACGCAGCCGCTGGAGGGCCGGATGGCGGCGGCGCAGCCGGTTCAGCGCGGTGATCAGCGGGGTCAGGGTGGTCCCTGCGTGCTCAGCCGCCGCCCAGTCGCGCGGGCGCAGCGCGTACTTCTCCGAGTCCAGGTACTCCTCGCTGCCCGGCCGCAGCGGGGTGTTCTCGCACAGCTCGTAACCGGAGTAGACCCCCCAGGACGGCGACAGCGTCGCCGCCAGCACGGCCCGCGCGGCGAAGGCGGGACGGCCGCCCTCCTGGAGGTAGGCGTGGAGGATGTCGGGTGTGTTCACGAAGAAGTTCGGCCGCATGTACGCGGCGGATTCCCCCGCCAGCTCGTTCAGATAGCCGGTCAGCTCCTCCTTGCTGTTGCGCCATGTGAAGTACGTGTACGACTGCTGGAAGCCGACCTTTGCCAGCGTGTGCATCATCGCGGGCCTGGTGAACGCCTCGGCCAGGAAGATCACGTCGGGGTCGGCGCGGTTGATGTCGGCGATGACCTTCTCCCAGAAGACCACCGGCTTGGTGTGCGGGTTGTCGACGCGGAAGATCCGCACCCCGTGGTCCATCCAGAACCGCAGCACCCGCAGCGTCTCGCGCACGATGCCCCGGTAGGCGCCCTCCGCGTCGAAGGCCAGCGGATAGATGTCCTGGTACTTCTTCGGCGGGTTCTCGGCGTACGCGATGCTCCCGTCGGCCCTGTGGTGGAACCAGTCGGGGTGCTCCTTGACCCACGGGTGGTCCGGCGAGCACTGGAGCGCGAAGTCGAGGGCCACCTCCAGACGCAGGGAGCGGGCCTTCGCGACGAAGTGGTCGAAGTCCTCCAGCGTGCCCAGGTCCGGGTGGACCGCGTCGTGCCCGCCAGCGGACGAGCCGATGGCCCACGGGCAGCCGACGTCGTACGGGCCCGCGGTGAGCGCGTTGTTCGGGCCCTTGCGGTAGGAGTCCCCGATGGGGTGGACGGGCGGCAGATAGACCACGTCGAAGCCCATCGCGGCCACCGCGTCCAGCCGCTGAGCGGCGGTCCGCAGCGTGCCGGAGACGGGCGGCTCGCCCTCGCGCACGACGGCGCCCTCCGAGCGCGGGAACAGCTCGTACCAGGAGCCGAACAGCGCCCTCGGGCGCTCCACCTGGAGCCCCATCGCGCGCGACGCCGAGACCAGCTCGCGCAGCGGGTACCGGTCCAGCACCGCCGTGACCTCGGGCGTGAGTGCGCCAGCCAGGCGGGTGGCGACCGGCCGCGAGGTGTCGCGCAGCGCGTCCACGGCCTCCAGGACGACGGGCCTGCCCGCGTTCTTGGGCACCCCGGCCGCCGCGCGCTCGTGCAGCGCGGCGCCCTCCTCCAGGGTCAGCTCCGTGTCGATCCCCGCCGGGATCTTGATCTTCGCGTGGTGCCGCCAGGTGCCGACAGGGTCGCTCCACGCCTCGACGGTGTACGTCCACCGGCCCTCCGCGTCCGGCGTGACCTCGGCGCCCCAGCGGTCGGTGCCGGGCGCGAGTTCGCGCAGCGGGGTCCACGGGCCGCTGCGGCCCGCCGGATCGCGGAGGACGACGTTGGCGCCCACCGCGTCGTGCCCCTCGCGGAAGACCGTGGCCGAGACCTGGAAGGTCTCACCGGCCACGGCCTTCGCGGGGCGGCGTCCGCAGTCGACGGACGGCTGGACGTCGAGAACGGGAATGCGACCAATCATGGGCTCACCTGGGTGCCTTGCGGAGGATGTGGTGGTATCCGCTCTTTCTATCTGCTCCGCCGGCGGCTTTCGGGCTGCGGGCATGGCCGCTCCTGTACGCGTTCACTCGGGTGGGGGCGTGGCGCCGGGGGAGCCGGAGAAACCTATCGAGATCCTGCCCAAGGGACATGGGAGGGCAATCCGCCTCAACATGAACTACTAGTACGTAGCCGAGGGCGGCGGAAGTACCTGGTCGTACGGAGAAACAGCATGGCGCGAACCCGCCCCGCGACCAGGTGCGGCAGCGGGGCGGGTTCCTCTTGCGCGGCGGCCGCAAGGGCCGTATACGGTCCGCGTCTCACCCCTTGGGCGTGGTCAGCGTGGGGCGGGGCGGCGTGGGCATGCCCGCGCCGAGGAAGAAACTGGGGTGCGGCGGCTGGTTGTAGGCGGTGTTCTGCCAGGCCAGGCCCGTCCGGTACATGCGGTCGTGCAGCAGCGTCGTCACCCGCTGGCTGGTCTCGTGCGGCGTCGAGTAGATCCGCAGCGCCGAGTTGTCCGACGTCGGCCACACGACCTCTTCGCGCCAGTCGCCGAGGAGGTCGCCGGAGAGCGAAGGAGTCGCCTTGGTGCCGTTGTTGGAGTGCACACCGGAGCCCGTCAGCAGCCGGGTGTCCGAGCTGGTCCCGTACTTGTCGATGTGCGTGCCGTCCAGCAGCTCCCGCACCGGGTCACCGTCCCACCAGGACAGGAAGTTGATGCTGGACGGCTTGCGGCCCTTCGCGCCGCCGCCCTCGTCGCGGATGGAACCGTCGGCCGCCGACCACATCTCGGCGCCGTCGCTGCCCGACCAGATGTCGCCCGCCACACCCCGGCCGTTGTCGCCGCCCGGCGAGGTCTGCCACAGCACCTGGCCGCTGCGCGCGTCGGCGAACCAGGAGCTGGGCTTCGAGGAGTCCTCGGAGACCTTGAAGTATTCGAGCCCCGGGCGGGACGGGTCCAGGTCGCCCAGGTGCCCCGCGTCGCCGTGCCCGAGCTTCGTCGTCCACAGGCCCGCGCCGTTGTCGTTCACCGCCATCGCGCCGTAGACGATCTCGTCCTTGCCGTCCTGGTCCACGTCGCCGACCGACAGGCTGTGGTTGCCCTGGCCGTCGTAGCCCTTGCCCACGTTGGTGGAGCTGTTCGAGTCGAACGTCCACTGGCGGGTGAGCTGCCCGCCGGAGAACTTCCAGGCGGAGAGCGTGGACCGTGTGTAGTAGCCGCGCGCCGTCACCAGCGAGGGGGTCTGCCCGTCCAGATAGGCGGTGCCCGCGAGGAAGCGGTCCACGCGGTTGCCGTAGCAGTCGCCCCACGCGCAGACGTCGCCGCGCGCCGTCACATAGTCGACGGTGTCCAGCGCCGCGCCGTTCGCGCCGTCGAAGACCGTCAGGAACTCGGGGCCCGACAGCACATAGCCGCCGCTGTTGCGGTAGTCGGCGCTGGAGCTGCCGATGACCGTGCCCCGGCCGTCCTTCGTGCCGTCCGCCGTCTTCATGGCGACCTCGGCGCGCCCGTTCCCGTCGTAGTCGTACACCTGGAACTGCGTGTAGTGCGCCCCCGAGCGGATGTTGCGCCCCAGGTCGATGCGCCACAGCCGCTGGCCCTCCAGCGTGTAGCCGTCGACGAGGGTGTTGGCCGTGGTGCCCGACTGGGAGTTGTCCTTGGCGTTCGTCGGCTGCCACTTGAGGACGAGATCGAGATCGCCGTCGCCGTCGAGGTCGCCCACGGAGGCGTCATTGGCCTCGTACGTGTAGCCGCTGCCGCCCGCCGGGGTCTGGAGCGGCACGTCCAGATAGCCGCTGGTGAACTTCTTCCCGACGGCCGACCTGCTCTGCTCCGTACCGTTCACGACGGCGGCGACGGTGTAGTCCGAGCCCGCGGCGGCGCCCTTGTCGAGCAGGTTGGTGCTGCCCGTGACGGGCGAGGAGTTCACCTTCGTGCTGCCCCGGTAGACGTTGAAGGCCACGTTGTCGGGGTCGGTGCCCAGCCAGCGCCAGCTCACGAGGTTGCCGTCCCCGCTGCGCACGCTGACCACGCCTCGGTCCAGCGCCTCCGCCTGCACGGCGGCCGCCGCCCGTGGGGCGGCGCCTCCGGCGGCGTCCTCGGCGCCGGTCGTGGCCGCGTGCGAGAAGGCGGTCAGCCCGGCGGCGATGACGGCGCCCGCCGCTACGGCCGCCGCCACGGCGCGGCGGCGGGCTCTTCGCCCGCGCTGTCCTGCGTGGCCGGTACGGCGGCCGGTAGGGGGTCCGGTGCGGGGGGAGTCCACGGTTGCCTCCTGGGGACGGTGCGGGGACGGGGATGTTTCGCACCGCTGTCGCCGCCGGTGCGGGAAAGGTTGCCGGTTGCCGGGGAGGGGGTGCGCGCGGGGCGGGCGCGGGCGGTGCGGGGGGCGGGCACGGGCGTCATCCGGGTGCCCCGGCGCACCCCCGTACGGGGGACCGACCGGTCTGACCGGCGGAGATGACCGGGTGGAAGTTGTACACAATCGCCAGAGAATCGCGAGGAAGGGGCCCAATCGTCGGCATCGTCGGCATCGCGCCGCTACCGTCGAGATGTGAAGGCCATTCGTCGATTCTCCGTGCGCCCCGTCCTTCCCGAACCCCTGAGGCCGCTCAGCGAGCTGGCGCGCAATCTGCGCTGGTCCTGGCACTCCGAGACCCGCGAGCTGTTCCAGGCCGTCGATCCGGCCGCCTGGGAGTCCGCTGGCGGTGACCCGGTACGGATGCTGGGGTCCGTACCCCCGGAGCGGCTGGAGAGCCTGGCCGCCGACAAAGGCTTCCTGCGGCGGCTCGCCGTCGTCAGCGGAGACCTCCACGACTATCTGTCCGAGCCGCGCTGGTACCAGGGCGAGAGCAACGAACTGCCGCGCGCCGTCGCCTACTTCTCCCCCGAGTTCGGCATCACAGCGGCCCTCCCGCAGTACAGCGGCGGCCTCGGCATCCTCGCCGGGGACCACCTCAAGGCCGCCAGCGACCTCGGCGTCCCCCTCATCGGCGTCGGTCTCCTCTACCGGCACGGCTACTTCCGGCAGAGCCTGTCCCGCGACGGCTGGCAGCAGGAGCACTACCCCCTCCTCGACCCCGACGAGCTGCCGCTGGAGACGCTGCGCGACGCCGACGGCAGGCCCGTGCGCGTCGCGCTCCGGCTCCCCGGCGGGCGCTCGCTGCACGCCCACGTCTGGCACGCGCGCGTCGGCCGCGTCCCGCTGCTCCTCCTCGACTCCGACGTGGAGGAGAACGCGCCGACCGAACGCGATGTGACCGACCGGCTCTACGGCGGCGGCAGCGAACACCGGCTGCTCCAGGAGATGCTGCTCGGCATCGGCGGCGTGCGCGCCGTGCGCGCGTACTGCGCGGCGACGGGCCACCCGCAGCCGGAGGTCTTCCACACGAACGAGGGACACGCCGGGCTGCTCGGCCTGGAACGCATCCGCGAGCTGGGCGAGGGCGCTGAGGGTGCCGGGGGTGCTGAGGGGTCCGAGGGCTCCGGGAGCGGGGGACTGGACTTCGACGCCGCCGTCGAGGCCGTACGCGCGGGCAACGTCTTCACCACCCACACCCCCGTCCCCGCGGGCATCGACCGCTTCGACCGCGAACTCGTCGCACGCCACTTCGGCGAGGACGGCGAACTGCCGGGACTCGACGTCCAGGACATCCTGCGGCTCGGCATGGAGAGCTACGCGGGCGGCGAGGCCAACCTCTTCAACATGGCCGTCATGGGCCTGCGCCTCGCCCAGCGCGCCAACGGCGTCAGCACCCTGCACGGCTCCGTCAGCCGCGGCATGTTCGCCGGGCTCTGGCCGGGCTTCGACGCCGAGGAGGTGCCCATCGCCTCCATCACCAACGGCGTACACGCCGCCACCTGGGTGGCCCCCGACGTCCCCGGCGAGCCGTACCTGCTGCCCGACGCGGAGCTGTGGGAGCTGCGCCGCACCCTGCGCGAACAGCTCGTCCACGAGGTGCGCGCCAGGCTGCACGCCTCGTGGCGCCAGCGCGGCGCGGCACAGGCCGAGTTGGGGTGGGTCGACGGGGTGCTCGACCCCGACGTGCTCACCATCGGCTTCGCGCGCCGCGTCCCCTCCTACAAGCGGCTCACCCTCATGCTGCGCGACCGCGACCGGCTGATGGAACTGCTGCTCCACCCCACCCGGCCCGTCCAGATCGTGGTGGCGGGCAAGGCGCACCCGGCCGACGACGGCGGCAAGCGCCTCATCCAGGAACTGGTGCGCTTCGCCGACGATCCGCGCGTACGCCACCGGATCGTGTTCCTCCCCGACTACGGCATGGCGATGGCCCAGAAGCTCTACCCGGGCTGCGACGTCTGGCTGAACAACCCCCTCCGCCCGCTGGAGGCGTGCGGCACGAGCGGAATGAAGGCCGCGCTCAACGGCTGCCTCAACCTCTCCGTGCTCGACGGCTGGTGGGACGAGTGGTACGAACCGGACTTCGGCTGGGCCGTCCCCAGCGCGGACGGGGCCGCGGCCTCCCACGAGGAACGGCGCGACGACATCGAGGCCGCCGCGCTCTACGAACTCGTCGAGGACCACGTCGCACCCGCCTTCTACGACCGGGGCACCAGCGGCACGGGGCTGCCCGAACGCTGGATCGAGATGGTCCGCCAGACGCTCTCCCGGCTCGGGCCCAAGCTCCAGGCCGACCGCATGGTGCGCGACTACACACACCGGCTCTACGCGCCCGCCGCGCGCGCTCAGCGCGAGCTGGAGGCGGGGGCCGCGCGCGAACTGGCGGCGTGGAAGGCGCGGGTCCGCGACGTGTGGCCGCACGTCGCGGTGGACCACGTGGAGTCCACGGGCCCTGCCGGGCCCGTGGACGCGACCGGCACGCCGGGAGTGGCCGGCGACGCCATGGAACTGGGGACGGCGCTCGCGCTGCGGGTGCGGGTCGCGCTCGGCGGGCTGGAGCCCGGGGACGTGGAGGTCCAGGCGGTCGCGGGCCGGGTGGACGAGTCGGACCGCATCACCGGGGCGGACGCGGTACGGGTGCCGCTGAAGCCGACGTCGGGGCCGGATCTGGAGGGGCGCTGGCTGTACGAGGGGCCGCTCGCGCTCGACCGTACGGGGCCCTTCGGCTACACGGTCCGCATCCTGCCCGCACACCGGCTGCTGGCCTCACCCGCCGAACTCGGCCTGGTCGCGGCACCACCGGAGGACGACGCGGCGTCCGTCTCGGGGGAGGCGGCGGGGGTGCTGATGAGGTAGCGCTGCGCTTGGCTGTTTGGCGTTTCGGGTTGCCCCTTCGTCGGGGGTGTTGCGCGGGACGGTTCGCCGGTGAGGTGGGCACTGTAGGGTCCCGCGCTGGTTTTTGTACCGTTGCACGGGCGCTGCGCGGGGTGCGTGGGTGGGTGGGGTCGGCGCCGCGCCGGGGCGTCTCCTCGGGCGGCGACAAGTGCGGGTCTCGTCTGCGTGTTTCCGCCGTCACTCGTCGCCACCACTTGCGGGGACACCCCACCGCGTCCCCTCCCAGGAACGTGGCCGACAGCACGTCCGCTCCCATTGCTGTGGGCAAGCGTCCCGCTCGGCGCGGGTATGCCGCGGCGGGGAAGTCTCCCCGCCGCGGCAGGCGTCAGCTCACCTTGACGCCCGTCCAGGCCGCCTCGACGGCCTTCGTTTCGGCGCTGCCCTCGCCGAAGAGCCCGTTCGCGGCCTTCACCGTCGCCTCACGCGCCCCCTTGTAGTCCGTGTTGGACGTCATGAACTCCGTGAGGGCCTTGAACCAGATCTTCTCGGCCTTCTCGATGCCGATGCCCTCCACCTTGGAGCCGTCGGCCGTCGGGGAGTTGTACTTGACCCCGTTCAGCTCCTTCTCACCGCTGCCCTCGGACAGCAGGTAGAAGAAGTGGTTGGCGATGCCCGACGAGTAGTGGACGTCCACGCCCCCGGCGTTGGAGTCCCAGTAGTCGAGGGAGTTGCCGTCCTTGCTGGGCTCGTCCATGTAGCGGAGCGGCGTGCCGTCGCCGTTGATGTCGATCCGTTCGCCGACGAGGTAGTCCGGCACGTCGGTCTTGTTGTCGACCTTGAACTCGACGCCGGCGGCGAAGATGTCGGAGGTCGCCTCGTTGAGGCCGCCGGACTCGCCCGCGTAGACCAGTCCCGCCGTGGTCGAGGTGACGCCGTGCGACATCTCGTGGGCCGCGACGTCGACGGAGGTCAGCGGGCTCTTGTTGCCCTCGCCGTCGCCGTATGTCATGCAGAAGCAGGAGTCGTCCCAGAAGGCGTTGACGTAGTTGTCGCCGTAGTGGACGCGGCTCGCCGCGCCCTTGCCGTCGCCAGCTATGCCCTCGCGGCCGTGCACGTCCTTGAAGTAGTCCCAGGTCACGCCCGCGCCGTAGTGCGCGTCGACCCCGGCCGTCTGCTTGTCGGCCGCGGTGCCGTCGCCCCACTTGTCGTCGTCGTCGGTCAGCGGCTCGCCGTCGCCGCTCTCGCCGTTCGCGAGGTCCGTGGTGGTGTTGCCGCCGCGTGCGGTGTCGGTCAGCGTGTAGGAGCTGCCGGAACCCTCGGTACCCAGCTCGACCGAGCCGCTGTACTGGCTCTCACCCGTGCCCTCCTGGATGCCCTGGAACTCGAAGAGCTTCTTGCCCGAGGAGGCGTCGGTGATGACGTGCATCCGGTTCGGGGCGCCGGACTTCTGGGTGCCGCCGACGACCGTCTCCCACGCCAGGGTGGGCTCGCCGTCCCTCGCCCAGACCACCTTGCGGGGGGCCTCGCTGCCCTTCGCCTTCGGCGTCGCGGGCTTCTTGGAGGCCGCGGCCGTCGTGCTCGCGACGGTGATCTCGGCCTTGGTGGCCTTGGTGACGCCCGTGCGCTTCCCGGACTTCGCCTTGTGGACCACGAGGTCGCCGCCGAGGACGGGGAGTCCGTCGTACGTGCGCTCGTAACGGGTGTGCGTGGCGCCGTCCTTGTTCTTGATGACGTCCTTGACGTGCAGCTTCTCCTTCGGGCCCAGCCCGAGCGCCTCGGCGTCCGCGGCCTTCGCCGCGGGTGCGTCGGCCGTCTTGACGAGGTCGGCGTGCTGGCCGGCGGAGAGCTGCGCGGGCAGCGCGCCCTGCTGGAAGGCGGACTCCTGGGGGCCGGGCCCGGCGTTGGCCGTGCCCGCCGTGACGCCCGCCGCGACCAGCGCGGCGGTGGCGACGAGCGCCCCGGAAAGCCGGGTGACGCGCTGCTTCTTGTTGAGGTGTCGCACGCGGTGGCTCCTTCTGCCGTGGGGGGCCGGACGCGACCACGGTCAGCGGCCGTCGTCCGGGCAGAACGGTGGAACGGTGATGCGGGTGGGACATGTGCGTGCCGAGTGGTACGTGTGTACGGCACGGAGGGCAGACTGCCACCGCAGGTATGTACATGTCACCGGTTTCTGTCGGTACTCCTTGGACGATGACCGGATTTCGTTCGTTGACACGAAGGCCGCGCCCACATAGCGGACGCGGCCTTCGGTTCGGGCGGGGGTGCTCGGTGCTGTGTTACGCGGTGAGCTTCCAGGAGTTGATGTAACCGGAGTCGGAGGTGTAGATGTCGGTCACCCTCAGCTTCCAGGTGCCCTTCGCGACCTCCGAGGACGCGTTGACGGTGTACGTCGTCTTCACGTTGTCCGCCGAGTCGGAGGCGCTGGTGTTCTTGAGGCGGTAGGCCGTGCCGTCCGGCGCGACGAGGTCGATGCGCAGGTCACCGCGGTAGGTGTGGACGATGTCGACGGCCACGGAGGTCGTCGCCGAGGCGTTGCCCGCCTTGTCGATGGTGACGGGGGACTCGACGCTGCCCGGGTCCGGGATCTGGTAGTCGGTGGTGTTCTCGTTGCCGCCGGGCGGGGGCTCCTCGCCACCGGGACGGCTGCCGACGTTGACGGCCGCCCAGGCGTGGGCCACGGCGTTGTACTGGGTGCTGCTCTGCCCGTACAGGTCCGCCGCTGCCTGGAGGGTTCCGGTGCGGGCCGCCGCGTAGTTGGTGGTGGAGGTGAAGCGCTCGGTCAGCGCCTTGTACCAGATCTTCTCGGCCGCAGCGCGGCCGATGCCGGTGACCGGCAGGTTGTCGTACGTGGGGGAGTCGTACGAGACCCCGTTGACGACCTTCTGGCCGCTGCCCTCGGACAGCAGGTAGAAGAAGTGGTTGGCCACGCCGGACGAGTAGTGGACGTCGACCCCGCCGATGCCCGAGTACCAGTTGTCCTTCGACGCGCCGTCCTTGCTCGGCTTGTCCATGTAGCGCAGCGGCGTGCCGTTGCCGTTGATGTCGATCTTCTCGCCGACGAAGTAGTCGCCGACGTCCTTCGCGTTGTTGGCGTCGAACTCGACCGCCGCCGCGAAGATGTCGGACGTCGCCTCGTTGAGGCCGCCGGACTCACCGCTGTAGACGAGCTTGGCCGTGGCGGCGGTGACGCCGTGCGTCATCTCGTGGGCCGCGACGTCGATGGAGGTCAGCGGCTTGCTGTTGCCCGAGCCGTCGCCGTACGTCATGCAGAAGCAGGAGTCCTGCCAGAAGGCGTTGACGTAGTTGTTGCCGTAGTGGACGCGGCTGTAGGCGCCCACGCCGTCGCCGCGGATGCCGCTGCGGCCGTGCACGTTCTTGTAGTAGTCCCAGGTGAGGGCCGCGCCGTAGTGTGCGTCCACGCCCGCGGTCTGGGTGTTGGACGGGGTGCCGTCGCCCCAGACGTCGTCGGCGTCGGTGAAGAGGGTGCCGGTGCCGGAGGTGCCCCGGTTGAGGTTGTACGTCTTGTGGCTGCCGCGCGCCGTGTCCGTCAGCGAATACTGGCTGCCGGAACCCGCGGTACCCAGGGTGACCTGGCCGCTGTACTGGCTGTTGCCCGTGCCGTTGTGCACGGCCTGGTACTCGAAGAGCTTCTCGCCCGTCTTCGCGTCGGTGATGACGTGCAGCTCGTTCGGGGTGCCGTCCTTCTGGGTGCCGCCGACGACTTTCTCCCAGGCGAGTACGGGCTTCCCCTCGGCCGCCCACAGGACCTTGCGGGGCGCGGTGCTGCCCTTGGCCTTGGACTTGGCGGGCTTGTGCGCGCCGGACGCCTCGGTGCTGGAGACGGATATCTCCGCCTTCGTGGCCTTGGTGACGCCGGTGGTCTCACCGGACTTCGTCTCGTGCACGACGAGGTCGCCGCCGAGGACGGGGAGTCCGTCGTACGTGCGCTCGTAGCGGGTGTGCGTCGAGCCGTCGGCGTTCTTGACGACGTCCCGTACCTTCAGCTCTTCCTTGCCGCCGAGGCCGATGGCCTTCGCGGTGGCCGGTTCGGCCGCGTCCGCCTCGCGGATCAGCTCCGCGCGCTGGGAGGGGGAGAGCTTGACGGGGAGGGCGCCGGGGTCGGCCTTGGCGGCCGGGGCCTTCGGGCCTTCGCCCGCCGCTGTGGCGTGGGCCTGAAGGCCGAGGGTGAGCATCGCCGAGGCGGCGACGACCGCTCCGGCCGCGGCAAGGCGCTGACGGGGTCTGTGTCTCACGCTGAACTCCTTCTGCGGGGGGTGGTGCAGAACTGGTGGAGCTCCCCGGGCGCGACACTGCGGGCCGGGGGCGCGTGGGGGGAGTTGAGGCGCCGTGCACAGCGAGGGAAGAGTGGCACCGAAAGGCTGTCCGTGGCACGGGAGTGACGCAAAGTTGGCCAGAAGTCGTCCGTTGACGAAAAAACGGTGTCCGCTGAGCGAACCTGACGGTCACGGGTGGCGCCGCGCGGCGGAATCAACGGTTCCCTGACCTGCGACGCGGCGGAGGCCACGGCTCCGCGGCCGTTCCGCTGCTGTGGCGCCGGGCCGTCGCGCGAACGTCACGACCTGGACAAGCTGTCCCGCCAGGCCCGGTGCAGCCCCGCGAAGCGGCCCTCGCCCGCGCTGTCTGAACCGTCCGCGCTGCCCGTGCCGTTCGCGCCGCCTGTGCCGCCTGTGCCGCCTTTGCCGCCCGCGATGAGCGCGTCCGGCGCGCCGTCCTCCACGATCCGCCCGTCCTCCATCACCAGCACCCGGTCCGCTATCAGCACGGTGGAGAGCCGGTGCGCGATGACCACGGCCGTACGGCCCCGCAGCACCGTCGCCATCGCGCGCTGCACCGCGCGCTCGCCGGGGACGTCGAGCGAGGACGTCGCCTCGTCGAGGATCAGCACGGACGGGTCGGCCAGCAGCGCCCGCGCGAAGGCCACGAGCTGCCGCTGCCCCGCCGAGATGCGCCCGCCACGCTTGCGGACGTCCGTGTCGTACCCGTCGGGGAGGGCGGCGATGAAGTCGTGGGCGCCGATGGACTTCGCGGCGTGCTCGATCTCGGCGCGGGTGGCGTCAGGGCGGCCGATGGCGATGTTCTCGGCGACCGTCCCGGAGAAGAGGAACGCCTCCTGGGTGACCATGACGACCCCGGAGCGCAGCGTCGGCGTGTCCAGGTCGCGCAGATCGGTGCCGTCGAGGAGGACCCGGCCCGACGACGGGTCGTAGAAGCGGGCCAGCAGCTTGGCGAGGGTGGACTTGCCCGCTCCCGTCGCGCCGACGACGGCGACGGTCTGCCCGGCGGGCAGCGTCAGATCGAAGCGGGGCAGCACCTCGCCGCCCGTGCGGTAGGCGAAGCGGACGCCGTCGAAGACCACCTCGCGGCCGGGGCGTGCGGCGTCGCGCGGGGGCAGCGTCCTGGGCTCGGCGGGCTCGGGCACGGACGGCGTCTGGGCCAGCAGCCCGGCGATCTTCTCTAGCGAGGCGGCGGCCGACTGGTACGAGTTGAGGAAGACACCCAGCCGGTCGATGGGGTCGTACAGCCGCCGCAGATACAGCGCCGCCGCGGCGAGCACGCCGAGCGCGAGACCGCCCGAGGCGACGCGGTAGGCGCCCCAGACGACGAGCGCGGCGAGGGCGACGTTGGCGACGAGGCGCGAGCAGACCACATAGCGCGCCAGCTCCAGGATGGCGGCGCCGTTGACCTCGCGGTGCGCGCCGTTGAGCCGCGCGAACGCCGCGTCGTTCGCGCGCTCGCGGCGGAAGGACTGCACGGGGTGTATGCCGTTCATCGTCTCGGCGAACTTCACGATGACGGAGGCGATGGCCGTCGACTTCGTGCGGTACACGCGCAGCGAACGGTGGTGGAAGTTCCGCACGAGCAGGGACAGCGGCACGAACGAGAACAGCGCGGCACCGCCGAGGCCGACGTCCAGGTAGAGCAGCATCGCGAGGATGTAGACCGTGGACAGCAGCACGGCGAGCAGTTCCTGCAGCCCCTCGTCGAGGAGTTCGCGCAGCGACTCGACGTCCGTCGTGGCGCGGGATATGAGGCGCCCGGAGGTGTAGCGGTCGTGGAAGTCGACGCTGAGGGCCTGCGCGTGCCGGTATATACGCCCGCGCAGCTCCAGCAGCACACCCTGGTTGACGCGGGCCGCGGCGAGGATGAAGGCGTGCTGGAAGGCGCCGGACGCGAGCGCGCAGAGGAGATAGGCGGCTCCGACGGCCAGCAGCGGGCCGGAGTCCTCGTGCTCGCGCAGGGCGGGGACGGCGCGGTCGATGGCGAGCGCGACGAGCAGCGGGCCCGCCTGGACGGCGGCCTGCTGGAGGAACAGCAGCAGCGCCGCGACGGCCACGCGCCCGCGGCGCGGGCGCAGGAGCGACCCGAGCAGCTTCCGTGAGGCGCCCGGGGGCGCGGGGAGGACGTCCCGGGTGAAGGGGTCGTCGGCGGGAGCGGGGTTGGGGGCGGGGTGGGGCTCGGGCGGGTGCGCGGTGCCTGTGCTTGGGCCGGGGCTGGACGTGGGGGAGCCCGTGCCGGTGCCGGTGCCGGAGCCTGCGCCTGCACGGGTGCTGGTGCCCGTGCAGGCGCTGGTGCTCCTGCCAGTCCGGCGGGCGGTGATGTGGCCAGTGCCAGTGCCAGTGCCGGTTTCCGTGCCGGTCCCTGCGCCCGCACGGGTGCCGGTTCCCGTGCCGGTGCCGGTGCTGTTTCCCGTGTCGGTGCGGCGGGCGTTGACGTGGCCGGTGCCGGTTTCGGTGTCCATGCTGGTCCCGGTGCTGGTCCCGGTGCCGGTCCCTGCGCCCGTGCTGGTGCTGTTGCCGGTTCCCGTGCCGGTGCGGCGGGCGGTGACGTGGCCGGTGCCCGTGCCTGTGTCGGAGCCCGTGCCCGTGCCCGTGCCCGTGTTCTTATCCGTGCCCGTGCCGGGGCGGGGGTCCTCTTGGCCGCTGTGCGCGTTCGCGCCGCGTACGGTGCTGGTCAACGCTCCCCCTCGTCCCTGTCGTCCTCGTCTCCGTCGTGGTCCTCGCCGGACATCAGATGGCGGTACTCCGTGTTGCTCCGCAGCAGTTCGTGGTGGGTGCCCACGGCCGTGACGCGTCCGCCAGAGAGCAGCGCCACGCGGTCGGCCAGTTGGACCGTCGAGGGCCGGTGCGCGATGACGAGCGCGGTGGTGCCGGTCAGCACCTCGCGCAGCGCGGCCTCGACCGCCGCCTCCGTGTGCACGTCCAGCGCGGAGAGCGGGTCGTCCAGGATGAGGAACCGGGGCTGCCCGACCACGGCGCGCGCGAGCGCCAGCCGTTGCCGCTGACCGCCGGAGAGGCTCAGCCCCTGCTCGCCGACCTGGGTGTCGGCGCCCTTGGGGAGCGCACCGACGAAACCATCGGCCCGCGTGACCCGCAGCGCCCGCGCGAACGCCTCCTTCTCCCCGGCCTGTTCCTCGTCCGTCTTCCTCCCGTCGTCCGAGGCGCCCATCAGCACGTTCTCGCGCACGGAGGCCGAGAAGAGGGTCGGCTCCTCGAAGGCGACGGCCACTCGTGCGCGCAGCGCGTCCCGTGGCATGTCCGCGATGTCGGCGCCGTCGAGCGTGATCCGTCCGGCGGTGGCTTCGTGGAGCCGGGGCACGAGCGCGGCGAGCGTCGTCTTGCCGCTGCCCGTGCCGCCGACCAGGGCCATGGTCTCGCCCGGGTGTATGTGCAGATCGACGCCTTCGAGCGTGGCGGGGGAGCCGGGCGCCGCGTCGGGATAGCGGAAGCCCACCCCGTCGAACCGCAGCCCGCCGTCGGCCTCCTCGTCCCTGCGCGCGCTCACACCCGTGTGCGCGGGCGCTGGCGCGTCCGCCGGCAGGGGCGCGTCCATGACCTCGAAGAAGCGGTCAGCGGCCGTCGCCGCCTCGTTGCTCATCGCCAGCAGGAACCCGATCGACTCCACGGGCCAGCGCAGCGCCAGCGCCGTGGACAGGAAGGCCACCAGGGTCCCGGCCGACAGCTCCCCCTCCGCCACCTGGAGCGTGCCCAGCACCAGCGCGGCGCCGATGGCGATCTCTGGCAGCGTCATGACCAGCGCCCAGATGCCCGCCAGCAGCCTCGCCTTGCGCAGCTCCGTGCCGAGCAGCCGCTCCGAGAGGACGCGGAAGGCGCGGGCCTGGCTGCGGTGGCGGCCGAAGCCCTTGATGATCCGTATCCCGAGAACGGCCTCCTCGACCACCGTCGTCAGATCCCCGACCTGGTCCTGCGCGCGACGTGCCGCCACCGCGTACCGCGTCTCGAAGACGGAGCACAGCACCACCAGCGGGATCACGGGCGCGAGCAGCACCAGCCCCAGCACCCACTGCTGCATCAGCAGAATCACGCAGCCCACGAGGATCGTGGCGCCGTTGACCAGCAGGAACGTCAGGGGGAAGGCGAAGAACATGCGCAGCAACTGGAGATCCGTCGTCGCGCGCGACAGGAGCTGCCCGCTGGCCCAGCGGTCGTGGAAGGAGACGGGCAGGCGTTGCAGCCGTTCGTAGAGCCCCGCCCGCATCGTGGCCTCCACCCCCGCGAGCGGCCTGGCCACCAGCCAGCGGCGCAGCCCGAACAGGACCGCCTCCGCCACACCCACCGCGAGGAGCAGGGCCCCGCCCAGCCACACCCCTCCCGCGTCCCGCGCGGCGACGGGCCCGTCCACGATCCACTTGAGCACCAGCGGGATCACGAGCCCCATGCACGAGGCGATGACACCCACGAGCGCGGCGGACATCAGCCGCACCCGCACCGGCCGCACATACGGCCACAGCCGCACCAGCGAACGCACGGCCGAGCGCCGCCCCTCGGCAACGACGGGCGCGGACGGGGACGGGGACACGGACGAGGACGCGGACGCACCGGGCGGCGCTCCGTCCGGTAAGGGGCTGCTGGCGGCTGTGGCGGTCACATTTCACGAGAGTACGGACCGCCACTGACAACGCTCATCCGGTTTTCCCGGCCCGTTCCCCCGGCCCCGCCCGCGCCCCCTCACCACCGTTCTCGCTCCCCGCGCGCTCCTTGCGACACCCGCGCGCGCCCGGGTCCGTACCCGCGCGCCGCCCGTCCGCATGGCATCCCGGGCACCCGCGCCTGAACGCGGCATGCCGTGCCGTGGCGGGAACGGTGAACAACTAGCATCCGTCCATGACCGCGTACGCCCAGCCCCAGCCCGAGCAGCGCAGCCGCGTCCAGCGCCCCGAGCCCCAGGGGAGGCCGCGGCTGGGGGTCGCCGTCATCACCATGGGCAACCGGCCCCGCGAGCTGGAGGCGCTGCTGCGCTCTGTGGCCGAGCAGGACGTACGGCCGACGCGCGTCGTGGTCGTCGGCAACGGCACGCCCCTGCCCGAGTTCCCCGCGACCCTGCCCCCGGTGACCAAGGTCGAGCTGGACGAGAACCTCGGCGTCACCGGCGGGCGCAACGCGGCGCTCGACGCGCTGCTCGCCCACGGAGACGTCGACGTCGTCATCGACCTGGACGACGACGGACTGCTCGTCGGCCGCGACGTCTTCGGCCGCATCCAGGACCTGATGGCGCACGACCAGGGACTCGGCGTCCTCAGCTTCCGCATCGCCGACGAGACAGGGCACACGCAGCGCCGCCACGTCCCGCGCCTGCGCTCGCGCGACCCGATGCGCGGCGGCCTGACCACGACGTTCCTCGGCGGCGGCCACGCGCTGCGCACGCGCATGCTGGAGGAGACCGGCGACTGGCCCGACGAGTTCTTCTTCGCCCACGAGGAGACGGACCTCGCCTGGCGCGCGCTCGACGCGGGCTGGAAGGTCCGCTACGCGCCCGAACTGCTGCTCCAGCACCCGCGCACCTCGCCCGCGCGGCACGCCATCTACTACCGGATGACCGCGCGCAACCGCGTCTGGCTCGCCCGCCGGAACCTCCCGCTCCCGCTCATCCCCGTCTACCTCGGCACGTGGACGCTGCTGACCCTGCTGCGCACGCGCTCCCTCGTGGGGCTGCGGGCCTGGGCGGGCGGTTTCGCCGAGGGGGTGCAGACCCCGTGCGGGGAGCGCAGGCCGATGCGCTGGCGGACGGTATGGCGCATGACCCGGCTCGGACGGCCGCCTGTCATCTGACGCCGGTTGGCTGTGGGCTGTTAGCCGTTATTGGATATTGGTTATCTGTTATCTGATACCCGTCACCTGTTATCCGTCATCTGACACCCGCTGCCCGTCACCCGTCACCCGTCACCCGGCGCAGGTTCCTGATCGCCGGGACGGACAGCAGCGCGGCCGAGACGACGAGCGCCATCGCCCCGCCCAGCAGCAGCACGGTCCGCGCCCCCAGGAGCTGCGCCGCGGGGCCCGCGAGGGCCTGGCCGGCGGGCAGCATCGAGAGCGAGCCCGCGACCTCGTACGCGTGGATGCGGTTCAGCACGGGGCCCGGCACCTGCGTCTGCACGCTCGTCGCCCACATCACGCCCCAGAACCCCATCGCCGCACCGGACAGCGCAGCCCCGCTCATCATCAGCGGCAGCGGCAGGTGCGCGCCCACGGCGGCCGGGAAGAAGCAGGCCCCGAACATCGCGACGGAGCCCGCGCGGAGCTGGTGCAGCGGCCGTATCCGCATGGCGAGCAGCCCGCCGAGCGCCGTGCCCGCGCCGAGGGCCGAGTTGACGAGCCCGTACGCGCCCGCGCCCAGCGACGGGATGATCTCCGACGCGCCCAGCGGCACCAGCGGTCCCGTCGTCGTGATCATGTAGACCATCCAGATGACGATGACGCCCCACATCCAGGTGCGCGCCCTGAACTCCCGCCAGCCCTCGACGAGATCGGCACGGTAGCTGCTCCGGGCCTCCCCAGCAGTCTCCCCGGGCCCCGGCACATCGCGCGGCATCCGCAGCAGCGCCAGGCACAGGGCGCTGAGCGCGTACGTCGCCGCGTGCGCCGCGAAGACGCCGCCCGCCGAGGCGACGGCGACCAGCAGGCCCGCCAGCGCGGGCCCGGCGAGCATGGCCATGGACTCGGCGGTGCGGACGGCGCCGTTGGCGGCCTGGATGTCGCGGGCCACCCGCGGGATCGTGCTGGCGACCCCGGGCTGGAACAGTCCGGCGGCGATCCCGTTGACCGCGCCGATCACACAGATCTGCCACAGCACCACGTGTTCCGTGAGGAACAGCATCGAGGCCAGCCCCTGCGTCCCCACCCGCACCAGATCCGAGCCGACCATCAGCGCACGCGTGTCGAACCTGTCGCAGAAGACCCCGCCGAAGACGACGAAGCCCGCGAAGCAGACCGTGAAGACGGCCAGCGCCCCGCCGATCGCACCGGGGCCGTGCCCGTGCTGGAGCAGCCCGGCCGACAGGGCGATCGGCAGCATCGCGTCGCCGAGCTTGGCGACGGCCCGCGCGGTGAAGAAGAGCAGGAAGTCGCGCGACCAGAGCCTGCCGGGCGGCCCGGACGGAACGGGTCCGGGAAGTGATGGGGGAGACGCGGACGAGGCCGATGAGGCGGACGGGGAAGGAGGGGAGGGGGAGGCAGCGGTCACAAGGCCGTCAGTGTGGTGCGGCCCCCTCGCCCCGTCCACAGGATTAACGGCCGGGCGCCCCGTCCTCCAGCGTCCCTGAAGCCCCTACCGCACCCGCAGCAACCGCACCGAGCGCGCCGGAAGCGGAAGCACCTCACCGGCCTCGTGCACCGTCCCGGGCGGCTCCGTCTGGTCCTCGCGTGAGGTGTCGACGACCAGCTCGTACCGTCGCCCCCATGGCGGCCCCGGCAGCGTGAACGCGCCCGCCTCCGGCTCCGCGTGCAGCACGCACAGGAAGCTGTCGTCCCGCACGGGCGCGCCCTTCGCGTCGCGTTGCGGAATGTCGCGCCCGGAGAGGAACATCCCCAGCGTCCTGCTGGGCCTGAACCAGTCGGGCTCCGTCATCTCCTCGCCGCTCCCCGTGAACCACGCCAGGTCCCGCAGCCCTTCGGGGCCGTGCGGGCGGCCCGAGAAGAACGCCTTGCGCCGCAGTACGGGGTGCTCGCGCCGCAGCCGCAGCAGCCGCGACGTCAGCGCGAACAGCTCCCCCCAGCCGCCCCAGCCGCCCCCGCCATCCCCGCCTTCCCCGTCCCGGAGCAGCGACCAGTCCACCCAGCTCGTCGTGCTGTCCTGGCAGTAGGCGTTGTTGTTGCCGCCCTGCGTGCGCCCCATCTCGTCGCCCGCGACGAGCATCGGCACGCCCGTGGACAGCAGCAGCGTCGTCACCATGGCCCGCAGTTGCCCGCGGCGCAGGGCGTTCACGGCCGCGTCCCCGGTATCGCCCTCGGCGCCGCAGTTCCAGGCCCGGTTGTCGTCGGTGCCGTCCCTGTTGTCCTCGCCGTTCTCCTCGTTGTGCTTGGTCTCGTAGCTGACGAGGTCGCGCAGCGTGAAGCCGTCGTGCGCGGTGATGAAGTTGACGGAGGCGTACGGGCGCCGGCCGCCCCAGGCGTACAGGTCGCTCGACCCCGAGAGCCGGTAGCCCAGGTCCCGTACGTCGGGCAGCGCGCCCCGCCAGAAGTCGCGGACGGTGTCGCGGTAGCGGTCGTTCCACTCCGTCCACAGGGGCGGGAAGGCGCCCACCTGATAGCCGCCGCTGCCCACGTCCCAGGGCTCGGCGATCAGCTTCACGCGCCGCAGCACGGGGTCCTGGGCGATGACGGCCAGGAACGGGGAGAGCATGTCCACGTCGTGCATGGAGCGGGCCAGCGCGGAGGCGAGGTCGAAGCGGAATCCGTCGACGCCCATTTCCTGCACCCAGTAGCGCAGCGAGTCGGTGATCAGCCGCAGGGTCTGGGGCTGCACCACATGGAGGGTGTTTCCGCAGCCGGTGTAGTCGGCGTAGCGGCGCGGGTCGGGCGCCAGCCGGTAGTAGCCGCGGTTGTCGATGCCGCGCAGCGACAGCGTCGGCCCGTTCTCGCTGCCCTCGGCCGTGTGGTTGTAGACCACGTCCAGGACGACCTCGATCCCGGCCGCGTGCAGCGCCCGCACCATCCGCTTGAACTCGCCCACCTGCTGGCCGCGCGTACCGCTGGCGGCGTACGCGGCGTGCGGCGCGAAGTACCCGATCGAGTTGTAGCCCCAGTAGTTGCGCAGCCCACGGCGCAGCAGATGGTCCTCGTGCGCGAACTGGTGCACCGGCAGCAGCTCCACGGCCGTCACGCCCAGCCGCGTGAGATGCCCGATCGCGGCCGGGTGCGCCAGCCCCGCGTACGTGCCCCGCAGCTCCTCGGGGACGTCCGGATGGCGCAGCGTGAACCCGCGCACGTGCAGCTCGTAGAGGACCGAGTCGGCCCATGGGGTCTTCGGCCTGCGGTCGTCGTCCCACGCGTCGTCGTCGTCCACGACGACGCCCTTGGGGACGTGGGGGGCCGAGTCGTGGCCGTCGCGCACGGTGTCGGCCAGGTCCTGCTGCGGCCAGTCGCGCACATGCCCGTAGACCTCGGGCGGCAGCGTGAAATCGCCGTCCACGGCGCGCGCGTACGGGTCGAGCAGCAGCTTCGCCGGGTTCCAGCGCGCCCCCGTCCACGGGTCCCAGCGCCCGTGTACGCGGTACCCGTACCGCTGCCCGGGGCGCACCCCCGGCACGAAGCCGTGCCAGATCTCGTGGGTCAGTTCGGTCAGCGGGCGGCGTGTCTCGGCGCCCAGCTCGTCGAAGAGGCACAGCTCGACGGCCTCGGCGCCGCCCGCCCACAGGGCGAAGTTCGTGCCCGCCACGCCGTCGGGTCCGATGTGGTGGCGGGCCCCCAGCGGCTGCGGGCTCCCTGGCCACACGGCGCCGCGGCCCGCGACGGCACCCGGCTCTCGTCCCCGCTCCTCCGGGACATCGCTCGCCGCGACGCCACCCGGCTCCCACCTCGGGGCCCACGGGGACGCCGGAGCGGACGCGGACCCTCCGCCGTCCGGGTGGCGCGCTGCGGGGGAGCCGTGGCCGTTGGACCGTGGCGGTGACGGGGCACCGGCCAGCCCGTCGGACAGTCCGTCGGCCGGTGCTCCCTGCTCCGGTGCGTGCGACACGTGGCTGCCTCCCGCGGCTCGCGGCTCGGTCGGACCACGGGCGCGCGGCGTCCCGGCCGGGCGCTGGTCTGCGGTCCTCGCCCCGATTCTTCCCGAAAGGGACACCCCGCTCACACGCGTGATCGATTCGTTTCCCGGACGGAGTACGGTCGTTGGTCCCCGCAAACGGCGATCTCGCGGGGGTGCGCGGCGATGGAGTGGTCGGAGTGCGACGGCGGTGCGAGCGGTGCGAAGGGCGCGGAACCCGCGCGAGGGCGCTTCCGCACGCCCCGTAAGTGGCTGTCTGCGGTCCTCGCCGCGTCCGTCTGCGCCCTCTCCGCCGCCTGCGGCGTCGCCGCCGAAGGGAAGCCGTCCGCGCGGTCCATCCGGGTGACCCCGCACGACGAGGCCACGGGCGTGCGCGCCGCCGACCCCCTGGAGGTCTCCGTACGCGAGGGGCGGCTGGAGCGCGTACGCGTCCTGCGCAAGGGCGACGCGCAGAGGCGCGCCCTGCCAGGACGCCTCTCCGGCGATGGGCGCACCTGGCAGCCCGCCGAGGAGGCCGGGAAACTGGCGCTGGCCAGCGAGTACACGGTGGACGTCGTCGCGCTCGACGGAAACGGCCGCCGCACGGCCCGGCACACCACCTTCAGGACCCAGGTGCCCGAGCACCGCTTCATCGGCTTCTTCACCCCCGAGCACCGGCAGACGGTGGGCACCGGAATGATCCCGTCCATCGACTTCACCCGGCCCGTCGCCGACCGCGCCGCCGTCGAGCGCGCGATCACGGTGCGCGCCGAGCCGAGCGTGGAGATCGCCGCCCACTGGTTCGGCCGCTCCCGCCTCGACTTCCGCCCGCGCACGTACTGGCGCCCCGGCACCCGCGTCACCCTCGACCTGCGGCTGCGCGACGTGAAGGCGGCACCGGGCGTCTACGGGGTGCAGCACAAGCGTGTCCACTTCACCGTCGGCCGCGACCAGCGCAGCGTCGTGGACGCGGCCCGGCACACCATGACGGTGCTGCGCGACGGCGCGGTGGCCGACCGGGTGCCGGTCACGGCGGGCGCGCCCGGCAACCCGACGTACAACGGGCGCATGGTCGTCAGCGAGAAGTTCGACGTGACGCGCATGAACGGGCGCACGGTCGGCTTCGGCGGCGAGTACGACATCGAGGACGTGCCGCACGCCATGCGACTCACCGACAGCGGCACCTTCCTGCACGGCAACTACTGGGCGCCCAAGAGCACGTTCGGCTCCGCCAACGTCAGCCACGGCTGCGTGGGGCTGCGGGACACCAAGGGCGGCAGCCCCGGCTCGCCCGCCGGTACCTTCTTCCGCGGTTCGCTGGTGGGCGACGTGATCGAGGTGCGGGGTTCCGACGAGCGCACCGTCGCGCCCGACAACGGGCTCGGCGGCTGGAACATGGACTGGGCGTCCTGGCGGGCCGGTTCGGCGCTGCGCTGACCCGTCGCGCTCCCACAGCCTCCCGCCGCCCCTCCCGAAACTGCGACGGAACGGTGACAATCGCGGGGGACCCGCCTGTCACCGGGGTGTGGTTATCTAACAACGCATACGCGCGTGTCGCGCGTCGGGGGCGCACGCGGGTGCGCGGGCCGTGCGAGGGGAGTAGCCCGTTTTGGATCTGAAGGCCATCGCCAGGGGAAAACTGTCTCTTGAGGCGATACCGGGGGAGCGCCGTGCTCAGGTCATAGGGGGTTCCGCCGCGGGACTCGCGGTGCTGGTCGTCGTGCTGCTGCTGGTGCTCACCACCTGCGGCGGCGGCAGCGGAGACGCCGGAGCCGACCAGCAGGTGGGCAAGGAAGCGAGCGAGACCCCGTCGAAGGCGGTCGTGAGCATCGCGCCCAAGGACGGCGCCGACGGCGTCGCGACGAACGACGCGCTCAAGGTGACGGCAGCCAAGGGGAAGCTGACGAAGGTCGAGGTCGCCGACTCCAAGGGCGAGCCGGTCAAGGGGGAGATCGCCGAGGACGGCACGTCGTGGGAGCCGGACTCCCATCTGACGACGGACACGAAGTACACCGTGGACGCGGTCGCCCGTGACAGCGAGGGCCGCGAGACCACCGAGCGCTCCACGTTCACGACGCTCACCCCCAAGAACAAGTTCATCGGCCACTTCACCCCGGACGACGGCGACAAGGTCGGCGCGGGCATGCCCGTGTCCATCAACTTCGACCGCGCCATCAAGGACCGGGACGCGGTGGAGGAGGCGATCTCCGTCACCGCAGAGCCCGAGGTCGACGTCGAGGGCCACTGGTTCGGCGACCAGCGCCTGGACTTCCGCCCCGAGGAGTACTGGGCGGCGGGCACGAAGGTCACCCTCGAACTGGACCTCAACGGCGTCGAGAGCGCCGACGGGGTCTACGGGACGCAGAAGAAGTCCGTGGAGTTCACCGTCGGACGCAAGCAGGTCAGCGTCGTCGACGCGAAGAAGAAGACCATGACCGTCACCCGCGACGGCAAGAAGATCAAGACCCTCCCGATCACCTCGGGCAGCCCGTCGAACCCCACGTACAACGGCAAGATGGTCATCAGCGAGCGCCTCAAGGTGACGCGGATGGACGGCCGGACCGTCGGCTTCGGGCGCGACGAGGGCTCGGGCGGGTACGACATCAAGGACGTGCCCCACGCCATGCGGCTGAGCACCTCGGGCACGTTCATCCACGGCAACTACTGGACGGCCCAGTCCCAGTTCGGGCAGGCCAACCTGAGCCACGGCTGCGTCGGCCTCTTCGACGCGAAGGGCGGCGGCGATCCGGGCACCCCGGGCGCGTGGTTCTTCAACCACTCGATCGTCGGCGACGTCGTCGAGATCAAGAACTCCAAGGACGAGACCATCCAGCCCGACAACGGCCTCAACGGCTGGAACATGGACTGGGACAAGTGGACCGCCGAGCAGTGACACGGTGATCCACGGCGGCGGACGAGTCGTCAGGGGCGGGCCCGGTGCTGTGAGGAACGGCACCGGGCCCGCCGCGTGCGGCACAGGTCACGGTGCGCGTAACGGCCGTTAACCTTCCCCCATGACTGTGAACCTTGAGGTCGCCGAGGGCGTCGCCACCCTCCGTCTGGACCGTCCCCCGATGAACGCGCTGGACACCGCCACCCAGGACCGGCTGCGCGCACTGGCAGCCGAGGTCACCGACAGGGACGACGTACGGGCCGTCGTCCTGCACGGCGGCGAGAAGGTGTTCGCGGCGGGCGCGGACATCAAGGAGATGCAGGCCATGGACCACGCGGCCATGGTCGTACGGTCCAGGGCGCTCCAGGACTCCTTCACCGCTATCGCGCGCATCCCCAAGCCCGTCGTCGCCGCCGTCAACGGCTACGCGCTCGGCGGCGGCTGCGAACTGGCGCTGTGCGCCGACATCCGTATCGCGGGCGAGAAGGCCAAGCTCGGACAGCCCGAGATCCTGCTCGGCCTCATCCCCGGAGCGGGCGGCACCCAGCGCCTCGCCCGGCTGATCGGCCCCTCTCGCGCCAAGGACCTCATCTTCACCGGACGCCAGGTGAAGGCCGACGAGGCGCTGGCGCTGGGCCTCGTGGACCGCGTGGTGCCCGACGCCGAGGTGTACGAGCAGGCGCACGCCTGGGCGGCGCGGCTCGCCGCCGGCCCGGCGCTGGCGCTGCGCGCGGCCAAGGAGGCCGTCGACACCGGTCTGGAGACGGACATCGACACGGGCCTCACCGTGGAGCGCACCTGGTTCGCAGGGCTCTTCGCGACCGAGGACCGCGAGACGGGGATGCGCAGCTTCGTGGAGGAGGGCCCGGGGAAGGCGAAGTTCCGCTGAGCCGAGGGTGCTTGCCGTGGGCATGAGGGCGCGGTGCGCGCGGGGCCGTGGCGCGGCGGCCGATGGCGCCGGGCAACCCCTCGGACGGGTGGGGTGGTTGGGGGTGGCGTGAGACGCGCCGCCCACGCGCCCCGCCTTGTGGGGGACTGAGCTACGCCTTAAATGAGCCTTAAGGGAAGCCCGGTCGTGGCGCCTTGTGATCACGAGTGCACGCATCGTCATCCCTGGTCGCGCGGCACTGTCCGCCCCTTCACTGCCCTCGGCATATGCCTGGGCCGGGTGACGGATGGGGAGATTTCGCGACCGCGGATCCCCGCGAACGGGCCCGCGAGCCCCACGGGGCCGCCATGATGGTGGCCATGGCGGGACAGGGAGATGTGGCGAGCGTGACCGACTGGGTTCCTGACGGCCCGAGTGAGCCGACGGGAGGTGAGCGCGCCAGCAGGGTCTTCGATCTGGTGGGCGATCCGGCGGTGGCCGAGGTGTGCCTGCCCAACCGGCCCGAGTCCGCCGGCACCGCGCGCCAGCTCACCCAGGCCGTGCTCCAGTCGAGCTGGGCGCTGCCGTCACAGTTGACCGAGCACGCCGTCCTCCTCGTCTCGGAGCTGGTCGGCAACGCGGTGCGGCACACCGGCGCCCATGTCTTCGGCATCCGCATGCTGCGCCGCCGGGGCTGGATCCGCGTCGAGATCCGCGACCCGTCCCGCGGCCTCCCCTGTCTGCTCCCCGTCCACGAACTCGACACGAGCGGACGCGGTCTCTTCCTCGTCGACACCCTCTCCGACCGCTGGGGCGTCGATCTGCTGCCGCGCGGCAAGACGACGTGGTTCGAGATGCGGGTCGCCGACCACTGAGCGGCCCGCCGACGCCACTGTCGCCGCCGCCTGTCGCCCGCCGCCGATGCCGTCGCCCGCTGCCGATGTCACCCCGCCGCTGACGTCGCCGACGCCGCGCGGGACACGCCGCCGATCGGGTGACGGTGCCCAACCGGGGCCGCGCGAGGGGCGATTCTCCTGCTCGTGACGACTACTCGTATCAGCGGCCGTGTCGCCGCCGCCGTACTGACCCTGGCCGCCCTCCTCACCCCGGCCGCCGCAGCGGCCTCCCCGGAGTCTCCGGGGGGCCAGGGGACCGCGCCCGCCGGGCCGGACAAGTCCACCGCGGCACCGTCCGCCACGTCGAAGCGGGCCGCACGCCCCTCCTCCTGCCCCGTGGTCAACGACCGCCTCCACGCCGCCGCCACGCGCGACGTCGACCTCGCCCGCATCACCCCGGAGCCGCACTACCGCACCACCTGCCAGCAGCTCTACCGCTCCGACGGCCGCCCGCCCTCGGTCATCTTCGCCGAGGGATTCCAGCCCAGGGACACGAAGAACGGGCAGTACGACCTGGAGGCGTACGTGCTGAAGAACCAGCACTCGCCCTACGTCAGCACCAGCTACGACCACGACCTCTACAAGCGCTGGCGGCCCGGCTACAACTACTACATCGACGCCCCCGGCGGCATCGACGTGAACAAGACCATCGGCGACGACCACAAGTACGCGAGCCAGGTGGAGGTCGCGTTCCCCGGCGGCATCGACAACGACTTCATCGTGGGCGCCTGCCCCGTCGACACGGAGAAGCGCGTCGAGATCATGTCGGAGTGCGTCGACAACCCCTCCTACGACCCCTGGCGCAACTGACCGACGCGGCAGCGGAGGCATATCGTAAGCAAAGGGGTGGCATTGGGACGACAGGGCCACAATGGACTACCGTGTGCGATGGAACGGTTACACATGGTTTCTCTCATTCGCACCTGGTGGTGGTCGTGGCTTCCCGCGCATCTCGCACGTCGTCCTACACACAGCGCGCCCTGTTGCGCGCAGGTCTGGTGGCCGCCGCCGCCGGTGCCGCACTCGGTGCCGGGGGCGCGGCCACCGCGAGCGCGGACTCCCCCTCGGCGGCGCCCGCCTCCTCGGGCGATTCCGGGGCCACGGGCGAGGAGGAGTCCTCGCTGTCGGCGGCGGTCGGGGGGCTCGGCGAGGCCGGCGTGCAAGGGGTGCGGGGCGCGCACGAGGGCCTCGGTGGCGCCATCGGCGCGGTCAAGCGGCTCCAGCTCGACCCGCTGGCCAACACCGGCTCGGACCCGCTCGACAACGGAGTCGTCACCCAGGTCGCGGACTTCCGCCCCATCAGCACTCGCACGGTCACCGGCCCGATCACCCGCGGCGACTCCCTCTCGGAGCTGCCGCTCGTGGGCCCGGTGACGAAGGTGCTGCCCGGCTGACCTCTCAGAACGCACCGCACCGCCCCGCCCCACCCACGCCGAACGGCGCGGTGAGCGGCCCCGTACGCGACTTCCGTACGGAACCGTCCACCGCGCCGTTCGCGCGTCTGAACTCATAGGGGGGACAGCACACGGCCCGGGACGAGCGCACTCGTCCCGGGCCGGGGTGACGGTCAGGCGGTCAGCGGTTGCCCTTGCCGTTGCCCGAGAGGATCGGGATGTCCTGCAGGATGTGCGAGAGCGGCTCGTCACCCTTGGCCTGGGTGGAGTTCTCGGTGCACTGCTGGTTCTGCGGGGAGGACAGGATGTTGATGTCCTGGATCGTGATCGGCACCAGGCCGACGAGGGAGCCGAGGTTGACCTTCGCGGGCAGGGCGATGCAGGGCTTGTTGAGCGAGCCCTGGATGAGCGCGAACTGCGGGCTCCAGTTGCCGTGAGTGGCGGAGTTGCCGTACGTCTGCGCCGCGCCGTTGCCGTTGACCGAAGTGGTGCCCTGGTCGTCACCCACCGCCATGGCCTGCGGGGCCGTCATGGCCGAGACACCGGCGATGGAGACGGCGACGGTGGCCGTCGACAGAATCTTCTTGATCACTTTTTACCCTTCATATGACGTGCGGGCATCCCGACCCGGGACACCGTGCCTAACTCCCGCACCTGCGGTAAGTTCTTCCGATTCACCTGAACGGTGTTGGACCGAGCCGTTCAGGAGGCGGCCGGATTCCGGAGGAAGGAAACCGGCGGAAATCACCGAGGGCGGTTCCCTGGCGCACGTCGGTCCGGTCGGGAATTCTCGAACGGTGGAGGGTCGACAGCGACGCTGGAGTCGCTTCCGGCCAGGCCGCGTGCGCCGACGGGCGCGGCCCGGGGAGAAATTCCCCGCGTGCGGTGAACCGGCGGGAGATTCAGCCGCCCAGCGGGAGACCACCGAGCAGGTTGTCGTCCGAGTTGGAGCTGAGCAGGGTCTTCTTCTCGCCCTTGGCCGTGCCCTTGGGGGCACCCTTGGCCGCTCCTTCGGTGGCCCCCTTGGTCGCGCCCTTGGTCGCACCCTCGACAGTTCCCACGACATTGTCGACCTGGGGGCCGGGCTTGCTCAGGGCGTCCGAAATACCGCCGTTGAGGCTGAACTGGGGACCTGTCGGGGCGCTGTCACCGGCGAAGGCGGGCGCCGCCGCACCCAGGGCCATCATCGAACCGGCGACGACTGCGGCTGTCTTCGCGTGCTTCATGCGGGGTTACTCCCAGAATAGTTGCGTGTTGCCTGTGGCTGAAAGCCTGACTGCCCGGGCGAATCAGTCCGCGCCCGTTGCTCCGTCTTCGATGGTGATAACGACTGCACCGGCCAACGGAAACTGCGGAACTCCGGGTTCGGTCCAGAGCCACCCGAAAGATGGGATCCTGGGCACAGAGAGGCGAGTTCGGCAATGCCGGGCAGGGAAAACCGGGCGGGGAGACGTCGCCCAGGGATACGCAGAGAACGGAAAACGATGGGGCCTCGGAGTGCGGGAATCGCACTCCGAGGCCCCATCGGCAAGGCGCTCTCCTGCGCTTCGGCGCGGGAACGTCAGTCGTTCACGCAGGTGTTGCCGAAAGCCGGGTTCAGGATGCCGATGATGTCGATGGTGTTGCCGCAGAGGTTCACCGGCAGGTGGATCGGAACCTCCAGCACATTGCCGGAGAGAACGCCGGGGGAGCCGGTGGCGCTGCCCTGGGCACCCGAGTCGGCGAACGCCGGAGCGGCGGTGCCCACGGCCATGAGGGTGCCGGCCGCGACAGCGGCGGTCTTCGTGTACTTCACTTTTTCAGCCCTTTCCGCAGCGGGGTGGGTTCGGTCACGGCCTTCGTGCCTGTAGGGCGCTGGATCGCGCCCGGAACTCCGCTGCCGGTATTCGTAACGATCGCCGCATGTGTACGGCACGAGAAAGAGGAGGGAGCGTCGGCTAACTCGCCCGTGCGGCCCAACAGTTCGGAAGTCAGTAGGACTAATCGCAATCCGGTTGTTTCCACCGGACGGATTACCGTATGAATGGCTCATCCGAAGGTCGAATGCCCGAAGGGCCGCGCACGGCAAAGGCCCGGGCCGGTTCCGGGTGGCCCGGGCCTCTTCCGGTGGGCGTCAGCGGTTGCCGGCACCGTTGGCCGAGAGCACCGCCAGGTCGTCCAGAATGTGGGAGAGCGGCTCGTCGCCCTTCGCCTGGGTGGAGTTCTCGGTGCACTGCTGGTCCTGCGGGGAGGACAGGACGTTGATGTCCTGGACCGTGATCGGGATCAGGCCGACGAGGGAGCCGAGGTTGGCCTCGATCGGAATGCCCAGGCAGGGCTTGTTGAGCGAGCCCTGGACCAGGCTGTTCTGCGGGCTCCAGTTGCCGTGGGTGCCGGAGTTGCCGAAGGACGACTCAGCACCGTTGCCGTTGACCGAGGTGGTGCCCTGGTCGTTACCGGTCGCCATGGCCGACGGGGCCGCCACGCCGACAATGGCGGTAGCCACAGCGGCTGCGGCGAGAGCGTTCTTGATCATGATTCACCCTTCTGGAAGTGGAGCCCCAACTGCGGAGCGAACTGACCAACTCGTGACCCTCGGTTTGGTTCCGCACGTTCACCCGTATGACACGGATACATCGGCTAATCCCGTTGAGCTGCATGCGTGTTTCGAGGGGCGGGGCCGGGCGTGCCGGTTACGCCGGTTACACCAATCGAAGGAAAAAGCGGGCTTTTGGCTAACCGGCGCGGACCCCGCCCGTTTATCAGGGCACGGTGTCAAATAGGGGCCGTCGAGTATCCATCTGGAGGAGTACGCTCCATGAACGCTGCCAAGAAGGCCGTCCTGGTCCTCGCCTCGGCCGGCATGGCCGCCGGTGCCGCTGCCGGCACCGCCGCCGCCGACAGCGGTGCGCAGGGTGCCGCGGCCAATTCGCCGGGCGTGCTCTCGGGCAACGCGGTTCAGCTCCCGATTCACATCGGGGCGCAGGTCTGTGGCAACACCATCGACATCATCGGCCTGCTGAACCCCGCTTTCGGCAACACCTGCGTGAACGACTGATCCGCCGATCCGTCGGCGCGTCAGCGCCAGTGAAGGGCCCCGCTGCCAGCGGGGCCTTTTTGCTTGTCCGGGGCGGACGGGACCACTGGGGACACTGGGAACGCCGGGGCATGTGGGGGCGCGGTGAAGACGGCTCCTCGGGATCTCTCCAGGGGGCAGCGTGACGCGCGTGAACTCGGGGCCGTTTGCCCGCGTCTACCTGTAGGGACCACATTTTATGTTTGACCCGTCGGTCCCTCCGATGTACCACTGTTCCCCCACAAACAACGCAGATACGGAGCGTTACTCCTTGACTGCAAGAACCACAAGCAAGCGCAAGATATCCAAGCGCAAGATCATCATCGCCGCCTGCACGGGTGGCGCGCTGCTGGCCGTCTCCCCCCTCGTTGCGCAGGCCGCAGCACCGCCGCCGCCCACCGTCGCCGCCAAGGGCGCGGCGCTGCTGGACGCTTCGAGCGGCGAGAAGGTCTTCGGCAAGGCCGACAACACCGTGCGCCCGCTGGCCAGCACCACGAAGCTCGCGGTCGCCTCGGTCGTGCTCGACACCAAGGGCGTGAACCTGGAGCAGCAGGTTCCCGTCAAGCAGGAGTACCGCGACTACGTGACGGAGCACGAGGCCAGCACCGCTGACCTCCAGACCGGCGACAAGGTCACCGTCAACCAGCTGCTCTACGCGGCCCTCCTGCCCTCCGGCGCCGACGCGGCCTACGCGCTCGCCGACACCTTCGGCGAGGGCGACACCCCCGCCGAGCGCAGCGAGTCCTTCATCGGCAAGATGAACAAGAAGGCCGACGACCTCGGGCTCACCAAGACCGAGTTCAAGACCTTCGCCGGGATCAGCTCCAAGGACGTCAGCACTCCGCTCGAGCTGGCCAAGCTGGCCAAGCACAACATGGAGAACGCCACGTTCCGCGAGGTCGTCAAGACCAAGGAGTACAAGGGCGACGCCCCGGCCGAGAACGGTGGCACCCGCCACTACACCTGGACGAACACGAACCAGCTTCTCGGCTCCTACAAGGGCGTCGTCGGCATCAAGACCGGCACGACCACCCCGGCGGGACCCTGCCTGGTGTTCGCGGCCACCCGCGGTGACACGACCCTCGTCGGCACCATCCAGAACAGCAAGGACCGGTACGCCGACGCGGCGAAGATCCTGGACTACGGGTTCGACTCCGACTCCGCGGAGGACATGAAGCTCCGCAAGCTCCCCTCGGGCGCCCAGACCGACTGATCTCTGAGTCCGCCCGACCTGACGAACGGGGGCGCGGCCACCACCACCTGGTGGCCGCGCCCCCTTCGGCGTGTCAGGGGAGACCCAGTCCCCCCTCAGCGCCCCGTCAGCACTCGATGACGTTCACCGCGAGCCCGCCCCGCGCCGTCTCCTTGTACTTCGTCTTCATGTCCGCCCCCGTGTCGCGCATCGTCTTGATGGCCTTGTCGAGGGAGACGTGGTGGCGGCCGTCGCCGCGGAGGGACATGCGGGCCGCCGTGACCGCCTTGACCGCGGCCATGCCGTTGCGTTCGATGCAGGGGATCTGTACGAGGCCGCCGACGGGGTCGCAGGTCAGGCCCAGGTTGTGCTCGATGCCGATCTCGGCCGCGTTCTCCACCTGCTCCGGGCTGCCGCCCAGGATCTCCGCGAGGCCCGCCGCCGCCATGGAGCAGGCCGAGCCGACCTCGCCCTGGCAGCCGACCTCGGCGCCGGAGATGGAGGCGTTCTCCTTGAAGAGCATGCCGATGGCGCCCGCGGTCAGCAGGAAGCGGACGACGGTGTCCTCGTCCGTGCCGGGGACGAAGTTCATGGCGTAGTGCAGCACGGCCGGGATGATGCCGGCCGCGCCGTTGGTGGGCGCGGTGACGACCCGGCCGCCCGCCGCGTTCTCCTCGTTGACCGCCATCGCGTAGAGGGTGATCCACTCCATGGCGTGCGCCTCGGGGTTCCCCTCGGCGCGCAGCTGGCGGGCCGAGGTGGCGGCGCGGCGGCGCACCTTCAGGCCGCCCGGGAGGATGCCCTCCTGGCCCAGGCCGCGCGAGACGCACGCGCGCATCACGTGCCAGATCTCCAGCAGCCCCTCGCGGATCTCCTCCTCCGTGCGCCACGCCTTCTCGTTCTCCAGCATCAGCCCGGAGACCGAGAGGCCCGTCTCGTGGGTGAGCCGCAGCAGTTCGTCGCCCGTGCGGAACGGGTGCTTCAGCGCCGTGTCGTCGAGCTTGATGCGGTCCTCGCCGACGGCGTCCTCGTCGACGACGAAGCCGCCGCCCACCGAGTAGTAGGTCTTCTCCAGCAGCGGCGCGCCCGACTCGTCGTAGGCGAAGAGCGTCATGCCGTTGGCGTGGTACGGCAGGGAGCGGCGGCGGTGCAGGATCAGCTCCGTCGAGGCGTCGAAGGCGATCTCGTGCGCGTCGCCTATCTCGGCGGCCAGCAGCCGCAGCCGCTTGGTCTGCTTGATGTGCGCCACGCGCTCGTCGGCCGTGGTCACGTCAACCGAGCGCGGCGACTCGCCCTCCAGGCCGAGCAGGACCGCCTTGGGCGTGCCGTGCCCGTGGCCCGTCGCGCCGAGGGAGCCGTACAGCTCGGCCCGTACGGACGAGGTGTGCGCGAGCAGCCCCTCGTTCTTGAGGCGGCGGGCGAACATCCGCGCCGCGCGCATCGGGCCCACGGTGTGTGAGCTGGAGGGGCCTATACCGATCGAGAACAGATCGAAGACGGAGATGGCCATGGTGACGGACTCCCTCGTGGGGGTTGGTGGTGCGCGGGGGCGCCCCGCGGGGTGGGCGGGGGCGCCCCCGTGGTGGCCGGTGGCCAGGGGCCGGTTGGCCGGTGGCCGCTGTGTTACTTGTCCTTGCCCTTGCCCAGGTCCGGGTAGAGCGGGTGCTTCTCGGCGAGGGCCGTGACGCGGGCGGAGAGCGCCTTGGCCTTGGCCTCGTCGAAGGAGGGCAGCAGGGTCTCGGCGATGATGTCCGCGACCTCGCGGAAGTCGTCCTCGCCGAAGCCGCGGGTGGCCAGCGCCGGGGTGCCGATCCGCAGCCCCGAGGTGACCATCGGCGGGCGCGGGTCGTTCGGGACGGCGTTGCGGTTGACGGTGATGCCGACCTCGTGGAGGCGGTCCTCGGCCTGCTGGCCGTCGAGCTCGCTGTCGCGCAGGTCGACGAGGACGAGGTGGACGTCGGTGCCGCCGGAGAGCACGGAGACCCCCGCGCCGACGGTGTCCTCGCGCAGCAGGCGCTCCGCGAGGATGTGGGCGCCCGCGAGGGTGCGCTGCTGGCGCTCCTTGAACTCGTCGCTGGCGGCGATCTTGAAGGAGACGGCCTTCGCGGCGATGACGTGCTCCAGCGGCCCGCCCTGCTGGCCCGGGAAGACCGCGGAGTTGATCTTCTTCGCGTACTCCTTCTTGGAGAGGATCACACCGCCGCGCGGACCGCCGAGGGTCTTGTGCGTGGTGGTGGTGACCACGTCCGCGTACGGGACGGGGGAGGGGTGCAGACCCGCGGCCACCAGCCCGGCGAAGTGGGCCATGTCCACCATGAGCAGCGCTCCGACCTCGTCGGCGATGCGGCGGAAGGCGGCGAAGTCGAGCTGGCGCGGGTAGGCGGACCAGCCCGCGACGATCATCTGCGGGCGGTGCTCCTTGGCGAGCCGCTCGACCTCCTCCATGTCGACCAGGCTCGTGGTCCCGTCGACGTGGTAGGGGACGACGTTGTAGAGCTTGCCGGAGAAGTTGATCTTCATGCCGTGCGTGAGGTGACCACCGTGCGCCAGGTCCAGACCCATGATGGTGTCGCCCGGCTTGAGCAGCGCGAACATCGCGGCGGCGTTCGCGGACGCGCCGGAGTGCGGCTGGACGTTGGCCGCCTCGGCGCCGAACAGGGCCTTGATGCGGTCGCGGGCGATGTCCTCGACGACGTCGACGTACTCACAGCCGCCGTAGTAGCGGCGCCCGGGGTAGCCCTCGGCGTACTTGTTCGTCAGGACGGAGCCCTGGGCCTCCAGCGAGGCGACGGGGGCGAAGTTCTCCGACGCGATCATCTCGAGGGTGGACTGCTGGCGGTGAAGCTCGGAGTCGACGGCGGCGGCGACGTCCGGGTCCACCTCGTGGAGAGAACCATTCAAAAGCGACATGAAACCATCCCTGTTGGCACGGCTGGGGGTGGGTGGGAGACGGGAAGAGCAGCTCAGCTTCCGGCGGCGAAGGCGGTGTACTCCTCGGCGGAGAGCAGGTCGTCCGGCTCCTCCGAGACCTTCACCTTGAACAGCCAGCCGCCTTCGAAGGGCGCCGAGTTCACCAGTGCCGGGTCGTCCACGACGTCCTGGTTGATCTCGGTGATCTCGCCGGAGACCGGTGCGTACAGGTCGCTCACGGACTTGGTCGACTCCAGTTCGCCGCAGGGCTCGCCCGCGGTGACCGCGTCGCCGACCTCAGGGAGCTGGACGAAGACGACGTCGCCGAGTGCCTCGGCGGCGTGCGCCGTGATCCCGACCGTCGAGACGCCGTCCTCGGCGGCCGACAGCCACTCGTGCTCCTTGCTGTAGCGAAGCTGCTGGGGGTTGCTCATGGTGCGATTCTCCTGGATGAGAGGGGTGCGGGGGAAAACGGTCTTGGAAGATGGGACGAGTTCCACAGCGCGGGCGCCCGCACGGGCCGACGCGGGGTGCGTGCCGACGGATGCCCGTACGGTGGCGCGTCCGCTCCCGGAGTACGCCTCCGTCCGCCGGTGACGGGCCCGTGACGGGTGGTTTCAGCGCTGCCTCTTGTAGAAGGGCAGCGCGACCACCTCGTACGGCTCGTGGGAACCGCGGATGTCCACCGCGACCCCCTTGGTGCCCGGCTCCGCGTGCGCGGCGTCCACGTAGGCGATGGCGATCGGCTTGCCGAGGGTCGGGGAAGGGGCCCCTGAGGTGACCTCGCCGATCACCTCGCCCTCGGCCGAGACCACCCCGTACCCCGCGCGCGGCACCCGGCGGCCCTCGGCGATCAGGCCGACCAGCTTGCGCGGCGGGCTGTTCCGCGCCCGCTCGGCCGCCGCCTCCAGGGGCTCGCGCCCGACGAAACGTCCCTCGTTCGTCGTCTTCTCGAACTTCACCGTCCGGCCGAGACCCGCGTCGAAGGGCGTGGTCGACGTGCTCAGCTCGTGCCCGTACAGCGGCATCCCCGCTTCCAGGCGCAGCGTGTCCCGGCAGCTCAGGCCGCACGGGACGAGCCCCGCGCCGGAGCCCGCCTCCGTCAGCGCCTCCCACACGGCGACGGCGTCACCTGGCGCGACGAACAGCTCGAAGCCGTCCTCGCCGGTGTAGCCCGTACGGGCGATGAGCGCGTCCTTGCCCGCGACCGTGCCCGGCAGGCCCGCGTAGTACTTCAGCCCGTCCAGACCGGCGTCGGTCAGCGTTCGCAGGATGCCGACGGCCTCGGGGCCCTGGACCGCGAGCAGCGCGTAGGCGTCGCGGTCGTCGCGCACCTCGGCGCCGAAGCCCTCGGCGCGCGCGGTGAGCGCGTCCAGGACCACCTGCGCGTTGGCCGCGTTGGCGACGACCATGTAGGTCTCCTCGCCGGTGCGGTAGACGATCAGATCGTCGAGGATGCCGCCGTCCTCGTCGCAGATCATGGTGTAGCGGGCGCGGCCGACGGCGACCGCCGACAGGTTGCCGACCAGCGAATAGTCCAGCAGCGCCCCGGCGTCCCGGCCCGTGACGGTGATCTCACCCATGTGGGAGAGGTCGAACAGGCCCGCGCGGGTGCGGACGGCGTGGTGTTCGTCACGCTCGCTGCCGTAGCGCAGCGGCATGTCCCAGCCCGCGAAGTCGGTCATCGTCGCGCCGAGCGCGCGATGAGTGGCGTCGAGTGCGGTCTTACGAGGGGTGTCGCTCATGTCAGACAGGCTCCAGGGGGCAAGTGACCGGATGTCCTCCCCATCTGTCATCGGAACCTGAGAGGTTCGCCAGGAGCCCGTTCCCGTGGGCCTCGGCTTGCACCTTGGGTGGAGCCGCGCGGCGGCTCGCTTTTCAGATCTGCCTCATCCTGTGCGGTATCGGGGCCTGAGAGATTCAAGGGAGGACTTGCTCCTTCGGCGCCCCGTGGACGCCGCCTCCGTGCACACTGTGCGAGGGGCGGACGGCGTACGGACGGGGACTCTCCCGCGCGGATTCAAGCGGCCTGTATGGAGTTGGCCCGCACATCATGGCACGGCGCGGGTACCCGTGGTGCTCCTGGCGGGGAAGCAATCGTCTTGAACCGCATTACCTTTTCTTGACACTCTCGGGGAAAGCCGCGGTGGAGCGCCGGGGGCCCGGGGGAGGCCCCCGGGAAACGCAGGTATCCGGGGAGGGCGATCAGGTGGGCAGTCTGCGCAGTGCTTACGCGACGGTGACCGCGACGGTCACGGGGGGCGGAGCGGGAGGCGGTGCGGGTGCGGTGGTGCCCGCGCAGGCCCCCGTGCCCGTCCTGGAGCGGGATCTGCGCGGCACCGCCGCCAGACGCACGCTGCGCTTCGCGGCGGGTGACCTGGTCGTGGTCTCGGGACTGCCGGGCAGCGGCAAGTCGACGCTGATCCGGCGCACGGTGGCTCTCCACGACACCGTCAGCAGGATCGACTCGCAGGACACCAGGGAGCGCTGGGAGGCCAGGCTGCCCCGCTGGCTGCCCTACGGCGTCTACCGCCCCCTGGTCCGCCTCGCGCACTACGCGGGGCTGCGGCGGGCGCTGGCCTCGGGCGCGAGCGTCGTCGTCCACGACTGCGGGACGCAGGGCTGGGTGCGCGGCTGGCTGGCCAGGGACGCGCGGCGGCGCGGCAGGGGACTGCACCTGGTGCTCCTCGACGTGCCGCCCGTGGTCGCCCTGGAGGGCCAGGCCGAGCGGGGCCGGGGCGTCTCCGGGTACGCCTTCGCCCGGCACCGCAGGGCCGTGGGCCGCCTGATAGCGCAGGCGGAGGCGGGGCGGGTGCCCGAGGGCTGCTCCTCGGTCGTGCTGCTGGACCGGGAGGCGGCGGGTGCGCTGTGCGGGGTGGCGTTCGAGTAGAGGGGCGAGCAGGGGCACGTAGGGGACGAGCAGGGGCACGGTTCGGGGCGTTTTCCGGGGCCGCTTCCGGGATGCGTCCGGGGCGTGTTCCGGTGCGTTCCGGCGCGTACCGGAGTGTTCGCGGCGCCCCGGACGCGCGCGGCCCGTCACCGCTCAGCGGTGACGGGCCGCGCACGGGGACAGAGCGCGCGGTCGCCCGCGCCCTCGTGTGGGTGCGTCAGAACGCCGGGGTGTGGCCCATGTGCAGGATCGGCGCCTTCGGCGACTTGGGGGCCTTGTCGCCCTCTGCGGCCTCGGCACGCTTGGCGCCCTTGGCCTCCTGCATCGGCGCCGCCTTCGGCAGCCCCTTCAGGTCGGGCTCGGGCAGCGCCCCGCCCAGGGCGACGCTGGCCAGCACGTTGACGGTGGAGGTGAGCATGGTTCTCGCCTCGTTGGTGACCTTGCGCTCGTCGCCGGAGGACGCGGCCCTCAGGAACCCGTCGACCTTGGAGCGCAACTGGGTGCTCGCCTTGAGCGTCAGCCTGCTCCCCTCCGAGGGGCGGTCGGCCGCTCGCGTGCCGCTCTTCCGCACCGGGAGCGCCTGCTCCTGCTCAGGGCCCTGCTGCTGCTGAGTGTCCTGCGGCTTCGGCTGGTCCTGCTTCGGCTGGTGCTCCGGCGCCTCCTTCTCCCGCTCCGGCTGCGCCTGCTGCTTCTGCTCGGGCTGCTGCTCCGGCTTCTGCTCCGGCCGCTGCTCCGGCCGCTGTTCCGGCTTCTGCTCGGGCTTCGGTGCCTCCTGGCGCGGTTCCTGGGCGTTCTGCTGCTGCTCCGGCTGCTGCTGCTCGGGGCGGGGCTTCTCCTGCGGCTTCTGCTCCTGCGGCTTCTGCTGTTGGGGCTTTTCCTGGGGCTTCTCCTGCTGTCCGGGCTGCGGCTGGTCCTGTTGGGGCTTCTCCTGCTGGTCCTGCTGACCCGGCTGGGGCGGGGTCTCCTTCTGGGGGCTCTCGTCCCGCGGCTGCTGGGGGTCGGGTTGCTGGGACCTGGTCCGCTGGAGCTCGGCCAGCCCGTCCTTGACGGCCTTGCCCATTCTCTGGAGGTCCGCCTCGTTGTGCTTGGCCTTCGGGTCCTTGAGCACCGTGTTCAGCACACGGCCCACCGGCGCGATGACGTTGCCGGTGTCGCCGACCAGCTCGCTCTGCCGGGCCAGCTCACCGGCGCCGCGCAGCCCCGAGGGCGTGGGAGCCTCCAGCGAGCGGGGCGCGGTGGCCGCCCCGGGGCCCTGCTGGGTGCCGGACAGCTTCGGCAGGCCCTTGAGGTCGGCGGCGGGCAGCCGCCCGTCGGAGAGGCCGCCCGCCATCACGTTGACGGCGCCGGTCAGGGTGGCCTTCACGGCGTCGGACGTCCGCTGCCTGTCGCCGGCCGCGGACGCCTTGAGCAGCGCGTCGACGCGGGTACGGAGGTCCTCGGCGGCCTTCAGGGTCATGTCCGAGGGCGCCTGGGCGCGGTGGGAGCCGGTGGCCTGCTTCGCCTCCGCTGCCTTCTTCAGCGTGCTGATCGCCTTCCCGACCTCGGCCGAGTGCTCCTTGGCCTCGTTCTGGGGGAGCTTGCCGTTCTTGGCCTGGAGGACCCCGTCCACGAGGTTCGAGACGGGAGTGAGGAGGCCGCCGATGTTCTTGAGTGCTTCGACCTGCGGAATGAGCGCCGACGACGACCCCGGCGCGGGCGGGGCCCCCTCGTGGCGGGGGCCATGATCGAAGGCGGCGGCTGCGCCGGCCCCGAGGGCCAGCGAGCCGGTGAGAGCGGCGGCGATGCCCGCCGCCGCGGTCTTGCTGAGACGCATGGGAGATTCCTCCGTTAGGTACCGACATAGGTCGATAGGGACGAGAACCACCCTTCGAGGGTTGGGTGCGCTCCGCAACTGGACGGTCGCCATACGTGAGCATCCGGGTTACGCCCGCGCCCGCGCCCCGTCACTTCGACCGCCTCCCCGACGCAGCTCAGAGGGCCGCGGCTAGGGTTGCCCCCATGACCTTTCCGCAGCAGTACGGACCGGGCCACGGTGGAGGCTGGCCCGGGAACGAGCTGGAGGAAACCCTCGCGGCCTCCCTCGAAGTGCCCCACGCGGGCGCCCGGCTGCTGGAGGTGCTCGGGCGCAGCAGCGTCTGGGTGCCGCTGCCCGAGGGCGGCGGGCCCGACAGCCCGAACCTCGATCTGCCGACGATCCAGCTCGAAGGGGCGCCCTACGTCCCCGTCTTCAGCTCGGAGCAGCAGTTTCTCCAGGTCGTGGGCTCGCACATGTCCTTCACCGTCGCGCCCGCGCGCGAGTTCGCGCGCGGGCTGCCGCCGCAGGTGGGCATCGCCGTGAACCCCGAGGGCACCGTCGGCATGCCGCTGCCCCCCGAGGCCGTCGCCGAACTGTGCGCGAACACCCCCTCGGAGCAGGCCGCCTGGGGCGTGGCGCGTGGCGCGCGGGTCAGGCTCTTCGAGCCCGACTGGCAGGACGAGCCGGTGGACTTCCTCGGCGCCGCCGCGGGCGAGTTCGCGGTGCTGCCCTCTCTCCGTACGGCCAGACGCGCCCTCGCCAGCACCGAGGGCGAGCCGCCCTCGCTCTTCGTCGGCGTCGAACTGGACCTGCTGGACCCCGAATCCCGCCAGGCCGCACACGACGCGCTGGGCAGGGCGCTGGGCAGGGCCCCCGTGAAGTGGCCGGTCCAGCTCGTCCTGCTGGATGCCGCGCAGGACCCGGTGGTGGAGTGGATGCGCCAGTGCGTGCGGCCCTTCTACACGCGGGAGACCTAGCCCGGAGCTGTCGGGACGAAAAACGCGCGAGCCGGATAACCGGGACCCGAGTACGGGGACTCATGTCGTATCCGGCTCGTAAGCTGGTTTGATGACGGGGCGGGGCGCACGAGCGTGCCCGGAGCGGGTGACCGATGCGGGAGAAGGGGCGGCTACGTGAGCGCGGGAGGCAGTGTCGAACAGTTGCTGAAGCAGGTGTCGCCGGGCCGGTTCGACACCTACGAGGCGCTGCTGGACGCGCTCGCCGACAGCCAGATGTGGATGCTGCTCTGGACCGGCCAGGCGGGCTCGCCCGACGCGCAGTACGGGAACATGGAGGTGGCCGGTTACGGCTACGCGCCGTGCGTCACCTCCGCGCAGGAGCTGGCCGCCTCCGGCTGGAACCGCGCGCACGAGGTGGTGACGGGGCGCGAGATCGCCACGGCCCTCTTCCCCGAGCGCTGGGGGATCTGGCTGAATCCGCACGCCCCGGGCGGCGGCGTCGGCATCCCCTGGCTGGACCTGCGGCGCATCGCCACAGGGCTCGACCGCCTCCCGGCAGGACCCCTGCGCATCTCCGAACCGGCCCTGGAAATCCCGCAGTTCTACGCCCTGCTGACCCACAACGCGCACCGCACCCCCGCCGTGCGCTCGCTGCGCCGCTGCTGGGTGCAGCCCGCGCTGGGCGCCCCGTATCTGGCCATCGGTCTCGATCTGTACGACGGCGCCGAGTCCTCCGTCGAAGCGGTCCGGCAGATGATGCAGCAGTCGGTGTCGGCGGTGCCCGAGGGGCTGCCGGTCTCCAGCGTCTCCATGGCGGACGATTTCGACCCCGTCGCGATGTGGCTGCGCCGCAATTCGCGGCCGTTCTTCGACCGCGACGCGCCGCACGCGGGCGCGGCTCCGACGGCGGCCCCCGGCTTCGGGTACGGGTACCCCAGGCCGTACTGACTCCGCCCGCCCGTTCTCCCGCGCTTCCCTGACTTCTCCGGCCTCTCCGGCCTCTCCGGCTTCCCCCGGCCCTTTCCTCGGCTTTCCCGGCTTTCGGCGTCTTTCCGCGCTTTCCCGCGCCTTTCGACGCCTTTCCCCGGTCCTCCCGGCCCTTTCCCGATCCCTTTCGCGGGCCGTTACCGGGGCTCTTTCCCGACCCCTTCCCGGCCTTTTCCCGCCCTCTTCCGGAAGGTGGGAATCGCCTGTGCGCAGGGGGACCAGAACCGTACATACCCACGCGTCCGGCACCGCTCAACGTCAACTTCCGTCCGCATAACGGAAGCTGTCGCGTCACATCACAGTTGCGCATCCTTTCCCCTTGAAGTCTGGCGGGTGATCGTGAGCGCGTTGAAGACTCCCGAGCCATAGGGCCATCGGCCTTGTGTACGAACTGCTTGCGAACTGGCCGCTACAGCGGCGGACGTGGGCTGGTCACCACCGGCCGAGAAGGGGTTCTCACCACCATGACGGCACCAATCCACGAGCCGACCCCGGTGTCCGACGCGGCGAACGCGGAGGCAGCCGCCGAGGTCGCCAGGACGGCGGTCGAGGGGCGCTCCCTCGGCCGTATCGCGTGGACCCGTCTCAAGCGCGACAAGCTGGCCCTCGCGGGCGGCTGCGTCGTGCTGTTCCTGGTGCTGGTGGCGATCTTCGCGCCGCTCATCGTGAGCCTGCTCGGGCACCCGCCGAACGAGTACCACGAGGACAAGATCGACCCGCTGACCAGCACCCCGCTGGGCGCCTGGGGCGGCATCAGCCCCGACTTCCTGTTCGGCGTCGAGCCGGTCAACGGGCGCGACGTGTTCAGCCGGGTCGTCTACGGCGCCCGCATCTCGCTGCTGGTGGCCTTCCTCGCCGCCATCGTCGCGGTGGCGCTGGGCACCCTGCTCGGTGCCATGGCCGGGTACTTCGGCGGCTGGCTCGACGCGGTCATCAGCCGCGTGATGGACATGCTCCTCTCGTTCCCGCAGCTCCTGTTCGCGATCGCGCTGATCTCGGTCGTGCCGAACGAGCTGTTCGGGCTGAGCGGTACGGGGCTGCGCATCGGTGTCCTGGTCACCGTCATCGGCCTCTTCGGCTGGCCGTACATCGGGCGCATCGTGCGCGGGCTGACGCTGTCGCTGCGCGAGCGGGAGTACATCGAGGCCGCGCGCAGCCTCGGCGCCGGGCGGCGCTACATCCTCTTCAAGGAGCTGCTGCCCAACCTGATCGCGCCCATCACCGTCTACATGACGCTGATGATCCCGACCAACATCCTGACCGAGGCCGCGCTCAGCTTCCTCGGAGTCGGCGTCAAGCCGCCCACCGCGTCCTGGGGAAAGATGCTGTCCGACGCGATCAAGACCTACGAGGCCGACCCCATGTTCATGATCATCCCCGGGGCGGCGATCTTCGTGACCGTACTGGCATTCAACCTCTTCGGCGACGGCGTACGCGACGCCCTCGACCCGAAGGGAACCCGCTGATGAAGCGAGCGAACCCGCTGATGATGCGAGCGGCTGCCAGGGGGTGTCGTCAACGTAGCGTCGTCCGGCCGCCAGGCCGGGGGCCGCGGCGTCTGGTGCGTGCGATCGCAAGGCGGAGGAGGAAAGCGCAGCGGGCTGCGCTGACGACCGACAACGTCGCGAGCGTGCGTGCCAGGCGGCGCGGCCCAGACGGGACGTTGACGACACCCCCTAGCCCCATCGAATCCCCGGCCCTGCACAGCGCACGGGCCGTGACCCACACGGAGGATGCGAGATCGTGACAACTCAACGCTCATCGAGGCGCAAACAGGCCGCGGCGGCGGCCGTTGTGGTCGCGGCTCTGCTGTCCACCGCGGCGTGCGGCGGCAATGGCGGCGACGGCGACGGCGAGGGCGGGCCCGGCTACAACAAGGCGAGCGCCAAGCTGCTGAACCCGTCGGACAAGAAGGGCGGCACGCTCAAGTACATCGGTACCCAGGACGCCGACTCCTGGGACCCGCAGCGTGGTTACTACGGCTTCATGTGGGACTTCGCGCGGTACTACACGCGCACGCTCATCACCGCCAAGCCAGCCCCGGGCAAGGAGAGCGAAGAGCTGGTCCCGGACCTCGCCAAGTCCAACGCCAAGATCTCGGACGACAAGAAGACCTACACGTACGAGCTCAAGGACGACATCAAGTGGGAGGATGGCAAGCCCATCACTTCCAAGGACATCAAGTACGGCATCGAGCGCATCTGGGCGCAGGACGTCATCTCCGGCGGCCCGGTCTACCTCAAGGACGTCCTGGACCCCGACGGCAAGTACAAGGGCCCGTACAAGGACAAGGCCGAGGACAAGCTCGGTCTGGACGCCATCGAGACGCCCGACAACAAGACCATCGTCTTCAAGCTCCCGAAGCCGAACGTCGACTTCGAGCAGATGCTCGCCATGCCCTCCGGCGCCCCCGTCCGGCAGGACAAGGACACCAAGGGCAAGTACGGCCTCAAGCCCTTCTCGGCCGGCCCGTACAAGTGGCAGGCGTACACCCCGAACAAGTCGATGACGCTGGTGCGCAACCCGCACTGGGAGCGGTCGACGGACGAGGTGCGCAAGGCGCTCCCGGACAAGATCACGCTCCGTCTGATCACCAACGCCGACGAGATGGACAACCGTCTCATCAACGGTGACTACGACGTCGACATCAACGGCACGGGCCTCAGCGCCGCCGGCCGCGCCAAGGCCATCAAGGACCACCGCGGCAACATCGACAACCCGAGCACCGGCTACATCCGCTACGCGGTCTTCCCGCAGACGGTGAAGCCGTTCGACAACATCCACTGCCGCAAGGCCGTGATCTACGGTGCCGACAAGAAGTCGCTCCAGACGGCGCGCGGCGGCCCCCTCGCGGGCGGTGACATCGGCACCAACATGCTGCCGAAGACGGTCCCGGGCAGCGACCCCTCGTACGACCCGTACGGCGCCACCAAGAACGACGGCAAGCCGAACACGGAGAAGGCGAAGGAGGAGCTGAAGAAGTGCGGCAAGCCGGACGGCTTCAAGACCACCATCGCCGTCCGTAACAACAAGGACGTCGAGGTCAAGTCCGCCGAGTCGCTCCAGGCCTCGCTGAAGAAGGTCGGCATCGAGGCCGAGCTGGACCAGTACGACGGCGCCCAGACCACCGGCATCATCGGCAACCCCGACGTGGTCAAGAAGAAGAACTACGGGATCATCATCATGGGCTGGGGCCCGGACTTCGCGTCCGGTCAGGGCTACATGATGCCGCTGGTGCACTCGAAGTACATCCTGCCCAACGGGAACAACAACTACAGCGAGCTGAAGGACCCGGAGATCGACAAGATGTTCTCCGAGGCCATCGCCGCCGAGACGCCCGAGGAAGCCGCGGGCATCTACAGCGAGATCAACAAGAAGGTCTCCGAGCACGCCGTCTACCTGCCGTTCGTCTTCGAGAAGAACATCAAGTGGCGCAGCTCCCGGCTGACCAACGTCTACACCACCACCAACAACAACGGGTTCTACGACTACGCCTCCCTGGGCGTGAAGTGACCGACCGCACGTTCCGTCGGCGCACCCGCCGCTAGTAGCTAGGCACGAAGGGCAGGTGAGGGCCGCGGAGGTGGCCCGGTGAACCGCGCCCCCGGACGATCTCCGGGGGCGCGGTCCCCGCCGGGCGGCCAACGGGCCGGAGTGCAGTGCTCGCATATCTCATCAGGCGGCTGTTCGCCGTCATCGTGATGTTGCTGATCGTCATGCTGGTGACCTTCGGCATCTTCTTCCTGATCCCGAAGTGGACAGGCGTCGACGTCGCCTCCATGTACGTCGGCAAGCAGGCCGACAAGGCGGCGATCGAGGGCGTACGGGAGAAGCTGGGTCTGGCCGACCCGATCTTCGTCCAGCTCTTCGAGTTCGTCCGCGGCATCCTCGTCGGACGCGACTACACGGGCGGCGGGGACACGATCCACTGCTCCGCGCCCTGCTTCGGCTACTCCTTCCGCACGGAGCAGGCGGTCTGGCCCACGCTGGAGGACCGCTTCCCCGTCACGCTGTCGCTGGCCGTCGGTGCGGCCATCATCTGGCTGATCTTCGGCATCGCGGCGGGCGTCATCTCGGCGCTCAAGCGCGGCACCCTGTGGGACCGCGTCGCGATGGGCATCGCGCTCGGCGGCGTCTCGCTGCCCATCTACTTCACCGGTCTGCTCTCGCTGGCGATCTTCTCGTACGGGCTCGGCTGGGTCGACGGGGAGTTCGTGGAGTTCTCCGAGAGTCCGACGGCCTGGTTCGGGGGGCTCCTGCTGCCCTGGATCACCCTCGCCTTCCTGCACGGGGCGATGTACGCCCGCATGACCAGAGCCACCATGCTGGAGGTGATGGGCGAGGACTACATCCGCACCGCGCGTGCCAAGGGGCTGACCGAGCCCGTCGTCATCGGCAAGCACGCCATGCGCTCCACCATGACCCCGATCCTCACGCTGCTGGGCATCGACCTCGGGGCCCTGATGGGCGGCGCGATCCTCACCGAGACCACGTTCGGCATCCCCGGACTCGGGCAGGCGGTGCTCAAGGCGATCAGTGACCGGGACCTGCCGCTGATCCTCGGCGTCGTCCTGATCACGTCGGCCGCCGTCATCATCGCGAACCTCATCGTGGACATCCTGTACGCCGTGATCGACCCCCGAGTGAGGCTCGGATGACAGACCCGAAAGACAAGAAACAGAGCGAGCAGAGCGAACAGGCGGCCCCGGCGGTGACCGAGAAGGACACGGCGCCCGAGGCGGCGGACGCGGCACCCGCGAAGGGCGCGGCCACCGGCGAGGGCGGGGACGCGCTGAGCCGCACCGGTGCCTCGGCCGTCGCCGAGCCCGTGGCCGAAGGCCGCCCGCCCACCTCCTTCCTGGAGGTGCGCGATCTGCGCGTCCACTTCCCGACGGAGGACGGCCTCGTCAAGTCCGTCGACGGGCTGACCTTCCAGTTGGAGAAGGGCAAGACCCTCGGCATCGTGGGCGAGTCCGGGTCCGGCAAGTCGGTGACGTCGCTGGGCATCATGGGCCTGCACACGGTCGGCCAGTACGGGCGTCAACGCGCGAAGATGTCGGGCGAGATCTGGCTCGACGGGCAGGAGCTGCTGAGCAGCGACCCGGACGAGGTGCGCAAGCTGCGCGGGCGCGAGATCGCGATGATCTTCCAGGACCCGCTGTCCGCGCTGCACCCGTACTTCACCATCGGCCAGCAGATCGTCGAGGCGTACCGCGTCCACCACAAGGTCGACAAGAAGACGGCGCGCAAGCGGGCCGTCGAACTCCTCGACCGGGTGGGCATCCCGCAGCCGGACCAGCGCGTCAACAGCTACCCGCACGAGTTCTCCGGCGGCATGCGCCAGCGCGCCATGATCGCGATGTCGCTGGTCAACAACCCCGAGCTGCTCATCGCCGACGAGCCCACCACCGCGCTGGACGTCACCGTCCAGGCCCAGATCCTGGACCTGATCAGGGACCTCCAGAAGGAGTTCGGCTCCGCGGTCATCATCATCACCCACGACCTGGGCGTCGTCGCCGAGCTGGCCGACGACATCCTGGTGATGTACGGCGGCCGGTGCGTGGAGTACGGCACGGCCGAGCAGGTCTTCTACGAGCCGCAGCACCCCTACACCTGGGGCCTGCTGGGCTCGATGCCGCGCATCGACCGCGACCAGACCGAACGCCTCATCCCGGTCAAGGGCTCCCCGCCCAGCCTGATCAACATCCCCGACGGCTGCGCGTTCAACCCGCGCTGCCCGTACGCGGACGTGCCCAAGGGCGGCGTCACCCGCACCCTGCGGCCCGAGCTGCGCGATGTGGGCGAGGGCCATCTGTCGGCCTGCCACATGGAGCGGGAGGACCGGGAGCGGATCTGGAACGAAGAGATTGCCCCGAAGCTGTGAGCGGCGCGAGCGAGGACGAGCGGATGACGATCCCCGAACAGACGAGGGGCGAGGCCGGGACCAAGGCCGAGCCGGAGCCGGGCGAGTCCCTGCTGAAGGTCTCCGGGCTGAAGAAGCACTTCCCCATCACCAAGGGCGTGCTCAAGCGCCAGGTGGGCGCCGTCAAGGCGGTCGACGGCATCGACTTCGACGTGCGCGCGGGGGAGACCCTGGGCGTCGTCGGCGAGTCGGGCTGCGGCAAGTCCACGATGGGGCGGCTGATCACGCGGCTGCTGGAGCCCACGGACGGGAAGATCGAGTTCGAGGGGCGGGACATCACCCACCTCGGCGTCGGCGGGATGCGGCCCATGCGCCGCGACGTCCAGATGATCTTCCAGGACCCGTACTCCTCGCTGAACCCCCGGCACACGGTCGGCGCCATCGTCAGCGCCCCCTTCAAGCTCCAGGGCGTCTCGCCCGAGGGCGGCGTCAAGAAGGAGGTGCAGCGGCTGCTGGAGGTGGTCGGGCTCAACCCCGAGCACTACAACCGCTATCCGCACGAGTTCTCCGGCGGCCAGCGCCAGCGCATCGGCATCGCCCGCGCCCTCGCGCTCAACCCGAAGCTGGTCGTGGCCGACGAGCCGGTCTCCGCGCTCGACGTCTCCATCCAGGCGCAGGTGGTCAACCTGCTGGACGACCTCCAGCAGGAACTGGGCCTCACCTACGTGATCATCGCCCACGACCTCTCCGTCATCCGGCACGTCTCGGACCGGATCGCGGTGATGTACCTCGGCAAGATCGTCGAACTGACCGACCGCGCCTCGCTCTACGCGTCCCCGATGCACCCGTACACCAGGGCCCTGCTGTCCGCGGTGCCGGTGCCCGACCCGCGGCGCAAGAAGCAGGGCGGCCGTGAGCGCATCCTGCTCCAGGGCGACGTGCCCTCGCCGATCAAGCCGCCGTCGGGCTGCCGCTTCCACACCCGCTGCTGGAAGGCGACGCAGGTCTGCAAGACCGAGGAGCCGCCGCTGGTCGCGCTGGCGCCCGGCCACGAGGCCGCCTGCCACCACCCCGAGAACGCGGAGGACCAGCGGCCCGAGGACAAGAAGCCGCTCGTGACGGCGTAACGCGCCCTTCGTACCTCTTCGCCCCCGCCGTGGGCCCGCCGTGGCCCCGGCGGGGGCGGTCCTGCTCTGCGCGGAACGCGCGCCTCCGCGGAAGCCGTGTAGAAAAGGGCAGGTGGACCACCTCTACGACCCGGACGTGCAGCACTGGCTCGACATCGCCGGGATCTTCGTCTTCGCGATCTCCGGCGCGCTGCTCGCCGTGCGCAAGAACTTCGACGTCTTCGGCATCGCGACCCTCGCAGCCGCGACCGGGCTCGGCGGCGGCCTCTTCCGCGACGTCGTCATCGGCGCTGTCCCGCCCGCCGCCTTCACCGACCTCGGCTACTTCGTCACCCCGCTCATCGCGGCCGTGTTCGTCTTCTTCCTGCACCCGCACGTCGAGCGCATCAACAAGGCGGTCAACGTCTTCGACGCGGCCGGGCTCGGCCTCTTCTGCGTCACCGGCACGATCAAGGCGCACGAGTACGGGCTCGGACTGCCCGCCTCGGCCGCGCTGGGCCTCGCCACGGCGGCGGGCGGCGGGGTGCTGCGGGACGTGCTCGCCAACGAGGTGCCCTCGCTGCTGCGCTGGGACCGCGAGATCTACGCCGTGCCGGCCGTCGTCGGCGCCTCGGCCGTCGCGCTGCTCATCCACCTCGGCGAACTGAACCCGCTCACCATGACGCTGGCCGCCGCGCTCGGCTTCGTGCTGCGGCTGCTGGCGCTCACCTACGGTTGGCGTGCCCCGCGCGCCTGGCGCCGCCACAGCACGGCGGCCGACGAGGGGTAGCGGTACGAGGCGGGGGTGGGCGGCGCCGGAAACCGGGCCTGGAGGGGTCAGAAGGGGAAGCCGCTGCGGCGGTGCTGGACCGAGACCCAGCGCTCGGTGGTGAACGCCTCCAGCGCCGCGTCCCCGTTCAGCCGCCCGAGCCCGGAGTTCTTCTCGCCGCCGAACGGGACGAGTGGCTCGTCGTGCACGGTCGCGTCGTTGACGTGGAACATCCCCGTCTCGACGCGCCGGGCCAGCGCGACCCCGCGCTCGATGTCCCGAGTGTGCACGGCCCCGCCCAGCCCGTACGGGGTGTCGTTGGCGATCCTGACCGCCTCCTCGTCGTCCTCGAAGGGCACCAGCAGGGCCAGGGGACCGGAGATCTCCTGGCGCAGCACGGCGGAGCCCTCGGGCACGTCCGTCAGCACCGTCGGCTCGGCCAGACAGCCCCGGACGCGTCCCCGCAGCAGGGCCGTGGCGCCCTCGGCCAGGGCCTGCGCGGTGAGCGCGGAGACGGCGTCGGCCTGCGCGGGGGTGATGAGCGGCCCGATCACGGTCTCCGGGTCCCGCGGATCGCCCGCCTTCAGCGTGCGGGTCCGCTCGACGAAGGCTGCGGTGAACTCCTCCCACACGGCGCGGTGCACCAGCACCCGCCCTGCGCACGCGTACCCCTGCCCCTGGTGGACGAAGCGGCTGAAGACGGCGGCGTCCACGGCGTATCCGACGTCGGCGTCGTCCAGCACGACGAAGGGGCTGTTGCCGCCCAGTTCCAGTACGCAGCGCTTGAAGCCGCTCGCGGCGACGGCGGCCACGTGTCTGCCCGTGCGGTCGGATCCTGTGAAGGAGATGACCTTGGGCACGGGGTGGTCGAGGAGGGCGTCCCCGATCTCGGCGATGTCGGTGACGACGAGGTTGAGGACGCCGGGCGGCAGCCCCGCGTCCTCCAGGACCCTGGCCACCAGCACGCCGCCGACGACCGGGGTGCTCTGGTGGGGTTTGAGGACGACGGCGTTGCCGAGCGCGAGGGCCGGCGCGACGGACTTGAGGGAGAGCAGGAAGGGGAACGTGAAGGGGCTGACGACCCCGGCCACCCCGACCGGCTCGCGGTGGACGTGGTTCTCCTTACCGTCGGTGACCGAGGGCAGGATGCGGGCCTGTGGGCCGAGCGCCAGCCGGACCGCCTCGCGCAGGAATTCCTTGGCCAGGCGCAGTTCGTATGCCGCCTTGACATGGGTGCCGCCCACTTCGCTGACGATGGCCTGGGTCAGTTCAGCGGCGCGCTCGTCGATGAGTCGGATCGCCCGCTCGAAGACGGGGCGCCGCGCGTAGGGGCCCGCGGCGGCCCAGTCGCGCTGGGCGCGCTCGGCCGCGCGGTACGCCTCGTCGACCTGCCGCGCGGTGGCGACGGTGAACGCGGCCAGCTTCTCCCCGGTCCACGGGTCGAAGTCGATGATGTCCCAGGCGCCCGCGCCTGGGCGCCACTCGCCGTCGATGTACTGCGGTGCGGCGCCCTTGAAGGAGGACATGACGCCCCTTTCCGAGTGGAGCGGACTTCCGGGTGGAGCGGAGGTACGGCCGTACGGGGGCACAGGGGTACGGCCGCACAGCCGTGCGTTCGAGGGGGCGGACCATGTTACGTACGGGGAAGGGGCGCGGGGGCCGTTTGGGAAAGCCCGTCGGAGGCCGACCGGACGGAGGTCGTCCAAAGTCGGACTACCGACGGGTAACATTTACGTGTACCGTGCGGTACATGTCCGACGCCACCCTCAGCCGCAGCGAATTCGACCGGGACACCGCGATCCATCCGCGCGAGCCCGGCGTCTATGACGTCAGCCTCTCCCCGGGCTGGGCCATCGGGCACGCGCTCAACGGCGGCTACCTCCTGGCCGTCATCTGCCGCGCGCTCGGCGAGGCGCTGCCCCACCCGGACCCCTTCACCGTCAGCGCGCACTACCTCACCGCGTCCACCGCGGGGCCCGCCGTCATCCGTACGGACACCGCGCGCGTCGGCCGCACCCTGTCCACCGGCTCCGCGGGGCTGTTCCAGACGGAGGAGGACGGCGAGGAGGTCGAGCGCATCCGCGTCATCGCCACCTACGGCGACCTCGACGCGCTGCCCGACGACGTGCGGACGAGCGCGAAGCCCCCGGCCTTCCCGCCGCCCGAGCAGTGCTTCAGCACCAAGGACCAGCCCGGCGGCGAGGACGCGGGCCCCGAGATGGGCAAGCGGCTCGATCTGCGGCTCGACCCGTCCACCTGCGGCTGGGCGGTCGGCGCCCCCAGCGGCGAGGGGAAGATGCGCGCCTGGTTCGGTCTGGCCGACGGGCGCGACGCCGACCCGCTGTCGCTGCTGATGGCCGTCGACGCGCTGCCGCCCACTGCCTTCGAGCTGGGGCTCAGCGGCTGGGTCCCCACCGTCGAACTCACCGTGCACGTCCGCTGCCGCCCCGCGCCCGGGCCGCTCCGCGTCTCCATCACCACCCGCAACCTCGCGGGCGGCTATCTGGAGGAGGACACGGAGATCTGGGACAGCGAGGACCGTCTCGTCACGCAGGCCCGGCAGTTGGCGCGGGCGCTGAAGTGACGTCGGCGCCTGTGCCGACGCGTCGACGCTGAAGAAGCGCCGCTGAGGCTGAGCGCGCCGGGCCGGGAGGGGCCCCGCCGACGGTGTCCGGTCTCGCCGTCGGAGGGGCCCCTGCCCTTTTCCTGGCCCCGTCGGCTATCCGGCCTCGTGGAGGAAGCCCAGCAGCGCGGCCGTCAGCTCGGCGGGGGCGTCCTCCTGGACGAGGTGGCCCGCGCGCTCGACGAGCCGGACCCGGGAGCCCGGGATCAGCCCGGCCAGGCGCTGCGCCCGGTCCACGGGGATCCAGGTGTCTGCGGTGCCCCAGCAGATGAGGACGGGCGGCTCGACCTGCCCGTAGAGGCCCTCGATCTCGTCCGTCCAGCGCTGGCCGTTCTGCTCGATCTGCCGGTAGAAGGCGCTCTGGCCCGCCTCGCCCAGCCACGGTGCGACGAGCCGGTCCAGCACGGCCGGGTGCAGCCCGTGGTGACTGGCCGAGCGGATGTACTCGCGCACCAGCGCCGCGTGCAGCGCGGGCGGCAGTTGCCCGAACACCTCGGCCCGGTCGCCCAGCAGCCGGTAGGCGGGCGACCCCCACGGCGCGAGAGCCACTGGATCGACCAGCGCGAGGCGCTCGTACCGCGCCCCGTGGAGCAGATGGGCGCGCAGTGCCACGCAGCCGCCGAAGTCGTGCGCGAACACGGCGGGCCGCTCCAGACCCCAGTGCGCCAGCAGCTCGGCGAAGACCCTGCCCTGCGCGGCCAGTGACACGTCCTGGCCCTCGTGCTTGGCCGAGTGCCCGTAGCCCGGCATGTCCCAGACGAAGACCTGGTGACGCGGCGCGAGGGCGCGCGCCGTGCCGCGCCAGGTGTACGAGGACCACGGGGTGCCGTGCAGCAGCACGACGGGCGGGTCTCCCGGCGTGCCGAAGGTGGCCCAGCGGACCGTGCCCGAGGAGCTGTCGTAGGTGCGGTCCAGGTTCCAGTCGTCGGTCATGCCTCCCAGGGTGGGGTGGGGGAGGGGGCCGCACCATTGTCGTAAATGACGTTCACCCGAAGATTCACGCCAAGGGCGGTACGCGGGGTGCCGGCGGACACCGGTGGAGGGGGGCGGGTTCCTTCGGGGGGCCTTCGGCGCGACGGAACACCCGCGGGGCGCGATGCTGGACGGGCCGGAGCACGCCCGTCCCCCGACCCCGACCCCGACCCCCGACCCCAGGCGAGGCAGACCGATGAACGAGGACCGGAACAGGGAGCAGGCGGACCGGGGCGGCCCGGCGTCGGCCCGTACGGGCAGGAAGAAGGACGAGCTGCGCACCGGGGGCGCCCGCCCGGCCATCCGGCTGGAGCGGCGGCTCGCCCACCCGCCCGAGAAGGTGTGGCGCGCGCTGACCGAGCCGGAGCAGCTCGTGCACTGGTTCCCGGCGGCCGTCGAGGCCGAACCCTTCGTCGGGGGCGGGGTCGCCTTCGCCTTCCCTGGCGAGGAGCCCGCGACGGGTGGCGAGGTCACCGAGTTCGATCCGCCGCGCGTCTTCGCCTTCACATGGGAGGGGGACCACCTGCGCTGGGAGGTCGCCCCGGACGGGACGGGCGGCTCGGAGGGGGAGGGCGGTTCGGTGCTCACCCTCGTCCACTCCTTCGACGACCGCTACGGCGCCGCCAGCTTCGCCACCGGCTGGAGCGCCTGCGTGGCCGGGCTGGCCGCGCTGCTCTCGGGCGAGCCCGTCCCGGAGGGCGACCCGGACGACATGGCCGCGACGCACGAGCGCTACGTGCGCGAGTTCGCGCTGTCCGAGGGCGTCTCCTCGGTGCTGCCGGGAGGCGGCTGGCAGGTCCGCTTCGAGCGGCAGCTCGTGCGCCCGGCCGAGGTCGCCTGGGAACGGCTCGACCCGGAGGTGGACGCGGAGCTGTTCCCCCTGGGCGGGGAGACCGCCGCCGACCCTCCCGTACTCCTGGAGCGCGAGTGGCTGGCCGGGGGCGGCCCCGGCGGGCGCGTCCGGTGGGAGTTCACGGAGGGCACGGGCCACGGCGCCCGCCTCGTCCTCACCCTCACCGGGCCACCCGGCGACGACGAGCGGCAACGGGGCGCCCTGGCGGCGGGGCGTGCGCGGGTGGAGCGGTTCGCGGGGCTGCTGCTGGGGGCGTAGGGGGCGGGACAGCGGTCCCGGTTGTCCTATTTTCTAGTGATACATGTACTTTGGATGGCGAAGGTGACATTCGAGAGAAAGTGATCCCGCCGTGGCGAACGCAGTCAAGAGCACACTTCCGGAAGAGGACCTCAAGATCGTCGGTGGGGCGCTCCAGGGCGCACTGGTGGACCTCGTGGACCTCTCCCTCGTCGCGAAGCAGATCCACTGGAACGTGGTCGGCCCCCGCTTCCGGTCCATCCACCTCCAGCTCGACGAGGTCGTCGACACCGCCCGCGGCTACTCCGACACGGTCGCCGAACGCGCCTCGGCCGTCGGCGTCTCCCCCGACGGGCGCGCCGCCTCCGTGGCCTCGGGCAGCGTCATCGACAAGGTCGCGGACGGCTGGCAGCAGGACACCGACGCTGTCCAGGCCATGGTCAGCGCCCTGAGCGCGGTCATCGGCAAGGCGCGCGTGCGCATGAAGTCGGTCGGCGAGGTGGATCCGGTGACCGAGGACATCTTCATCTCCATGATCGGCGAGCTGGAGAAGCACCACTGGATGTTCCAGGCCGAGAACAGGAGCTGAGGCCAGACCGCGATCGCGGATCTGAGCTGCCCGGACGCCTGTGTCGCGGCGCCCGGCCGTCCGCGCCGGGGGCTGCCCTCTTCGTCGGGGGTGTTGCGCGGGACGGTTCCGGTGTGGTGGGTGCCGTTGGGTCCCGCGCTGGTTTTTGTGCCGCGTCACGGGGGCGCTGCGCGTGTGGCTTGGCGTCGTGTTCGGCTGCCTGGCCGGTGGCTTCGGCGCGGCGTGTGGTTGCGGTGCGGTGCGGCTGGCGCCGCGTGGTTCTTGGCTTGTGCCGGTGGTTATGGGGTGCCTGTGTGGTGGGGGTCGGTGCCGTGGTGGGGTGTCTCCTCGGCGTGAAGGTCTCGTGTGCGGCTTTCCGCCGTCGTTCGTCTCGACCTGCGGGGACACCCCACCACGTCCCCTCCCGGCCGTGGCCGACTCCCGGCCGGTGGCCGGTGCGGGTCTGCTCATGCTGTGGGCGTGACGGTGGTGAGTTGGAGTGTGCGTCCTCCGACGAGGGGTGCGGTGAGGATGACGGTGCGGCCGTCGTGGTGCAGTGCTTTGCCGATGCGGGTGTGGCGGGCGTGCCACCAGTGGCGGGGTGCGAGGAGGGTGCTGAGGCAGTCGCGGGGTTCGCCGTTGACGGTGATGCGTTCGCCCTTCTCGCGGAGGCGGAGGGCGTGGCAGGCGTGGGCGGTGAGGAGGGTGGCGAGGTTGCCTTCCATGATCTCGATGACCTGTCCGGAGGGCATGGGGCGCGGGTAGCTGGTGAGGAACGCGGTGCCGTGGGGGAGTTCGTACATGAGGCGTACGGCCCTGTCTTGGATGCGGCGCATGACGAAGTGGGCTTGCTGGCCTTCCAGGACGGCGACGGGGAAACCCGATGACGTTGCCCAGCCGTGGGGGTCGTAGAAGACGTCGTCGGGGTCGGCGGGGATCAGGACGGTGTGGTCACGGGGCACGGCTGCTCCAGGTCAGTGGTGGGTGGGGTGTTTTCCGGCGCCGGTGAAGACGGTGATGGCGCGGGCGACGGTCTCGCCTGTGACGTCGGCTCGGATGGCGGCGAGGGGGAGGTAGGCGCCGTGCCCGGGGCACAGCCACACCGGCTCGTGCCACGGATAGCGTGCTGTGGGCAGGTAGCGCATGACGGGGCCCACGTGACCGTCGCCCTCCACCTCGCACGCGTGGCCGGTCACCGCTCCGCCACCGTGCTCGCGGCGCGGGCTTCGTCTTCGGTGGCGATGTCGACCGCGCAGCGGTCGCAGACCTTTACGGGGACGGTGCGTGTGCGTGTCTGCGGGCTCGCTCCCCGCTCGTCGCCCGAGTACAGGTCGAGGACAACCTGTGTGCCGGGGGCCTGGCGGCAGCGGAAGCAGGACGCGGCGGCCTGTGCCGCGCAGTCGTCGCAGATCCGCACCGGAACAGTGCGCGGGGCTGCCGCATCCCTGGACATGACGTAGATCTCCACCGTGCCCGGCCGCTGGCGGCAGCGGACGCAGCGCACGGCGACGGACGAGAGGCGCGGGCTCACCGCCCGGCCCCGCTCTCGTACTCGCGGGGCCCGTGCTCAGCACGGATCACCGCGTCCAGCACCACGTACAGCAGCCGTGCGTCGGTGAGCCCGTGCGGGTCCCAGCTCCGTATCCAGTGTGTGAAGGCGGAGCGGGTGCACCAGCCAGGCGGGATGGTCAGATGCTGCGCGATGCTGAGCAGTTGCACCCACGAGGTCTCCGGCACCGTCCACTCGCGTGTCGTGCCGGGCGGCACCAGCCAGGTCAGCCGGTGCCCGTACGGGTCGCGGATGACCGCCCCCGACTCACGGCCGAGCCGAGCCAGGATACGGTCCCCCAGGTATGCGGGGACGGTGGCCGCGTCCCAATGCACCCCTGCGGGCTCCAATACGGCGGTGACCCCGGTGGGTGGAGCCCATGGTGTCGTGCCTGTCACGCTCATCGCGCACCGCCACGTGCCTGGTGAAGCGTGCACGTCACGACCGACCAGACGCGGGCCCCGCGCTCCGTCATCGTTCTGAGCGTGCCTGCGGGGAACAGCCTCTGGTGGACCGCCCCGCAGTCGATGCACGCCTCACCGTGCAGGCGGGCGATACTGATGCGCTGGTGAGCCACGTCGGGAGCCGTGGACGCAGCCTTACTCATGGCCGTTCCCCTCTGCCTGCGGACTGCGGACAGAGGAAATAGTGGCCAGCGTCGACTGCCACAACTGCTACAAGCGGTAGCAGTTGCCGTCGCCCGTACGGGGGGCTTACACGGCGTGGCACCAGGCCGCGTAGTTCGACAGGTCTTCTCTGTCAGCGCGCTTGATCCGCCGCAGCCTGGCGATGTCCTCCCGCACCCACGGATGCTCGCGCGCATGCTGAGGGGCGTATCGCCGGGCGACCTTCAGCGACTCGAACGCGTCATCCGGCCGCCCCTCCCACATCTGCGCCCGCGCCACCTCGATGTAGAACGCCGAGCGGCGCTCCGCAGGCAGATCCTTCGGAGGAGTCCACTCGTGTGCGATGTCCAGCGCCCGCTGAAGATGGTCCCCTCCCAGACCGACCGCGACGGAGACCTCGTGCACACGCACCGAACTGGGCCCTACCGCTGTGCCCTGGTACACGCCCTCCGGTACCGCGTCGCCCAGTCGGCGTGCCTCGTCCAGGTGGTGTGTGGCCCTCTCGGCGCGGCCCGCTCGTCCGGCGATGACCGCCGCGCGCATGTGCAACGCCCCGCGTGCCGCCCGCTCCGGGACCTCCTCACCGTGCGGTGCCGCGTCGAGCGCGGCTTCCAGAGCGCGCAGCCCCGCCTCGTGCGCCCGGGCCACGAAGTAGACCTCGGTGCGCACGTACGCGACTGCCGCGTCCAGCAGAGGGTCCTCCGCTGCGGGCGCGGCCCACCGCATCAGCTCGACCAGTCGGGCGGACAAGTCCTGGTGCCCGTACTTGTAGGCCACCGCGTCCGCCGCCCGGTACGCGGTGACCAGCAGCCGCGTCGTCTCAACTCTCTCGCCTGCCGCAGCCGCGTGCAGGGCGCGCGACAGTTCCATCAGCAACTCCGGTGCGCGGCGGGCGATCCGCAGGTACTGGGCGCTCACCCGCCAGTTCACCAGCTCCGAGACCGTGGTGCTCAGCTCGTGCAGTGGCCGGACCGGGCCGTCCTCCGGATTGTCGTACGTCGCGACAGCACGGGACAGCGCGGGCAGTTCGTCGTGCACCCGGGAGCTGGTGCGCCCGCGGTGGCCGAGCAGCCGGGAAGGGTCCACCGCCAGGGCCTCGGCGATCGAGTCCAGCGTGCTCTCACTGGGCAGCCGGGCCCCGCGCTCGATTGCGCGGATCGTTCCGTATGAGACACCGGAGGCGTCCGCCAGCTCCCTCTGCGTCAGCTTGGCCTGCTGCCGCGCTGCGGCGATGTGCTCACCAGCGCCCACGCGAGGGTCAGAGAACATCACGGGCCTCCGTTCCGTGCAGCCACATGGAACGGTAGCGCGCAGCGCTCTGCCGAAGTGTGCCTTCTTACGGGCGGGCGAGGATGTCGGGCAGGTCGAGGATGCTGTCGACCCGGTAGTCCGCCGGGATGCCGGCGTCGCCGGTCCACAGGTGCCCCCACGGGCCGCGCCGGATCAAGCACGTGCGCAGCCCGGCCGCGCGGGCAGGGGCGATGTCGTTCGCCGGGTGGTCCCCGACGTACAGGGTCTGGGCCGGGGCGGTCCCCGCCGTCTGGAGTGCTCGTGCGAAGAACGCCGGGTCCGGCTTGGCGACGCCCCATTCCTGAGAGGTCGAGATGCTGTCGGCCGGCAGTTCCAGGCCCCGCAACAGCGTGCCCGCCCGCGCTGTCTGGTTCCCCGCGATGTGCACCCCGTACCCGGCGTCGCGCAGTGCGGCCAGGCCCGGCCGTACATCCTCGTACAGGTCCGTCTCGTCCAGTTGCTCCCCCGCCCCCGCGGCCTCCTTCGCGGCGCGCTCGGCGTCGATGTCGATGCCGGGACGCACGAGACGGACGGCGTCGGCGTTGTCGCGGCCCTGTGCGACGACAGCGCCGACGAGCGCGGAGAGAGTGTGGCGGGGCACGCCGAGCCAGTCCGCCCAGGAACCCCAGTACCGGTCGTCGCGGGTAAGGGTTTCGCCGACGTCGAAGACGATGCTTTCCATCACTCGACGAACCCTACGAGCCTGACCCTGGCCCCGCGCGGCACGGGTAGCCGTACTGTATCGCTGTGCGCAGGCGAAACATCCGCCCCGGCCGTACGGTCGGACCATCCCGCGTCGCCCCAGGGCCGTCGCACCACGTCCGCGTCCCGTTGTCGCGAGACACCTGGGCAGACACCCGTCCCTGTGCTGCAATCAAGGCACAGTGAGGCAGACCAGCGCACTGACGGCGCCGGTTCAGGCCGCGGCAGGGCAGGGGGCAGTTATGCCGATGCTCGTGATCAAGGGTGAGTACCGGGTCGTCGGGGCCAGTCCCGACGGGGACTCCGTGAGGTTCTACCCGGACAATCCCGACCAGTGGCGGAAGGTCCCCGGACGAATACGCCACAACCGCTCAGGCGGCGCCCAGCTCCGGCTCGACGCAATCGACGCGCTGGAGACGCACTACCGCCCCGAGCACGGGCGCGAGCTGCACCAGCCGCGGGAGTTCGGGGACAAGGGCGCGGCCTCGCTGCTGGGGTGGCTGGGCTTCGAGGACGTCGAGCGTGACGAGCGCGGGATCGTGACCAGCGCGCACCCTGAGCGCCGCCCCGGCTACGTGCTGACGCGCGGCGCCGACAAGTACGGCAGGTGCGTCGCGCTCGCGGGGCGCGGCGAGGCACCGGGGCGCAGCGGCGACGACGTCAACGTGGACGCCGACCTGCTCAAGGAGACGGTGAACCACCATCAGATCGCGGAGGGCCTGGCCTACCCCACCTATTACCGCAAGCTCTTCGTCGATCTGCGCGAGGCGCTGACGGCGGCGTCGGACGCGGCCCGTGAGGCGGGCAAGGGCCTGTGGCCGGGCGACGACACGCAGCGGGGGGCGAAGATCCAGGGCGTCGACTCGCTGACCGAGGACGCGGTGATCCTCCCCAAGCTGTTCCGGCGGCTCGCCGACTACTTCGCGCTGAACGACGGCGACGTGTCCCTCGCCGGTTTCAAGGACTATCTGGAGCAGCGCGAGGACCGGCTCTTCATCATCTCCAACGGGCAGTCGACGGGCTTCGGCACCGTCGTGGACGTCACCGACAGCACGGTGCGCATGAACCGTCCGCCCACCGACCTGGTCTTCGAGGAGGGCTGAGGCGCTACCGGCCAGGCGCGATCCGGCTCAGGCGGGCTCGGCCGGGCCCGCCGGTCCTGGCCCCGCTGGGCTCACCGGCTTCGGCGCGCCCTCGGACGCGGGCCGCTCGGTGAGGCCGGGACCGTCGTGCGTACCGCCCGACGTGGCCACCGCGGTGAGCAGCGCCAGCACGGCGGCGCTCCCGGCGAGGGAGAGGCCGTCGGCCCAGTTCGCGTCCACGATGCCCGTCGACTCCAGGCCGAGCGAGGCGATCAGGGTCTGCGCGAACGTGCGGATCATGCGCTCGAAGGTCGCGATCCAGAAAGCACGTGTCCTCATCGGTGCTCCGTCCCCCTGCGTGAAGGTTCCCCCGTGCGACGGGATTTCAAGGGACCAGAGTGCTCCCGTACGACGGGCCGTGTCGCGGAACGGGGGACGTATCTTCGGGTACGTACGCCGCCTCGCGCAGGTGTGCGGCGGCCGTGCGCGGGCGTACGTACGGAAAGGGCGCGGCGCCTACGCTCCCGGAGGCGGCGGGCCGAAGCCGCCGCCCTGGGGCGGGGCCGCCGGGGGCTGCTGCGGCGGGAAGTACGGCTGGGGCGGCTGCTGCTGCGGGAACGGCGGCGCCCCCGCCTGGCCAGGCCCGCCCATGGGCGCCGGGCCCATCGGCCCCGGCGCACCCATCGGCATCGGCCCCATGGGCCCCATCGGCCCCGCCTGAAGCGGAGCACCAGGCCGCGCGGCCACCCCCGGCCGCACCGCCAGCACGATCAGCGCGATGCCGCCCACCACCGTCAGGAACAGCTCCAGCTTGGTGAACAGGCTCGCGATCTGCCCCTCCTCGCCCAGGGTGAACAGGGCGCCCCGGTCCACGAGCCCCCACAGCGCCAGCAGCGCCACGGGCAGCGAGGCCAGCGCGACGCCCAGCGAGTAGCCGCGCGCCGATACCCGTCGCGTCATGGCCAGCAGCGCACCCACCGCGCACAGCGGTGCCAGCGTCAGCCAGTCCCAGACGGGGGCCACGTCCAGCAGCGCGAAGAGGGCGTGTTCGCCGGTGAGGAGCGAGAGCCAGGTCTGGAAGTCGGTGTCGATCAGGAGATAGACGCACCAGCCCAGGCTGAAGGCGCACAGCACGGCGAGATAGCCCCCGGCCACGGCGGCGCCGGGGCCCGTCGGGTGCTGCGGCGACTCGCTCGGCAGCGGCGGCTCGGGCTCCTGCGCGGTCTGGACGGGCAGCCCGTCAGGGCCGACGAGGGCGGTGGGGCGCGGGGGAGCGGGCCAGGGGCGTATGCCCGCCAGCAGCACGATGAACAGTACGGGGGTGAGGAGCGTGGACAGGGCGCTGGTGGCCATCGCGACGTCGAGCGAGGAGTCGCCGAAGAAGCGGGGGAAGACGTAGAACGGCGTCGAGCGGGTGTGCGCGCCCGCGTGCCAGATCACCGGCAGCCGGTAGGAGAAGGTCAGCACGGCCATCACCGTGAGCAGTCCGCCCGACGTCCAGGCGCCGGTGAACGCCGCGAAGACGGCGGCGAGCTGGAGCAGTCCGAGGCCGAGGTCCGTCGCGGTCGTCGCGGGCATGGCCTCCAGATGCGGCCCGCCCCCGGCGCTGACGGCTCCGGCCCACATGTCCCAGCAGGTGCCGAAGCCGAGGTTGGCGATGTCGTACACCACCCACGACCAGGTCTGGAGCGCGAACAGGAGGGCGAAGACGCCTCCCGTGATCCGCGCACCCTTGCTCAGTGCCCGTATCTGTGGCATTCCGCTTCTCCCCCGATGTGTCCCGGTGTGTGTCCCGGTGTGGACGGTCAGCGCGCCCGCGCGGGGCCCGTGCGCTGTGCACCGTGTGATGATCCGTGCGCCGCGTCACGATCTCGACGGCCGGGCGGCCCCGAGAGGCTAACAGGCCCCGGGCGCCCCGGACCCGGCGCGTCCGCCGCCGTCCGCCACCGCCCTCCGGGGTGTCAGGACCGTGGGCGCGACCGGCGCGTTCGCGCCGGGGACTCGTAGAATCGAGCACATCATGGCCCACTCTGCCTACCTCGATCATGCCGCCACCACCCCGATGTTCCCGGAGGCGGTGCGGACGATGGCGGCCCAGCTCGCCGTCGTCGGGAACGCCTCCTCGCTGCACGGCTCGGGGAGGCGAGCGCGACGCACCGTCGAGGAGGCGAGAGAAGCGCTCGCCGCCTCGCTCGGAGCGCGCCCGAGCGAGGTGGTCTTCACCTCGGGCGGCACGGAGGCCGACAACCTCGCGGTGAAGGGCCTCTACTGGTCCCGTCGCGCCGAGGACCCGCGCCGCACGAGGGTGCTGGCCAGCCCCGTCGAGCACCACGCGGTCCTCGACGCGGTCCACTGGCTCGCCGACCACGAGGGCGCCACCGTCGAGTGGCTGCCCGTCGACGCCTACGGGCGCGTGCACCCGGACGCGCTGCGCGAGGCCGTCGAGCGGGACCCGTCCACCGTGGCGCTGGCCACCGTGATGTGGGCGAACAACGAGATCGGCACCGTCATGCCGATGCGTGAACTGGCCGCCGTCGCCGGGGAGTTCGGGGTGCCGCTGCACTCCGACGCGGTGCAGGCCGTCGGCCAGGAAGAGGTCGTCTTCGGCGGCTCGGGGCTCGCCGCGCTGACGCTGACGGGGCACAAGATCGGCGGCCCGTACGGGGTCGGCGCGCTGCTGCTGGGGCGCGAGTACGCGCCCGTGCCCCTGCTGCACGGCGGCGGACAGGAGCGCGACGTGCGCTCGGGGACGCTGGACGTGCCCGCCGTCGCCGCCTTCGCGACGGCGGCCGAGCTGTCGGCCGAGCGGCGCGCGGACTTCGCGCGCGACGCGTCCGCGCTGCGGGACGCGCTCATCGACGCCGTGCGCGCCGCCGTGCCCGACGCGGTGCTCAACGGCGACCCGGACCCGGCGGGACGGCTCCCCGGCAACGCGCACTTCTCCTTCCCAGGGTGCGAGGGCGACTCGCTGCTGCTGTTGCTGGACGCGCAGGGCATCGAGTGCTCGACGGGCTCGGCCTGCACGGCCGGGGTCGCCCAGCCCAGCCACGTACTGCTCGCGACGGGCGCCGACCCCCGGCTCGCCAGGGGGACGCTGCGCTTCTCGCTCGGGCACAGCTCGGGCAAGGCGGACGTGGAGGCACTGGCCGAGGCGATCGGTCCGGCGGTGGAGCGGGCCCGCAGCGCGGGCCTCAGCTAGCGCCCTGACCCTCGTCGGGATTGTCGGCCTCATGGGGGCCACCGGGCCGCATCGGGGTCACCGGGGGCATTGGGCCGAACGGGGTCAGATTTTCGCCCTATTAGCGTGTCAATTCGCGCGATACATGAGGTTCGCGGAGATTGGGAAGCGTTCGTCCCCTTCATGGAAGGTTGTTCCGCATGCGTACTGCACTCCGCCCCCTCGTCGTGGGCGTCGCCATTCTCGGGCTCGCGGCCTTCGGCACCGCCTCGGCGCAGGCCGACGACGGCGACGACAACAACGCACTGAGCCACAACTCGTCGACCAGTAGCTGGTACGAAGGTGACCACGACACCGAGGCCGGTAACCAGGACGAGAGCATCCGCGTCGACTACGAGGACAGCCTCAACACGGGCCTCGTGTTCGGTGACCTGGAAATGAACTGATCTCTCCGGTCCCCGACGGGCCGGTCCCTGCCGCAGCGGCCGGGACCGGCCCGTCGCGTGTCCGGAGGCCGTACGCCGTGGGCCCAGGGCCTGGAAGACCCACGGCGTACGACCGGAGGGCTGGACCGTCAGCCCTCCTCACGCGGCGGCGCGACCAGCATGCGCCGTCGCATCCGCCGCCACAGGGGCGGCGGAGCCGTGCGGGGCCCGTGGTGCGCGTGAGCGCAGGGCCCGGTGTGGTTGGCAGGGGTCCGGGTGCTCCAGTAGCCCCGGGTGCCCTGGACGCGCCGGTTCAGGCGCTCACGCGGAAGTGATCGCCCAGCTCGTGGAAGACGGCCGTGTTCAGCGCGAAGGCGTGCTTGCACTCGTCCACGATGCGCTGCTTCTCCAGATCGTCGGCCGGCACCGCGTCCAGCAGCGCACGGTACTCGCGCTTGAACGCCGCCGGGTTGCCGATCTCCTCGAAGACGTAGAACCGCACGCCGTCACCCTTGCGCGCGAAGCCCCAGGTCTTCTCCGCCGTGCCCCGGATGATCTGGCCGCCGGAGAGGTCACCCAGATAGCGGGTGTAGTGGTGGGCGAGATAGCCACCGGGCCACTCGCGGGCCAGCTCGGCGACCCGGGCCGCGTAGGCGGCGGTGGCCGGGAGCGGCGCGGCGCTCCCGCGCCAGCCCTCGCCGCCGTACATGTGGGTCAGGTCCCGCTCCAGGGAGGGCAGCCGGAAGAGGCCGGGCCGGATGAAGGGCCCGGCCACCGGGTCGCCGGCGAGGGCTTCCGCCGGTTCCTCCAGGGCGCGGTAGACGAACCAGAGCTGCTCGGTGTAGCGCGCGTACGCCTCCACACCCAGCCTGCCGCCGAGCATCTCCGACATGAACGAGGCGTTCTCCGCCTCGGTGTGCTGCTCGTGCGAGGCGGTCCGGATCAGCGTGGAGAACGGGATGGCGTCGGATACGGACAAGGTCACCCTCCGGTGCGGAAGCGGCGGCGCGACGTGCGGGGAACACGGGGCGTTCTCCGTGCACTCTCCTACTTAGGCTTGCCTAAGTCAATGTTTTGCCGACAGGTCGTCGGGAAAAGCCTGCCCCGCACCGCGCTCCCGAACCCCCTCGCTCACCTCGCCCGACGCCTCCGTGACGCATCCGCGACGCCTACTCCACGGCCTTCCGGTGCCGCGCCCCCGGCACGTTCTTACGGCTGCGCGCGACGAGATCCATGTACCGGTCCCAGTCCCAGTGCGGCCCTGGATCGGTGTGATCGGTGCCCGGGACCTCGACGTGGCCCACGATGTGCGTGCGGTCGACGGGGAAGTCGTAGCGGGCGCAGATGTCGGCCGAGAGCCGCGCCGAGGACTCGTACATCGCGGCCGTGAAATCCTGCGGCTTGTCCACGAACCCCTCGTGCTCGATGCCGATGCTCCGCTCGTTGTACGCGCGGTTCCCCGCCTGGAACGCCACGTCCAGCTCCCGCACCATCTGCGTGATGTGCCCGTCACCGGCGCGGACGACATAGTGCGCGGCGGCGGCGTGCAGGGGATCGCGGAAGACCTTGACGGCCGTCGCGAAGTTGCTCTGGGTCACATGAATGACGATGCGGTCGACCGCGTAATCATCGGGGCGGTCCGCCGTGCGGAGGTTCGCCGCCGAGGCGGGGACCCACTTGGCACCGGGGTAATCGACCTCACCTTCCGTTCGCTGCTTGTCCACGCCGGGCAGCCGCCACCACAGACGCGAGCCCTTGTCCCAGGTCAGCGCCCCTGCTGTGCCCAACGCCACCGCGCCGGCGCCTCCGAGGACCAGGGCGCGCCGAGAGATCCGTTCCATGCTCCGCATAACGCCCGCGAGTGGCCGGGCGGTTCCGTCTACCCTGGAGAGGTTATGACTGACACCCCCAGCCGCCCGCGCCGTCTCCGTGTGCTCGCCGCCATGTCCGGCGGCGTCGACTCCGCCGTCGCCGCCGCCCGCGCCGCCGAAGCAGGACACGACGTCACCGGTGTCCACCTGGCCCTCTCCGCCAACCCGCAGTCGTTCCGTACGGGCGCGCGCGGCTGCTGCACGGTCGAGGACTCCCGCGACGCGCGCCGCGCCGCCGACGTCATCGGCATCCCGTTCTACGTGTGGGACCTCGCCGAACGCTTCCGTGAGGACGTGGTCGAGGACTTCGTCGCCGAGTACGAGGCGGGGCGCACACCCAACCCGTGCCTGCGCTGCAACGAGAAGATCAAATTCGCGGCCCTCCTCGACAAGGCGCTCGCCCTCGGCTTCGACGCCGTCTGCACAGGCCACTACGCCACCGTCGTCACCCGCGAGGACGGCACCCGCGAACTCCACCGCGCGAGCGACGCGGCCAAGGACCAGAGCTATGTGCTCGGGGTGCTGGACGAGCGGCAGCTCGCGCACGCCATGTTCCCGCTCGGCGACACGCTCACCACGAAGGACGAGATCCGCGCCGAGGCCGAGCGGCGGGGCCTCGCCGTCGCCAAGAAGCCCGACAGCCACGACATCTGCTTCATCGCCGACGGCGACACCCAGGGCTTCCTCGCGAACCGTCTCGGCAGGTCGGAGGGCGACATCGTCGACGAGGACGGCCAGAAGCTGGGCACGCACGAGGGCGCGTACGGCTTCACGATCGGCCAGCGCAAGGGCCTGCGCATCGGCCACCCGGCGGCCGACGGCAAGCCCCGCTACGTCCTGGACATCTCGCCCGTCGACAACACCGTCACCGTGGGCCCGGCCGCCGCGCTGGACGTCATCGCGCTGACGGCGGTCAGGCCCCGCTGGTGCGGGGCGCCTCCGGCGGGCGCGGGAAACTACACCGCTCAGCTCCGTGCGCACGGTGGGGAGACCGAGGTCAGCGCGGAACTCGAGCCGGGCGCCGACGGTACGGGTGTGCTGAGGGTGCGGTTCAGTGAGCCCGAGCGTGGGGTGGCGCCGGGGCAGGCGATCGTGCTGTACGACGGCACGCGCGTGGTGGGCTCCGCGACGATCGCCTCAACGGAACGTCCCCCTTCGCGGGGTGCGGCTCCCTTCGCGGGGGGCGGCAGGAAACGGGGGGTTGCCCCTTCACCGGGCCGCACCCCTGCACGGGGTGCGAGGTGAGGCCTGCACGGGGTGCTCCTCTCACGTAGGGGTGCGCTGTGCGGGTGGCGCGGCTGCGGTGAGGGGTTCCTCCGCTTCACGGGGGTGTTGCGCGGGACGGCTGACGTCTCAGGTGGGCACCGTAGGGTCCCGCGCTGGTTTTTGTGCCGCAGCACGGGGCGCTGCGCTGGGCTGGGTGCCGTTTCCGGGTGCGGGTGGGTGGCTTCGGCGCGGCGTGTGGATCGGTAGTTCGCGGCTTGCGCCGCGTGATTCCGGGTTTCGGCCGTGGTTGTGGGCGCGTGTTCTTGGGTGTCCGGTGCCGGGGTGGGGTGTCTCCTCGGCGTGAAGGTTTCGTTTACGGCTCTCGGCCGGTGACTTTCTCGACCTGCGGGGACACCCCACCCCGTCCCCGTCCCGCCGGTGGCCCACTGCCCGGTTCCGGGTCGGCCGAGGCCCACCCCCTCTTCGCGGGGTGCGACTGTGTCGCCTTGCCGTGTGGCGGCCCACCCCCAGCGCGGGACCCTACGGTCCCCACACCCCGGGCTGACTGTCCGTGCAACGCCCCCGGTGCGGGGGTGCGCCTACCGGGTTGCCCCCTGGGGTTTCGTTCGCGTGCTGCGGGCCGGTGGCACGGGTTGTGCCCACCCGTCCCGCCGAGCGGGACGCTTGCCCACAACAGGGGTGGCTGGGCTGGGCGCCTCGGGTGCGGCACGGGGCGGGCGCACAACAGGGGTGGTGCCGCCCGCAGCAGGGGCGGGCGCACAACAGGGGTGGCACCGTCACCACCAAGGCGCCGCCCGCAGGGGCGGAGCCCCTCCGGCGAGGCGTCCAGGCAGGCGCACGGCAGTGGCGCACTGGTGCCGACGAGGCACCGGGGGCGGGCGCACGGCAGTGGTGCTGTGCGGGCACACAGCATGGGAACAGCCTCGGGGGCCACCGGCCGGAGGTTGGCCACCGGGTGGGAGGGGACGCGGTGGGGTGTCCCCGCAGGTCGAGAAAGTCACCGGCCGAAAGCCGACAACGAAACCTTCACGCCGAGGAGACACCCCGGCGCGGCGCCGACCCCCACCACACAGGCACCCCACACGGCCACCGGCGCAAGCCAAGAACCACGCGGCGCCAGCCGCGTCGTGCCGGTCCATACGCCGCGCCGGAGCCACACAGCCGCACCCGAACACGACGCCAAGCCACACGACGGCACCCCGCCAGGCGACGGCGCCGAAACTGTTGTGGGCAATCGTCCCGTCGGCGGGACGGGTGGGCACAACCCGTGCCACCGGCCCGCACCACGCGAACGAACCCCCAAAGGGGCACCCACAGCAGGCGCACCCCCACGAGAAACACGCACCCCGTGAGGCGGTCAACGTCGTGCCCTGTGAGGGAGCGCAACCGGTGAAGGGGTAACCCCCCGTTTCCTTCCGCACCCCGCGAAGGGAGTGTTACGCCACCGCCCCCGAGCCCAGTTTGTCGAACTCCTCGAGGCAGCGCCCCGTGCCAACGGCCACGCAGCCCAGAGGCTCGTCGGCGACGATGACCGGCATTCCCGTCGCCTCCGCCAGCCGCTCGTCCAGCCCGTGCAGCAGCGCACCGCCACCGGTGAGGACGATGCCGCGTTCCATGATGTCGCCGTACAGTTCGGGCGGGCACTCGGTGAACGCGGTGCGTACCGCGTCGATGATCGCGGTGACCGGTTTTTCCACCGCCTCCTCGATCGCCGCCGCGTCCAGTTCGACGGTCTTGGGCATGCCGGTGTTCTTGTCCCGCCCCCGCACGGGGAAGCTCTCACCCGTACCGAGGGACATCTTGATCTCCTCCGCCGTGCGCTCGCCGACGGCCATCGCGTGGTGTGTCTCGATGTACGACGCTATGGCCGCGTCCAGCGCGTCCCCCGCGATACGGGCTGAGTGCGTCGCGACCATGCCGCCCAGCGAGATGATCGCGATCTCCGTGCTGCCGCCGCCGATGTCCACGACCATCGAGCCGCGCGCCTCGTGCACCGGCAGCCCCGCGCCGATCGCCGCGGCCATCGGCTCCTCGATGAGGTGCACGGACCGTGCCCCGGCCCGCGTCGCGGTCTGGAGCACCGCGCGCCGCTCCACGCCCGTCACCCCGCTCGGCACGCAGACGATCACGCGCGGGGAGCGGACGCGGCCGACCTTCGCCGCGCGGATGAAGTGCCGCAGCATCCCCTCCGTCGCCTCGAAGTCCGTGATGACGCCGCCCTTGAGCGGGCGCGTCGCCGTGATCGTGCCGGGGGTGCGGCCCACCGCCTCCTTGGCCTCGGTGCCGACGGCGAGGACCTTTCCGCTGCGGGAGTCGACGGCGACGACGGAGGGTTCGTTGAGGATCACCCCACGCCCTCTGGCATAGACCAGGGTGTTGGCCGTGCCGAGATCTATGCCGATGTCGCGGGTGCTGAACGAGGTGCTCTTAGCCATGTGGTCTCGCCGTGTTCGGTGCGTGCTGTGCCGAATTGTCGTGCTGGGATCGCAGCATACCCAACTGTCCTGGTTTACGTGCGGGCGGGGCCCCGGAAATCTGGGACGGTGAAGATGCTGGTCGGAGCGCCTTTTTACATCAATGAAACCGGTGTGTCCGGCAGTTGGTGGCATAGATCTCGTGGGCTCGGATAGGTATGCGCTGAGTCCGAGCGCGGTTCCCGTGACCTGGCGATTGAGGCGTCCTGGGTGGCCGCGCCGTAGGCCACCGTCTCGCTAGTGGAGGTTTCGTCATTACCGCGCGACCGGTACAGGAGTTCGGAGACAACCCCGTGGAGGTCCGGGAAACCGGGCACTACACCGAAGAATACGTACCTAGCTTCGTCGAGAAGTGGGACTCTCTCATAGACTGGGAGAAGAGAACACAGAGCGAAGGCAATTTCTTCATCGACCTGCTGCGCAAGCGCGGGGTGCGGAGCGTACTCGACGTCGCGACGGGCACCGGGTTCCACTCGGTGCGTCTGCTGGAGGCCGGTTTCGAGACCGTGAGCGCGGACGGCAGTGCCGATATGCTCGCGATGGCCTTCGAAAATGGAATGAAGCACGGCGATCACATTCTGCGCGTCGTGCAGGCGGACTGGCGTTGGCTCAACCGTGACGTTCACGGCGAGTACGACGCGATCGTCTGTCTGGGAAATTCCTTCACCCATCTCTTCTCGGAGCGTGACCGTCGAAAGGCACTTGCGGAGTTCTACGCGATGCTGAAGCACGACGGAATCCTCATCCTGGATCAGCGTAACTACGACGCGATGCTGGACCGGGGATACTCAAGCAAGCACACCTTCTACTACTGCGGCGAGGACGTCTCGGTGGAGCCGGAGTTCCTGGACGAGGGGCTGTGCCGCATGCGGTACAACTTCCACGACAACTCCGTCTACCACCTCAACATGTTCCCGCTCCGCAAGGACTACACCCGTCGCCTCATGTCCGAGGTCGGGTTCCAGCGGGTGGAGACGTACGGCGACTTCCAGCACACGTACAAGGACGAGCAGCCCGACTTCTTCGTCCACGTGGCGGAGAAGGAGTACCGCATGGAGGACGCGGAGGACGCGTACTCCTCCGTCGTCAGTACGGCCCGCAGCTACTACAACTCCCCGGACGCCGACACGTTCTACTCGGCGGTCTGGGGCGGCGAGGACATCCACATCGGCCTCTACGAGGGCGACAAGGAGCCGATAGCCGACGCCAGCCGCCGCACCGTCGCGCGGATGGCGGGCAAGCTCGGGCTGACCGAGGAATCGGTTGTGCTCGACCTCGGCTCGGGCTTCGGCGGCTCGGCGCGCTATCTCGCCGAGAACCACGGCTGCCGCGTCCTCGCGCTCAACCTGAGCGAGGTCGAGAACCAGCGCGCCCGCGAACTGAACGCGCAGCGCGGGCTCACCGACAAGATCGAGGTGACGGACGGCTCCTTCGAGAGCATCCCGTACCCCGATGACAGCGTGGACGTCATCTGGTCCCAGGACGCCTTCCTGCACAGCGGCAACCGGCTGCGCGTGCTGGAGGAGGTGGCGCGGGTGCTGAAGAAGGGCGGCCAGCTCATCTTCACCGACCCCATGGCCGCCGACGGCTGCCCGGAGGAGGTGCTCCAGCCCATCCTGGACCGCATCCACCTGGACGACATGGGCTCGCCCGACTTCTACGGCCGCAACCTCAAGAGGCTCGGGTTCACCCCCGTCGAGGGCGACGGCTTCGAGGAGCACCGGGACCAGCTCGTCAACCACTACGGGCGCGTCCTGGAGGAGACGGAGCGCCAGGAGGGCGAGGGACTGGGCCAGCGGGTCAGCTCGGACTACCTCACCTCGATGAAGAAGGGCCTGGGCCACTGGGTCGACGGCGGACGCGCGAAGCACCTCACGTGGGGCATCTTCCACTACCGCCGCTAGTCGCCGGCCGCTGGCCGCTGGGCCCTGGCGCTGGCCGGGTGCCCGGTGAGAACGAGGGGCGAACACCGCGTCTACGGCGCGGTGTTCGCCCGTTCCGGGCGCAAATCGCCCGCCACCGTCGGCCCCCGGACGGGCCCCTTACCCTGTGATCCCCAGCTGCGAGCGCAGATACCGCAAGTCGTCCCGTACCACTCCGGTGTCCGGCGTCTCCCGGAGCGTGGCCTGCGCGAACAGGTTGTACCGGATGGTCTCCGGGGAGTGCGCGAACGCGCGCTTCAGCAGGTGCAGCACGGCGACCTTCTCTCCCCGCAACGCGTACGCACGGGCCATCTCGATCTCGTGGAAGCTGCGGCGGGTCGCCGACGGCATGTTGTCGACAGTCACGGCATTCGCCGCCTGGACCGCCGCCCCTGGCTGGACGAGGTCGGCCCGCATGGTGACGGCGTACGCGTCGACCATGTCCCGGCCGAAGATCAGGTAGGGGTGGGTGTAGCCGTCGCCGAGGCGGCGCGCGGCGTCGTCGGCCCGCTCCCAGAACCGCTCGGCGTCCCCCCTGCGGCCGACCTTCGCGTACGACAGGGCTGCGGCCAGGTGCAGCATCCCCCAGCGCGCCAGGTCTTCCGGCGCGTGTCCGGGCCTCAGCAGGTCCGCGGCCTTCATCGCGAGATCGACCCGTGCCTCGTGCCGTTCGCCCGCGTCGCGGAACACGTGGTTCATGTACCAGGCGGCGGCAGCCATCGCGCGTGGGCTGTCGGCGTCCTGGGCTGCCGCCATGGCCCGATCGCCGGTGAGCATGACCAGTTCGGGAGCGGGCTGGAAGCTCAGGTAGAGCTGCGCCAGGTGGTAGGTCTCGGCGAGCGCGATCAGCGCGCGGCGCCGATCGGCGCCGTCGAGGGCGCGGGCCGAGTGCTGGGCATCCGCGAGCAGGTTGGGCAGGACCTCGGCGACGCGGCTGCGGTGTTGTCCGCTGCCGTGCCACACAGCCCAGGCGTGCGTGACGCGACGGCTCAGCTCGTCGGCGCTCTGGGGGACTTCCCCGGCGCTGGACAGCCGGTAGTCGGTCAGCGCCGCACTGACGGCGGGCAGCGCGGCGTGCGCGCCCTTGGTGGCACTGGCGGCGGTCACGCGGTCGTCTCCGGTCAGGTCGGCGAGATCGCGCACTCCGAGCACGTCGGCGAGGTGGAGGAGCAGGGGTAGACGGGGGACTTGGAGACGCCCGTTCTCGATGGCCTTCACCCATGCGGCGCTTCGGCCGACGAGTCCGCCGAGAACCGCCCTCGTCTGCCCGTTGCGCTCGCGTGCCCGGCGTACTCGATGTCCGAAGGTGTCGGTGCTGATGTCAGCGGGCTCAGGCATGCGGGTCTCCGTTCTGAGTCGACACTCGAAACGGTACGCCCGGAGCCGCGCCCGTCAGCGCGTATCGGTGCGACGCCCCGACACCGCGTCGCTGACGCGGTGTTCACCCGTTCCGGGGATGGGGGAGCGGGTCGTGCCCGCGCCTGCGGAAAGCAGGGCTCCGAGGCCGCGCCGGGTCGCGGCGACCACGACCCGGTCGCCGGGGTTCAGCACCTGCCCCGGGTGCAGCCGCCACTCCAGTTCGCCCTCGCCCGTCGAGGAGAAGGACGTCAGATCCTCGCGCCGCTCGTCCTCGGTGGCCACGTCGAGGGCGACGACGCGCCACGCGCCCGGCTCGAACGCCTCGGCCACCGTCCGCCCCTCCAGCATCGGGTTGCCGCCCACGTCCACGACGGCGAAGACCAGCACGCGCCGCCCCACGGGGATCGCGCCCAGCACCTGACGGCCCATCATCGCGCCGCCGAACGCGGGCGCGGCCAGGGCCGAGACGCTGCGGCTGCGGGTCTGGGACGACGGGTACGTGTCGCGCAGGGTGCGGTAGACCGTCGCGGCGAAGTCGTCGTCGAACAGCCGCATCACCACGCGCAGCCCCGGCTTGATCTGCCGTGCGGAGAGCGATGCCTCCAGGTTGATGCCGTCGTTGCTGGTGAGGGCGAGCAGCGCGCGGCTCCGCTTGATCTTCGCGGCCTCCAGGACGCCGTCCTCCGTCACGTCGGCGATCAACGTCGGCACCCGCTTCGCGCGCGCCTTCGCTATGCCGCGCGCCTCGTGGTCCCGCTCTATGCACACGACGGGGATGCCCAGCTCCAGCAGCCGGTCCAGCACCCGCGTCCCGACCTTGCCCAGCCCCAGCAGCACCACATGGCCCGACAGCCCGCGCGGCGGGTCCGGCAGATAGGTGGCCTTGCGGAACGCGCCGTAGCTCTCCAGGACGACGGCCAGCAGCAGCGGCAGCATCATCAGCCCCGCGAGGCCCGCCAGCAACTGGAGCACCTGCTCGTCGGCCGGTTCGTCGGTCTTCGGCTCGTTGATCGCGAAGAAGTCCAGCAGCGTCACATAGGCGGCGTGCAGCACGGTCTCACCGCTCATCACCCAGTTCAGGGAGGCGAGCGTGAGCAGCACGGCCGTCATCGCCAGCAGCGAATACCGCAGCCGCGCCGAGAACAGCTCCTTGAACGCCAGCAGCCTCGGCAGCCGGGGCGCCCGCACGGACGAGGCGCTCGGCCGCCGCGTGATCGCCTCCAGGACGACGGCGCCCCTGTCCTGCGGCAGCCCCGCCAGCTCCTCCTCGCCCGGCAGCAGCACGGGCCCCTCGTGCCGCTGCCGGGCGCCGTCGGTTGCGCTCCCGGCCGCCGCGCCGTCCGGGGCCTCCTCGTCGCAGCCCTCGTCCGAGTCCTCGGGCCCGGGGAGCAGCGCGAGGGTGCACAGCGGGTTGCGGCGGCCGACGGTGCCAAGGGTGCGTTCCTTGGCCCGCAGCAGCAGTCCCTCCGCGTACACGATCTTGTCGCTGCCGACGACGGCGGCGGCGACGAGCGAGGGCGCGGCCGTGTCGGAGTCCGAGAGCACCGTGGTCGTCGCGTCGAGCGCCCTGCGGTCCAGGCCTGGGCGCCGCACGCGCACGGCCCGGTCCAGCAGGTCCTCCAGATAGCCGCCCAGCGTCGGGTTGAACATCCTGATGACCAGGCGCAGTTCGGGGTTGATGCGACGGGCGCGCAGCGCGATGTGGATGTTGAGCTGGTCGTCGCCCGATGTCAGCGCCAGCGCGCTGGCCCGCTCGACGCCGGCGCGCAGCAGCGCCGCATCGTCCGGAATGCTGGCCTCCACGGCCTCGACGCGCAGCTCCGCGTTCTCCACCAGCTCCGCGATCTGCGGCCCGTGATCGCCGCCGCGCAGCGAAGGGAGCACGACGGTGACGCGCTGCCCGTACACGGTGGCCAGCTCCCGGGAGAGCCGCTGCGCGAGCGAATTGTCACCGCAGACGACCATGTGACCGGCGTGAACGCCAGGACGGCCGCGGCTTAGGCTGCTGTCCATGGTCGCCAAGGACAGTTCCCCCCTGAACATCTGTGTCTTCTGCTCCGCCGCCGAACTCGACGCCGTGTACACCGAACCTGCCCGTGAGTTCGCCGAGCTTATCGGCAAGCGCGGACACAGCCTCGTCTGGGGAGGCTCCGACGTGGGCCTGATGAAGGTCGTCGCGGACGGGGTGCAGGGGGCCGGGGGACGGCTGGTGGGGATCTCCGTAGAGTTCCTGGCGGCCAAGGCCCGCGAGGGCGCCGACGAGATGATCATCACCGCCGACCTCGCCGAGCGGAAGGCGCTGCTGTTGCAGCGCGCCGACGCGATCGTGGTGATGGTGGGGGGCACGGGGACGCTCGACGAGGCGACCGAGATCCTGGAGCTGAAGAAGCACGGGATGCATGTGAAGCCGGTGGTCGTCTTGAACACCGCCGGTTTCTACGACGGGCTGGAGCAGCAGATGCGGCGCATGGAGGCGGAGGGATTCCTCCCGCGCCCGCTGTCCGAACTGGTCGTCTTCGCCGACACGGGCGCTGACGCGCTTTCAGCCCTCACGGGCTGACAATGAAACGGGGGGTTGCCGCTTCACCGGGGGTGCCGCTTCACGGGGCACGGGGTGATGGCCTCACAGGGTCCTCCTCTCACACAGAGGGGCGCCTTTCGGGGTGTGTCCCTCTTCACGGGGGGCGGATTGAAACGGGGGGTTGGCCCGTTCGTCGGGGGTGTTGCGCGGGACGGTTCGCCGGTGTGGTGGGTGCCGTAGGGTCCCGCGCTGATTTTTGTGCGGCTGCACGGGGTGCGGGACGCTGCGCGGGGGTGCGGTCTCTTCGCCGGGTGCGGCTGTGTGGCTACGGCGCGGCGTATGGACCGGTAGTACGCGGCTGGCGCCGCGTGATTCTGGGTTGCGACCGTGGTTGTGGGGTTGGTGTGTGGTGGGGGTCGGTGCCGTGGTGTCGGCTTTTCGGCTGTCTGTACATACTCGTCGCCACCACTTGCGGGGACACCCCACCACGTCCCCTCCCACCCGGTGGCCAACCTCCAGCCGGTGCCTCCTCCGCTTGTTCCCACGTTGTGGACCGGTGCCGTACTGGAGGGGCCCAGCCCTGCCACGGGAAGCCGACGGCGACGGCCCACCATCGTTGTGGGCAGGCGTTCCGCATGGCGAGGGGGCACCGCCCAGCGGTAGCTGGGGGAGGGTGGGCACAACCCACCCACCGGCCCGCAGCACGCGAACGAGACCCCAGGGGGCAACCGGGTAGGCGCACCCCTTCGCCGAGGGTGTTGCGCGGGACAGGTTGCCCTGTGGAG
>NZ_BAAGSO010000078.1:30183-106862 GCF_054782395.1 Streptomyces daliensis | reverse complement strand
GTAGGTCCCGCGCTGGTTTTCGTGCCGCCGCATGGCAAGGAGTGGCACCCCGCGAAGGGGGGTGGGCCTCGGCGCACCCGGAACCGGACAGCGGGCCACCGGCGGGACGGGGACGGGGTGGGGTGTCCCCGCAGGTCGAGAAAGTCACCGGCAGAAAGCCGAAAACGAAACCTTCACGCCGAGGAGACACCCCACCCCGGCACCGGACACCCCCCACCCACACACCCCACACGGCCACCGGCACAAGCCAAGAACCACGCGGCGCCAGCCGCGACGCACCGCACCACACGCCGCGCCGAAGCCACCCACCCGCACCCGAACACGGCGCCAAGCCACACGCGCAGCGCCCCGTACCCCGTGCAGCGGCACAAAAATCAGCGCGGGACCCTACAGTGCGCACCGCACGGGCCAACCGTCCCGCGCAACACCCCCGTGAAGCGGGAACCCCCCGTTTCCTTCCGCACCCCGCGAAGGGGACCCGTCCCGCGCAACACTCCCGTGAAGCGGGAACCCCCCGTTTCCTTCCGCACCCCGCGAAGGGGGATCATTGGGGGATGGCAACACATCTCATCACCGGGGCCGGGTCAGGGATCGGGGCCGTGGTCGCGGAGCGACTGCTGGCCCGTGGCGACGACACATGGCTGCTGGCCCGCAACGCGGCCCGCGCCAAGGAACTGGCCGACCGCTTCGATGGCGCCCACACCCTCGTGGGCGACCTCGCCGAGCCGGAACGTCTCTCGTGGGCGCTCAGTCACCAGGCGCTCCCCGAAACCCTGGACTCCCTCCACCACATCGCGGGCGTGATCGAGCTGGGCGAGATCGGCGATACGTCGGCGAAGGTATGGAACACCATGCTCGCCGCCAACCTCGTCGCCCCCGCCGAGCTGACGCGGCTGCTGCTGCCCCAGCTCCGTCAGGCCCGCGGCCACGTCCTGTTCGTCAACTCGGGCGCCGGGCTGCGCGCAAACCCCCACTGGGGCGCGTACGCGGCCAGCAAGCACGGCCTGAAGGCCCTCGCCGACGCGCTGCGCGGCGAGGAGGGCGGCAACGGCGTGCGCGTCACGTCCGTGTACCCGGGGCGTACGGCCACGCCCATGCAGGAGAAGGTGCACCGGCTGGAGGGCAAGGAGTACGACGCGGAGAAGTGGGTCACCCCGGAAGCGGTGGCCACCACGCTCCTCACCGCGCTCGACCTGCCGCGCGGCTCCGAGGTCACGGACCTGTCCGTGCGTCCGGGCGGCTGACCGGCCGATCACGGCCACCACGTGCGCACCCCGTCCGGTCCACGCACGTACGCTTCCGGGCGTGAGTGGTGTGAGTGAGACGACGCAGGGGTTCCCGTGGGGCACGGCCGCCGCGACCGGTATCGGGTCGATGCCGGGCGAGGACGCGCGGGAGGCGGCGCGGACGGTCACGGGGACCTTCGAGCGGTTCCCGTACCTCCCGGAGCTGCCCGCGCGCGGTCCTGGCGCGGACATGATCGGGCGGACCATCGGGATGCTGGTGGAGCTGTACGCGCATGTGGAGCCCAGCGGCTGGCGGCTGAGCGACCGTCCGGGCCGGGACACCCGGCGGGCCAGGTCGTGGCTGGGCGAGGACCTGGACGCGCTGGAGGAGTTCACCCAGGGGTACGAGGGCGCGCTGAAGGTCTCGGCCGTCGGCCCCTGGACCCTGGCCGCCGCGCTGGAGCGGCGCAACGGCGAGGCCGTACTCGGTGACCACGGTGCCTGCCGCGATCTGACCGCCTCGCTGGCCGAAGGGCTGCGGGACCACCTCGCCGATGTGCGCAGACGGGTGCCGGGCGCCCGCGTCGTGCTCCAGCTCGACGAGCCGTCGCTGACGCCGGTGCTGCGCGGCAGCGTGCGCACAGCGAGCGGCTACCGCACCCACGCCGCCGTGGACCGCGCCGTCGTGGAGGGCGCGCTGCGGGAGCTGACGGAGCTGCACGACGGGCCCGTGGTGGTCCACTCGTGCGCGCCGGGCGTGCCGTTCGGGCTGCTGCGGCGCGCGGGGGCCGACGGGATCTCCTTCGACGCGACGCTGCTCACCGAGAGTGAGGACGCGGAGTTCTACGACGCGCTCGGCGAGGCGGTCGAGGGCGGCACCGCGCTGTTCGCGGGAGTCGTGCCGACGCTGGAGCCCGGTGCCGGGGGATTGTCAGACCCTGCCGGTAGCGTCGGGGGTGTCAGGTCGCTGTGGCGCAGGCTCGGGCTGTCCCCGGCACTCCTCGCGGAGTCGGTCGTGGTCACTCCGGCGTGCGGGCTGGCGGGCACTTCGCCCGCCTATGCGCGTACGGCTCTCGCGCACTGCGTCCAGGCCGCGAGATCACTCGCTGACAACCCTGAGTAACGGGAGGACGACACGGTGGCTGGTCAGCAGCAGGCGCGGACAGGGGTCCCCGCGGAGGCGCGGGAGAAGCACGCGCGACTGGCGGAGCAGATCGAGGAGCACCGCTTCCGGTACTACGTGAAGGACGCGCCCGTCGTCAGCGACGCCGAGTTCGACCGGCTGTTGCGCGAGCTGGAGGCGGTCGAGGAGGCGCACCCCGAGCTGGTGACGCCCGATTCGCCCACCCAGAAGGTGGCCGGGCAGTACGAGACGGAGTTCACCGAGGTAGCGCACCGGGAGCGGATGCTCTCGTTGGACAACGCGTTCGACGACGAGGAGCTGGGCGAGTGGGCCGATCGCGTCGCGCGTGAACTGGAGGGCGTGGAGTACCACTTCCTGTGCGAGCTGAAGGTCGACGGCCTGGCCGTCAACCTCACCTACGAGCACGGGCGCCTCACCCGCGCCGCCACCCGCGGCGACGGCCGCACGGGCGAGGACATCACGCCCAATGTGCGCACGATCGCGGACATCCCCGAGCGGCTGAGCGGGGACCGCGTGCCCGATCTGGTCGAGGTGCGCGGCGAGGTGTTCTTCCCGATGGAGCGCTTCGAGGAGCTGAACGCGCGGCTTGTAGAGGCGGACGAGAAGCCGTTCGCCAACCCCCGTAACGCGGCGGCGGGTTCGCTGCGCCAGAAGGACCCGAAGGTCACGGCGACCCGCCCGCTGCACATGGTGGTGCACGGCATCGGCGCCCGCGAGGGCTTCGGGATCGACCGTCTCTCGGAGACGTACGACCTGCTGCGCGAGTGGGGCCTGCCCACCTCCACGCACGGCAAGGTGGTCGAGGGGCTCGAAGGCGTCCGCGAGTTCATCGCCTATTACGGCGAGCACCGCCACTCCGTCGAGCACGAGATCGACGGCGTCGTGGTCAAGGTGGACGAGATCCGCCTCCAGGGCCGCCTGGGCTCCACCTCGCGCGCCCCGCGCTGGGCCATCGCCTGGAAGTACGCGCCGGAGGAGGTCAACACCAAGCTGGTGGACATCCGGGTGGGAGTGGGCCGTACGGGCCGGGTCACGCCCTACGCGGTGGTGGAGCCCGTCACGGTAGCGGGCTCCGAGGTCGAGTTCGCCACCCTCCACAACCAGGAGGTCGTCAAGTCCAAGGGCGTCTTCATCGGGGACACCGTGGTGCTGCGCAAGGCGGGCGATGTCATCCCCGAGATCCTGGGGCCCGTCGCCGATCTGCGGGACGGCAGCGAGCGCGAGTTCGAGATGCCGTCCGAGTGCCCGGACTGCGGCACGGCGCTGCGCCCCATGAAGGAGGGCGACATCGATCTGCGCTGCCCCAACGCGCGCTCCTGCCCCGCGCAGCTCAGGGAGCGGATTTTTTATCTCGCGGGCCGCAAGTGCCTGGACGTCGAGCACTTCGGCTATGTCGTGGCCAGCGCCCTCACCCAGCCACTGGAGCCCGCCGAGCCGCCGCTCAAGGACGAGGGCGGGCTCTTCGATCTGACCGTCGAGGATCTGCTGCCCATCAAGGCGCATGTGCTGGACCAGGACAGCGGTCTGCCCAAGCGCGATCCGAAGACGGGCGAGGAGAAGGTCGTCACCGTCTTCGCCAACCAGAAGGGCGAGCCGAAGAAGAACACGCTGGCCATGCTGGAGAACGTCGCGGCGGCCAAGGAGCGCCCGCTGGCCCGCGTCATCACCGGTCTGTCGATCCGTCATGTGGGCCCGGTGGCGGCCGAGGCGCTGGCGCGCGAGTTCCGTTCGCTGGACCGCATCGCCGAGGCGGACGAGGCCGAGCTGGCCGCGACGGAGGGCGTGGGACCCACCATCGCCGCCTCGCTCAAGGCGTGGTTCGCTGAGGACTGGCACCGCGAGATCGTCGAGCGGTGGCGCGCGGCCGGGGTCCGCATGGAGGAGGAGTCCACTGGTGAGGAGGGGCCGCGCCCGCTGGAGGGGCTCGCCATCGTCGTCACGGGCACCCTCGGGACGTACACCCGGGACGGCGCCAAGGAGGCACTCCAGTCGCGCGGGGCGAAGGTCACCGGGTCGGTTTCAAAAAAGACCGCGTTCGTCGTTGTGGGTGACAATCCCGGCTCCAAGTACGACAAAGCGGTCCAGTTGAAGGTGCCGATTCTGGACGATGACGGCCTTGCGGTTCTGTTGGAGGAGGGGCCCGATGCCGCCCGTGAAGCGGCCGTCACGCCGCCCGAGGAGGAGAAGGCCACATGAACGTTTCCCCTCTCCTCCCTCACTGTTGTGCAAGTGCCCCACGAACCCCACCAGTTTCGTTCCGGGCCTCTCACTGAATCCGCACAGCACTCGTACAGCGCAGGGCACATCCGCCAGTTCGGCCGGAACGCGTTGTGGCAACCCCGGCCGATCGCTGCCCCTGGCAGCAGTGTGCGTCCTACTGTTGAAGCGGGAGCCTGTCGTGGCGAGGGCAGGCACGGACGGCAGTGAGAGGGACCGGCATGCAGGAAACCCCCGGGGGTCACCGCCCCCCGTACTCCCGCCTGCCCTCTGAGGCGGGCGGGCGTACGGGCGGGTCCATGAGCGCCGCCGAGGACATGCCCTGGTTCCAGCGGGCCGCCTCGCTGAGGGTGCCGGGGCTGCCGTTCGCGGCCGTCGCCGTGGCCGGGGTCGCGCTGGCCGTCGGCGTCTGCCGCGTCCTGCTCGGCGGCCACGCGCTGTTCCCCGCGGGCACGGCGGGCTGGTCCATCGCCGTGCTCACGGGCATCGTCGTCGGCCACCTCGTCGCACTCGGGCGCGACCGCTGGTGGGGCGGCACCGGCTCGGGCGCCGCGCTCACCCTCGCGATCCTGCTGCTCTACGGCTGGGTGCCCGCCGTGCTGGTGAGCCTCGCCGTCGTGCTGCTCGTCGCCGGGGCGCGGCGCCACCGCTGGCGGCAGGCCGTCGTCCACGGCGCCGTCGACATCCTCGGCATCGGTGCCGCGGCCCTCGCCCTCGCCGCCTTCGGCATCCGTCCCTCCGTCGAACAGCCCTGGGAGCCCGTGCGCTGGGACCTCCTCGCGCTGCCCGGCATCGTCCTCGCCGCCTGCGTGTATCTGCTGGTCACCCGCGGGCTGTCCTGGTACTCCCTCGCGCCGCGCAAGACCGGGCTGCCCACCGCGCTGCGCACGGCGCTGCTGCGCCAGGGCATCGTCGCGCTCGCGCTGCTCGGCATCTCGCCGCTGATCGCCGTCGTCGCGGTCGCCACGCCGCTGCTGCTCCCGCTGTTCGCGGTGCCGCTCATCGCGCTCGACTCCACGCTGCGGATCGCCCGCGCCCGCGCCGAGGAGCAGTTGCGGGACCCGCTCACCGGGCTGCCCAACCGCCAGTGGCTGCTGGAGCGCACCTGGTCGGCGCTGGACGAGGCTGACCGCACGGGAGCGCGCTCCGCGCTCGTCCTGATCGACCTCGACCGCTTCCGTTCCGTCAACGACACACTCGGCCATCTCGCGGGCGACCGGCTGCTGTTGCAGATAGCCGAGCGGCTGCGGACCGCGCTCCCGCGCGGCGCGGAGGCGGCGCGGCTGGGCGGCGACGAGTTCGCCGTGCTGCTCCCGCTCGCCGACTCCACGACGAGCGCGCAGCGCGTCGCCCGCGCGCTCGTGTCCGCGCTCGGCTCGCCGCTCGACCTCGACGGGCTCACGCTGGTGCTGGAGGCCAGCGCGGGCGTCGCCGTCTTCCCCGACCACGCGCGGGAGGCGGAGGGGCTGCTGCGCCGGGCCGACGTGGCGATGTACGAGGCGAAGCGGGACCGCACGGGCGTCGAGGTGTACGAGGCCACGCGCGACGGCAACACCCCGGACCGGCTCGGCCTGCTGGCCGATCTGCGCCGCGCGCTCGACGCGGGCGAGGTGGAGCTGCACTACCAGCCCAAGGTCGGCTTCGACGGCGTCGTCTCCGGGCTCGAAGCACTGGTGCGGTGGGTGCACCCGGAGCGGGGCCGGGTGCCCCCGGACGAGTTCATCGCCATCGCGGAGACGTCCGGGCTGATGCCGCGCCTGACGGAGTACGTGCTGGAGACCGCGCTCGCGCAGATAGCCCGCTGGCGCGCTTCCGGCCTGACGGTGCCCGTCGCGGTGAACGTCTCGCCGCGCGACGTGCACACACCCGGGTTCGCGGGCGCCATCGCGGCCCGGCTGGCCCGGCACGGAGTGCCCGCGGGGGCGCTCCAGTTGGAGATCACGGAGCATGTGCTGCTGGAGGACCCGCAGCGGGCCGCTGACACGCTCGCCGGGCTGACGGGGCACGGCGTGAAGATGTCCCTGGACGACTTCGGCACCGGCTACTCGTCGCTGGTGCATCTGCGGCGGCTGCCCGTCAGCGAGCTGAAGATCGACCGCTCCTTCGTGGCCCGGCTCGCGGTGGACGCGGAGGACGCGGAGATCGTCCGCTGCACCGTGGACCTCGCGCACTCGCTCGGGCTGCTCGTGGTCGCGGAGGGCGTCGAGGACGACGAGACGTGGGAGCGGCTGCGCGATCTGGGCTGCGACGCGGTGCAGGGCTGGCTGGTCGCCGCCGCGATGCCGCCGCGTGAGGCGACGGCCTGGCTGCGGGCGCGGGACCGCGCTTACGGGGCGAAGGACGGGTACGGCGCCGGGGCGGCGGAGGCGAAGGGCGGGTACGGCCCGGAGGACGCGGGCACGTCCTCGCCGGGCACCGGTGAGCACGGGCCGCTGGAGACGCCCGTCCCCTCGTCGTCCACGCCGGCGAAGTCACCCGACCGGGTGCAGTGACGCCGCGCCGCGCGTGAACGGGCGTGGGGCGTGGGCGTGGTGCGGGGCGTGGTGCGGTGCGGGCCCGCCCGGTGACCCGTCGCCTCCCTGCGGGGACACCCCGTCGCGCCTCCTTCCGGGTGCGACGCCTCCCGCGTGAATCCGTGTCCAGCCCATTGACTTCGTCCTGACCCGCCCCCAAAGTGGGCTAGCCAGTGAGCCACTGGTCCACGGGGAGTGCGAGGAGGCACGGTGTCACCGGAGCTGATATCCATCGCGGCGTTGGTCGTCGCATTCGTGATCGCCACGGCGCTGTCGGTGAACATGGGCGTGCTGGCCTTCGCCGCCGCCTTCCTCGTGGGGAGACTCGCGGGCGGTCTGACCGAGGACGATATCCTCGCGGGCTTCCCGGGGGACCTCTTCGTCGTCCTGGTCGGCGTCACCTATCTGTTCGCCATCGCCAAGGCCAACGGCACGACCGACTGGCTGGTGAGCCGGTCCGTACGGCTGGTGGGCGGGCGCATCGCCGTCATCCCCTGGGTGATGTTCGGGATCGGCGCGCTGCTGACGATGATCGGCGCCGTCAGCCCCGCGGCGTGTGCGATCGTCGCGCCGATCGCCCTCAACCTCGCGGCCCGGCACGGCATCAACCCGCTGCTCATGGGCGCGATGGTCGTGCACGGTACGCAGGCGGGCGCGTTCTCGCCGATCAGCGTCTACGGCACGATCGTCAACGGCGTCGTCGAGAAGAACGACATCCCCGGCAGCCCCCTCGTCCTCTTCTTCGGCTCGCTGGTCGTCAACATCCTGATCGCGGCCGTCGTCTTCGTACTGTTCGGCGGCGCCCGTCTCGTACGGGCCGACCGCGCGCGCCGTGCGGCGGGGGCCGGGGCCGCCGCGAGCGGGGAGGCGGCCCCCGCCGAAGGGGAGGAAGCGGAGGGCGCCGGGGTGGTGGGGCTCGACCGGGACCGGGCGCTCACGCTCGGCGGGCTCGTCGTGCTCGTGCTCGGCACGCTCGTCCTCGATCTGGACGTCGGCCTCATGTCGCTCACCATCGCCGTCGTGCTCAGCGTCATCTCGCCGAAGGCGTGCCGGAAGGCGCCGTCCGAGGTCGCCTGGCCCACGGTGCTGCTGGTGTGCGGGGTGCTGACCTACGTCGCGGTGCTGGAGGAGATGGGCACCATCGACTACGCGGGACACGCCGTCGCCGACGTCGGCGTACCCGTGCTCGCCGCGCTGCTGCTCTGCTACATCGGCGCGATCGTCTCCGCCTTCGCGTCCTCCACCGCGCTGATGGGAGCCCTCATCCCGCTGGCGGTCCCGTTCCTGCTGGACGGCAGCATCGGCGCCATCGGCATGGTCACCGCGCTCGCCGTCTCGGCCACGGTGGTCGACGTCAGCCCGTTCTCCACCAACGGCGCCATCGTCATGGCGAACGTGAAGGTCACCGACCGCGACGCCTTCTACCGCAGGCTGCTCACGTACGGCGGTGTCGTCGTCGCCGTCGTCCCGCTGCTCACCTGGCTCGTCTTCGTCGTGCCCGGCTTCGGCTGACACGGCCGAACGCGGCTGAACACGCCGGATTCGCTCTCGTCGGCGGGGCGAAGGAGCAGCAGAATGACGGACCGTCCCAGGTCTCAGGCAGCAGGACCCAGGCAGCAGGAAGGGAGCCCGCATGTCGGACATCGTGTCGCTGGACGCGCTGGAACTCTCGCGCGCCATCAGGCGCCGCGACGTCTCCTGCGTCGAGGTGATGCGCGCCTATCTCGCCCACATCGAGCGCGTCAATCCGCACGTCAACGCGCTGGTGGCCATGCGCGACCCGGAGGAGTCGGTCAGGCTGGCGGGGGAGCGGGACAGGCAGCTCAGGGCGGGCGAGTACCGGGGCTGGATGCACGGCCTCCCGCACGCCGTGAAGGAACTGGCCGCCGCCGAGGGCCTGCCCTGGACGGAGGGCTCACCCCTCTACGCGGACCGGGTGGCCGCCTCGGACGACCTGTCCGTGCGGCGGATCAAGGACGCGGGCGCGATCGTCATCGGCAAGACCAACGCGCCCGAGTTCGGCCTCGGTTCGCAGACGTACAACCCGGTGTGGGGCACGACGGGCTGCGCCTACGACCCCTCCCGCACGGCGGGCGGCAGCAGCGGCGGCGCGGCCAGCGCGCTGGCGCTGCGGATGGTGCCCGTCGCCGACGGCTCCGACTACATGGGCTCGCTGCGCAACCCCGCCGCCTTCAACAACGTGCTCGGCATGCGCCCGACGTGGGGCCGCGTGCCGGGGCCCGGCTTCATCGCGCAGCTCTCCGTCGCGGGCCCCATGGCGCGCACGGTGCCCGAACTCGCCGCGCTGCTCGGGGTGATGGCGGGCCCCGACCCGAGCGCGCCGCTCGGCGCACAGGGGGAGCCGGGCGTGTTCGCCGCGCTCGCGCGCGACCTCGCCCGCGACCGCGACCGGGGCGGCGAGGGCGACCTCGGCTCCCTGGTGGAGGGGGAGGGGAAGGGCGTCGGCGGGGCCCGCATCGCCTGGGTCGGCGACTGGAAGGGCCACCTGGCGACCGAGCCGGGCCTGCTGGAGCTGTGCCGCGACTCCTTCGCCGCGTTCGAGGCGCTGGGCTGCACGGTGGAGGAGGCACTGCCCGACTTCCCGCCGGACGAGATCTGGGAGACGTTCCTGACGTGGCGCTGGTGGGCCGCGCTGGAGCGGTACGAGCTGTACGAGGACCCCGCGAAGCGCGCGCGGATGAAGCCCGAGGCACGCTGGGAGACCGAGCGGGGCGCACGGCTCAGCGCGCTGGACATCACCCGCGCGGCCCACTCGCGCGCCCTCTTCCACGAGGCGGTGCGCAAACTCTTCGAGACGTACGACTATGTGCTGGCGCCCTCGGCGCAGGTCTTCCCGTTCGACAAGGACGTCCACTGGCCCGCCGAGATCGACGGGCGCCCCATGGACACCTACCACCGCTGGATGGAGACGGTGGCGCCCTGGTCCCTGACGGGGCTGCCCGCCATCGGCATGCCCGCCGGGTTCGACGCCAGGGGGCTGCCCATGGGGGTCCAGCTCATCGGGAGGGAGCACGCGGACCTCGCGCTGCTGCGGCTCGCGTACGCCTACGAGCGGGAGACCGGGTGGGTGAGCAGGATGCCCCCGCCGCTGCTGGGCGAGGCGCCCACGCGGGTGGGGTGACGCGGTGGGGGCGGTGCCGGTACGGGGCCCGGCCCGTCAGGCTTTGGGGCGCGGGCCCGACCCGTCAGACCTCCTCGTCCCCCGGCTTCCAGTCCAGCAGCCGCACCCGTCGCACCGTCTCCAGATGCTCGCGCATGGCGGCGACGGCGGTGTCCGGGTCCTGGGCGCGGATCGCCTCGGCGATCCGGGTGTGCTGCGTCAGTGACTGCGCGGGGCGCCCTGGCTGCTGGAGCGACTCGTGGCGGCTCTCGGCGATCTGCTCCGCGATCTCGCGCATGAACTCGGCGAGCAGGTCACTGTGCGCGGCGGCCGTCACGGCGGCGTGGAAGAGGCGGTCGCCCTCCTCGCCCGCCTCCTCGCCCTCGACCTCGGCGCGCATGGTCTCCAGCGCGGCGTCGATGCCGGCGAGGTCCTCGTCCGTGCGGCGCAGCGCCGCGAGTTCGGCGAGCTTGGCCTCCAGCGCCTCGCGTGCGTCCAGCACGTCGGGGAGCCGTCGGCGGCGGTCGACGAGGGTGGCGACGGGCTCGGCGCTCAGGCTGTTCTTGAGCAGATACGTGCCGCCGCCGTGCCGGATCTCGACCAGCCCCTGGACCTCCAGGACGACGATCGCCTGCTTGATGGAGGCCCGGCTCACGCCCAGCCGCTCGGCCAGCTCGCGCTCGGACGGCAGCCGGTCGCCGCGCTTGAGGCCCGCGGCCTCCGCGTGCTCGCGGAGCTGGGCGACCACCTGCTCGTAGAGGCGCGAGCGGGTCACCGGGCGCAACGGCTCAGAGCTGGTCACTTCGTCCCCCTCGTCCCCCTTGACAGGTCGACGGTCAACATAACAGGATCCCTCCCACTGGTCTACTGGCCTATTGGCTCAGCCAATTTCAACTGGCTCATCCACTCGCCCACTCAGCCAAAGCCCCCGCCCGCCGGTCCAGGCCCAGCACAGGACAACCCAGGAAGGTGCGCCCCCTATGGACGACCCGGTTCCCTCCCCTTCCCCTCAGTCCACCGACCCGTCCTCCCAGGCCCCACAGCCCCCCACCCCCTGGCTCCGGCACGAGGGCGCCCTCGCGGGGCTCCGGGTGCTCGACCTGTCCCGGATCATGTCGGGACCGTTCAGCACCATGGCCCTCGCCGACCTCGGGGCCGACGTCATCAAGATCGAGAACGGCGGCACGGGCGACGACACCCGCGCCTGGGGCCCGCCGTTCCAGGACGGGGAGGCCGCCTACTTCCTCAGCGTCAACCGCAACAAGCGCAGCCTCGCCGTCGACCTCAAGGACCCCGAGTGCCGCGAACTGGTCCAGCGGCTGGCCCGTAGCGCCGACGTCGTCGTGGAGAACTTCCGCCCTGGCACGGCCGACCGCCTCGGTCTCGGCTACGAGGAGGTCTCGGCCGCCAACCCCGGCGTCGTCTACGCCTCGATCAGCGGCTACGGCCAGACCGGCCCGTACCGCCAGGAGCCCGGCTACGACGCCATCGCGCAGGCGCTCTCCGGGATCATGAGCGTGACGGGCGAGGCCGACGGGCCGCCCGTGCGGTTCGGGGTCTCCGGGGCCGATCTGGCCGCCGGGATGTGGGCCACCATCGGCGTGCTGGCCGCGCTGCGCGAGCGCGACCGCACCGGGGCCGGGCAGTGGGTGGACGTCTCGCTGCTCGACGGGCAGATCGCGTGGCTGACGTACGTCGCCGGGGGCTGGTTCACCAGCGGCGAGGTGCCGGGGCGCTACGGCTCGGCCCACCCCACGATCGTGCCCTACCAGGCATTCCCCACGGCCGAGGGGCATCTGATGATCGCGGTCGGCAACGACGCGCTCTGGCGCCGCTTCGCGCCCGCCGTCGGACTGGACTCCCTCACCGAGGACCCGAGGTTCGCCACGAACCCCGACCGGGTACGCAACCGCGATGAACTCCTCCCCCTCATCGAGAAGGCACTCTCCGCGCGCCCGGCGGAGGAGTGGGCCCGCGTGCTGGCCGACGCCTCGGTCCCCGCTGGCCGCATCAACACCGTCGACCAGGCGCTGGCGCACCCCCAGGTCAGGGCCCGCGGCATGGTGACGGAGACCCGGCACCCCACGGCCGGGGACGTGCGCATGGTCGCCTCGCCGCTGAAGCTCTCCGCCAGCCCGCCGCGCGTCCGCAGCGCTCCGCCCCTGCACGGCGAGCACACCGACGGCATCCTGGAGGCCATGGGCGTCGACGGCACCCGCATAGCCGGGCTGCGTGCGCGCGGAGCGGTCCGGTGAAGGGGCAGGGCTCCGCGGCTTCCGCCGTGGGCGCAGGGCGGGCCGGGCCCCGCGCGAACGGCGCGAACGGTACGTCGGGTGGGTCCGGTACGTCGCCGGATATGCCTGCCCCGCTGGTCGAGGTGGGTCCCGACGGGCCCGTCGTCGAGATCACCGTCGGCAGCGGCGAGCGGCGCAACGCGCTGACGTGCGCCGCCTGGGCCGAGCTGGAGCGGCGGGTACGGGAGCTGGGGGAGCGGGACGAGCTGCGGGCCGTGGTCGTGCGCGGCCGCGGGAACACCTTCTGCGCGGGCTCCGACATGAACGAGTGGGACGGCGCGAGCCCCGAGGAGGTCGAGGAGACCTTCACCCGCATGGAAGCGGCGTTCCGGGCGGTCGAGGAGTGCCCGGTCCCCGTCGTCGCCGAGATCCACGGCGTCGCCGCTGGCGCCGGATGCCAGCTCGCGCTCGCCTGCGACCTGCGCTTCATGGCGGGTACGGCGCGCATCGGCATGCCCATCGCGCAGCTCGGCATCATGGCGAGCCCCGCCTTCGCCGCCCGCATGGTCGCCGTCGCGGGCCCCTCGGTGACCCGCGGCCTCCTTTACACGGGGCGGCTGCTGGAGGCCCGCGAGGCGGTGGAGGCCGGGCTGGCGGACCGGCAACTGGCCGCGCCCACGCTGACCGCTTTCACCGAGCGCACCCTCGCGCGCATCGCCGGGCAGCCGCCAGCGGCCGTACGGGCCGCCAAGCGCGCGGTCTCCGCCGCGCTGTCCCCGTCGCGCACGGCCACCGCCGTCAACGGGGAGAGCGCGGTCGCCTACGCCGAATTCCAGCGCGCCGTGGGTGACTTCCTGCGCTGATCCGGCGGCCTCCGCGGCCTCCGCGGCCTCCGCGGGCGGGGTGTCGGGAGGGCCGGTACGGGTACGCGGCGCACCCGTACCGGCACCCGCACAGGCCCCGCGGGAACCCCGCGCGGCCCTCGTGAGCAAAGCGCTTCGCGGGCACCGGTGCCCGACCCATAGGATTGGGGCGGAAAATCCAACACTCACCCCAGAGGATCGCTGCATGCCTGGCATCTCGCGCGAGGAGGTCGCCCACCTCGCCCGGCTGGCGCGTCTGGAGCTGAAGGACGAAGAGCTCGATCACTTCGCCGGTCAGCTCGACGACATCATCGGCGCGGTAGCGGCCGTGTCCGATGTCGCCGACGAGGACGTACCACCGACCTCCCACCCGCTGCCGCTCACCAACGTCATGCGCCCGGACGAAGTCCGTCCAGGCCTGACGCCCGAGCAGGCGCTCTCCGGCGCGCCCGCTCAGGAGCAGCAGCGTTTCAAGGTGCCGCAGATCCTGGGCGAGGAGTGACCGCCATGACCGACCTGATCAAGCTCACCGCAGCCCAGATCGCGGAGAAGATCGCGAGCGGCGAGGTCAGTGCCGTCGAGGTCACCGCCGCGCACCTGGAGCGCATCGACGCCGTCGACGAGAAGGTGCACGCCTTCCTCCACGTCGACCGCGAGGGCGCCATGGCCAAGGCCCGTGAGGTCGACGAGAAGCGCGCGCGGGGCGAGAAGCTCGGCCCGCTGGCCGGTGTGCCGCTCGCGCTCAAGGACATCTTCACCACCGAGGGCATCCCGACGACCGTCGGCTCCAAGATCCTCGAAGGCTGGATCCCGCCGTACGACGCGACGGTGACGAAGCGCCTCAAGGAGGCCGACGTCGTCATCCTCGGCAAGACCAACATGGACGAGTTCGCCATGGGGTCCTCCACCGAGAACAGCGCCTACGGGCCGACGGGCAACCCGTGGGACCTCACCCGCATCCCGGGCGGCTCCGGCGGCGGCTCCTCCGCCTCCCTCGCCTCCTACGAGGCGCCGCTCGCCATCGGCACGGACACGGGCGGCTCCATCCGCCAGCCCGCGGCCGTCACCGGCACCGTCGGCGTCAAGCCGACCTACGGCGGCGTCTCCCGCTACGGCATGGTGGCCTTCTCCTCCTCCCTCGACCAGGGCGGGCCCTGCGCCCGCACGGTCCTGGACGCGGCGCTGCTGCACTCCGTCATCGCCGGGCACGACGAGAAGGACTCCACCTCGATCGACCAGCCCGTGCCCGATGTGGTCGAGGCCGCCAGGAACGGGAACGTGGCGGGGCTGCGCGTCGGCGTCGTCAAGGAGTTCCGCGGCGAGGGCTATCAGGCGGGCGTCATGCAGCGGTTCGACGAGTCCGTCGAGCTGCTGCGCGAGCTGGGCGCCGAGGTCGTCGAGTTGTCCTGCCCGTCCTTCACCAAGGCGCTCGCGGCGTACTACCTGATCGCGCCCTCCGAGTGCTCGTCCAACCTCGCCCGCTTCGACGCCATGCGCTACGGCCTGCGGGCCGGTGACGACGGCACGCACTCCGCCGAGGAGGTCACCGCGCTGACCCGCGAGGCGGGCTTCGGCGACGAGGTCAAGCGCCGCGTCATGCTCGGCACGTACGCGCTCAGCTCCGGCTACTACGACGCGTACTACGGCTCGGCGCAGAAGGTGCGGACGCTCATCACCCGCGACTTCGAGCGGGCCTTCGAGCAGGTGGACGTCGTCGTCTCGCCGACCACCCCGACCACCGCCTTCCCCATCGGTGAGCGTGCCGACGACCCGATGGCGATGTACCTTGCGGACCTGTGCACCATCCCGTCCAACCTGGCGGGGAACGCGGCCATGTCCGTCCCGTGCGGGCTCGCGCCCGAGGACGGGCTTCCGGTGGGGCTCCAGATCATCGCCCCCGCCATGGCCGATGACCGGCTCTACCGTGTCGGTGCGGCCGTCGAGACCGCGTTCCAGGCACGTTGGGGACACCCGTTGCTGGAGGAGGCACCGTCGCTGTGAGTGGAAAGCTCGAAAAGGCCAAGGGTTTCAAGAAGTCCAGGACCGGCATGTACGTGTCGATCGCCACGTCGCTGTTCGGCGTGATCGGCACCGTCAAGCGGGGCAAGCAGGCCCGCCGGGAGGGCGACACGCTTCAGCTCATCGACGTGGCGGTCTCCGCCGCCGGTATCGCGACGGGCGTCGCACTGCTCGTCCGCGAGCTGCGCCGCCTGGACGTGGACGACATCCTCGCGGACGACTGACGCGGGAGAGAAAGGTTAGTTTTCCGTGACCGTCACTGAACTGGTGTCGTACGAGGACGCGCTGACCACCTACGACCCCGTGATGGGGCTCGAGGTGCACGTCGAGCTCGGTACCCGCACCAAGATGTTCTGCGGCTGCGCCACCACCCTCGGCGCCGACGCGAACAGCCAGACGTGCCCGACCTGCCTCGGGCTCCCCGGCGCGCTGCCGGTGGTCAACGCCATCGGCGTCGAGTCCGCGATCCGCATCGGCCTGGCGCTGAACTGCCAGATCGCCGAGTGGTGCCGCTTCGCCCGGAAGAACTACTTCTATCCGGACATGCCCAAGAACTTCCAGACCTCCCAGTACGACGAGCCGATCGCCTTCGACGGCTACCTCGACGTGCAACTGGAGGACGGGGAGATCTTCCGCGTCGAGATCGAGCGCGCCCACATGGAGGAGGACACCGGCAAGTCGACGCACATCGGCGGCGCGACGGGCCGCATCCACGGCGCGTCGCACTCGCTGCTCGACTACAACCGCGCGGGCATCCCGCTCATCGAGATCGTCACCAAGCCCATCGAGGGCGCGGGCGAACGCGCCCCCGAGGTCGCCAAGGCGTACGTGGCCGAGCTGCGTGAGCTGATCAAGGCGCTCGGCGTCTCCGAGGCCCGCATGGAGATGGGGCAGATGCGCTGCGACGTGAACCTGTCGCTGCGGCCCAAGGGCGAGAAGAAGTTCGGCACGCGCAGCGAGACGAAGAACGTCAACTCGCTGCGCAGCGTGGAGCGCGCCGCACGGTACGAGGTGCAGCGGCACGCCGCCGTCCTCGACTCCGGCGGCACGATCATCCAGGAGACCCGCCACTTCCACGAGGACGACGGCAGCACCACCTCGGGCCGCGTCAAGGAGGAGGCGGAGGACTACCGCTACTTCCCCGAGCCCGACCTCGTGCCCGTCGCGCCCTCGCGCGAATGGGTCGAGGAACTGCGGGCCGGGCTGCCCGAGCTGCCGAGGCTGCGCCGCAACCGGCTGCGCGAGGAGTGGGGCATCTCGCAGCACGAGATGCAGTCGGTGCTCAACGCCGGCGCGGTGGGGCTCATCGTCGCCACGACCGACGCCGGTGCGGATGCGGCGTCGGCGCGCAAGTGGTGGATGGGCGAGCTGGCCCGCCGGGCCAACGAGTCCGGCACCGAGCTGGCCGACCTGCCCATCACCCCCGAGCAGGTCGCGAGGGTCTGCGCCCTGGTCAAGGAGGGCTCGCTCAACGACAAGCTGGCCCGCCAGGTCATCGAGGGCGTGCTGGCCTCGGAGGGCTCGCCGGACGAGGTCGTCGAGAAGCGCGGCCTCAAGGTCGTCTCCGACGAGGGGGCGCTCGGCACCGCCGTGGACGAGGCCATCGCGGCCAACGCCGACATCGCCGACAAGATCCGCGCCGGGAAGGTCCAGGCCGCCGGGGCGCTGGTCGGGGCCGTCATGAAGGCCACCCGTGGCCAGGCGGACGCGGCGCGCGTGCGCGAACTGATCCTGGAGAAACTGGGCGTCGAGGGCTGAGCCGGACTCCGGCTCTCGAAGGGGCGGCCCCTGTGCGGGGTCGCCCTTTTCACGGGGGTGTTGCGCGGGACGGCTGGCCGGTGTGGCGGGCACTGTAGGGTCCCGCGCTGATTTTTGTGCCGCTGCACGGTGCGCTGCGCTGGGCGGGGCGTTGTTTTTCGGGTGCGGGCCGGTGGCTTCGGCGCGGCGTGTGGTTGCGGTGCGTCGCGGCTGGCGCCGCGTGATTCTTGGTTGCGGCCGTGGTTGTGGGCGCGTGGGTGGGGGGTGTCCGGTGCCGCGCCGGGGTGTCTCCTCGGCGTGAAGGTCTCGTCGTCGGCTGTCCGCCGGTGACTTGCTCGTCCTGCGGGGACACCCCACCGCGTCCCCGTCCCGCCGGTGGCCGGCTGCCACCGCGTCGTGGCCGCTGTTGTGCACAGCGCGCCACCCACACAGCACCGCACACGGCGCACCGCGCAACGGCGGGGAGTTACGTATGGACCGGTACGGGGGTGTCCGGGGAGTCGAGCCACACCTGTTCGCCGTCGCTGTTCGCGGTGAGCCCGAAGCGGGTGAGGCCGGGGTGTCCCCGCTCCTCCCACCAGCGGTAGGCGGCTTCCGTCTCGTCCCAGAGATTGCGTGCCCCAGCCTGCTGAACGGGGAACGCTGAGCCTTCCGGCATGTACCGAACCGATGCGCTCGACTCCCCGTCCGTGAGCCACAGCGTGCAGTCGGCCCCGTCCGGATCGTCCCCCCAGTCCACGCGATACCGACATCCGGGGACGCCCAGACCGACCGCGAACCGGGCTTCATTCGGCGTGAGTACGCGTGGGTCCGTATCCGTCCTGGAGGCCGCGCCCGCTGTCTTCTCGGGCCAGTCGGCGGGGGCCTGCCCGCTCATCCACATGAATGACGCCTCCTCGACCACCTTGCCAGTAGCAGTGCGTCCGTCGGATTCGAGCCGGAGCAACGCGCCGTTGCACATGCCGTTACCCCAGGGGATGACCATGACTCCGTTGGTCTGCGCCACCCACGCACAAGGCACATGCTGCACGGCGCACGTCGCGATGAGCCGTTGATACGGGGCGTTCGCCTCCCATCCTTCGGCTCCGTCACCCCACACCGCGTGGGGAGCGAAGCCAACTGCCTTCAGCCGTGCCGCCGCGCGCTCCGCGAACTGGGCGTTCACCTCAACCGTGGTCACGCTCCCGGAACCGAGTCGGTGTGATGCCAGAGCGGAGTTCCACCCCGTGCCCGTCCCGATCTCCAGCAGCGTGTTCCCGTCCCGCACATCCAGTTCGCGGAGCATCATCGCCACCATGCGCGGCATGGACGCCGATGTGGTGGGCCTGCCGTCCTCCTTCGCCAGGACCAGAGCCACGTCGGAGGTAACAGCCTCCTCCCACTCCCGCGGCCTCTTCTCCCGGTCCAGCTCCACCACGGTGCCGTCTTCCGCGTGAGCCCAGCAGCGCGACGAGACGAACGGACGTCGCGGTACGGCGGCGAACGAAGGTTCCCAACCCGCCTCCAGGTAACCCTCGTTGGCGAGGTCGGTCACGAGATCACTCCAGGCCATGCGTGTGCCCTACTTCTTCTTGGGATCGGGGGTGATCGGCGGAACCTGCGGCGGCTTATCGCGGTGTCCGTCGTGCGGTGCCGTGTCGGGCTTCCCGGAGTGGCCGCCGCCTTTGTCCTTGCCCATGACTTCCTCGTCTCCTGTGCCTGCTGTACCTACCGAGCGGAAGGACCATAAGCGGAAGGAGAGTTCGCGAGGGCCCCAAACTGTCTCCTCACCCGTTCGGGTCAGGCAGCAGCCATTCCTACAGACTCAGCAAGCGCCACAGCGTCAGCCTTGAGCGGGCCACTCGCGGCCTTGGCGAGATCCCGGGCCAGCGCGCGAGCGAACGGCACGTACCGCACACCTTCCGGGCTCACCCGGTGCGCCGCTGACAGGTAGTGCATCGCTGCCGCCGTCTCGTGCTTCTGGTGGTGCCCGGTCGCGATATCCAGCAGTAGTCGGGACCGACGCTCCAGCGAGCCGACGACTTCCGGCGTGATCGACTCAGCGCGTCGCAGAGCCTCGCCAGGGGTCAGCAGCCCCACGCCCACGCTGACGCCGTGAATGGCGACGTTGGACGCGTCGAACGCTGACGGGGTGTGCGTGTAGCCGACGGGAAGGCGTCCGGCCGTTCGGTCCGCCTCCGTCAGATACCGCTCAGCGTCCCCCGAGCGCCCGTCAAGGCCGCACGAAATAGCCGCTTGCAGGTTCAACGCCCCATAGACGCCCAGGACTTCCGGCGAATTGTCTTCGAGTTGATCACGCAGCAGAGCCATGCCCGCTTCGTCGGTCTGCACGGCCTCTTCCGCGAAGCCCGCCGCCCGCTGGCCGATAGCCGTAGACCAGGCAGCCAGGGCCAGGGAGACGGGGTTGTCGGACTCCTCGCTGTGGGCTCGTCCACGCTCCAGCGCGAGCCAGTACAGCTCAGGCTCACAGATGTGGGCCAAGAGGCGCTGCACGAGTCGGTACAGATCAGCGGTAGCGGCATGAGCGGCTCGCCGGTCGTCCGACTGGTGAGCCCGGATACAGGCGTGCGCATCCCGGATCAGCTCAGGCAGCAGCGCCCCCACTTCGGTCCGCTGGTGCTGGCTGCTGTGCCAGAGTCGCCACGCGCCCTCGACACGGCCTTTCAGGGTTTCTGGGGAATCGGGGCGCACAGTCGGCGTGCCAGCGAAAGAAACGCCGTGCAGAGCCGCCCGGATCGGCGTCACGGACGCGTGCGACAGCTTGCCCACCGAGTCCACGGGGATCGCCAACTCATCCCCGGTCAGTACGGCCACATCTGAAACATGCAGCGCGTGAGCGAGCCGGACAAGGTGTGTGATCGACCGAATGTCTCGCTCGCCGTTCTCGATCTTCTTCAGCCAGTCGGACGACCGGCCGACCAGACCAGCGAGCACAACGCGCGTCAACCCCCGGCGTTCTCGGATGATGCGGATGCGCTCACCGGTCGTCAGCTCTGAGGGCAGATCAGTCATGGTGCACGCTCCCTTGACAGATAGGGCCTTAGTTCCCGCAGCGTACGCTTGGCGAGCGCTCTCGGACACGCCAAAGAACTCGTACCCATCCCAGCGAGGGACGAGCACGGGAGTCTGGACCTGAAGGCGATACAGCCCTTGGAAACATGGGGAGATGACCCGCAGTCGGCATCCCCGTACGTCGTTGAGGACGAGGCGGACGGAGCAGGCCGCGATCCTGGCCCGTGCCCCGGCTGACCTCGTACGGGAGGTTGGCCACCGGGTGGGAGGTGGTGCGGTGGGGTGTCCCCGCAGGTCGAGCAAGTCACCGGCCGAGAGCGGAACACGAGACCTTCACGCCGAGGAGACACCCCACCGCGGCGCCGACCCCCACCACACGGCAACCCCACACGGCCACCGGCGCAAGCCAAGAGTCACGCGGCGCCAGCCGCGTCGTACCGGTCCACACGCCGCGCCGTAGCCACCGGCCCGCACCCGAAAATCGACGGCGCCCCGCCACCCCACTGCGTGCAACGGCACAAAAACCAGCGCGGGACCCTGCGGCACCCACCACACCGGTGAACCGTCCCGCGCAACACCCCCGGACAACCAGAACCCCCCGTTTCCTTCCGCCCCCCCCGCGAAGGGGACCCGTTCACCCCAGAGGCGGTGACGGGACTTCCTTCGGACACGTGTGCCGCGTAGCTTGCAGGGCGCTGATCTTGGACGAGGCGTGGGAGGAACGGGTGGCAACGGACATATCGCGGCGCCGGGTGCTCGGCATGGGAGCGGGGGCCGCCGGGCTCGCGGCGGCAGGGTCGCTGCTGCCGCCGTCGTTGCGGGAGGCGATCGCCCAGCAGCCGATGGGGGCCAGCGGCCTCGAAGACGTGCGGCACGTCGTCGTGCTGATGCAGGAGAACCGGTCCTTCGACCATTATCTCGGCACCCTGCGCGGCGTCCGCGGCTTCGGCGACCGCAACGCCGTACGCCTCCCGGACGGCAAGCGGTCGGTCTTCGAGCAGCCCGGCGCGCTGGGCGCCGGCACCGTACTGCCGTACTCCGTACGGGAGGCGGCCGAGCGCCAGCGGAAAGAGCTTCAGTACATCGGCGACCTCGACCACAGTTGGGGCGGCGCTGGCAAGGCCCGCAACGGCGGCTGGTACGACAACTGGGTCACCGCCAAGACCGCCGCCACCATGGCGTACTACGACCGCGCCGACGTCCCGCTGCACCACGAGCTGGCGGACACCTTCACGGTGTGCGACGCCTACCACTCGTCGATCCACACCTCGACCAGCCCCAACCGTAACCACCTGGTCAGCGGCTGGACCGGCTTCGAGCCGGGCGACAAGGGGCGCGCGGTCAATAACGACTGCTACGACGAGGACGACCACCCCGGCTACGGCTGGACGACATACGCCGAGCGCCTGGAGAAGGCCGGGGTGAGCTGGCGGGTCTACCAGGAGTGGGACAACTTCACCGACAACAACCTGGAGTTCTTCGCCTCCTTCAAGGCGGTGATGGCGAAGGCCCTCGCCAAGGTCGACGGCGTGGCGAACATGACCGCCTACTACGGCAAGCTCGCGGACGCGGACGAGAAGGAGCGCGCGCGGCTCGAAGGGCTGCTGGAGGAGGGGGTGCGGGCGCTGTCGCGGCGGGAGCGGTCGTACTTCGAGCGGGCGCTGCGGCGCGGGGAGCCGGACAGCACCGCCGACGCGTTCGCCGCCGACGTCGCCTCGGGCAAGCTCCCCGCCGTCTCCTACCTGGTGCCGTCCGCGAAGGACAGCGAGCACCCCGGCGGCTCCTCGCCGGTGGAGAGCGCCCACTTCGTCTACAAGGTGCTGGACGCGCTCGGCAGCCACCCCGAGGTGTGGCGGCACACGGCGCTCTTCCTGACGTACGACGAGAACGACGGCCTCTTCGATCACGTACCGCCGCCCGAGCCGCCGGAGGGTACGGCCGAGGAGTTCTGGGACGGCCGCCCCGTGGGTCTGGGCATGCGGGTGCCGATGACCGTCATCTCGCCCTGGACGGTGGGGGGTTACGCGTGCTCCGAGGTCTTCGACCACACCTCGGTCATCCGCTTCCTGGAGCGCTGGACGGGGGTGCGCGAGCCCAACATCTCCGCGTGGCGGCGCACGGTGTGCGGCGATCTCACCTCCGCCTTCGACTTCTCGCGCGGCCGAAAGCTCCCCGAGGTCGAGCAGCCGGGCCCGGTGCCCGCCTTCGAGGGGCGCTGGCACCCGGAGCCCCCGTCGGAGCAGCGGATGCCGGAACAGGAGGAGGGCACCCGTCCCGCGCGCCCGCTCCCGTACCGGTCCGACGCCGACGGCATCTACGACCCGGGCGCCGGGGTCTTCCTGCTCGCGCTCCGAGACAAGGGGAAGCGCGGCTCCCACTTCACGCTGTACCCGTACGCCGGCGAGTACGAGACGCCCCGGCACCACGACGTGACGGGCGGCACGGTCGTGCGGGTCCCGGTCGAGGACGGTGCCTACGACTTCACGGTGACGGGCCCGAACGGGTTCCGGCGCGAGTTCCGCGGCACGAGGGAGGGCGCGGCGGCGGCGCTGAAGGTCACCACCCGCCTCGACGCGGAGCGCCGCGAGGTCCATGTGACCGTCGTCAACGGCGGCGCCTCGGCCCTGACGCTGAAGCTGACGCCCCTCGCGTACGCGGACCCGCACCCGCACCCGGGCGCCAAGCCGCGCACCCTCACCGTCGGGCCGCGCAGCACCCGCACCGTCGCGCACGAGGCGCGGCACGCGCACGGCTGGTACGACCTGGACCTGCGCGTGGCGGAGGACGAGGGCTTCCGGCGCAGGCTGATGGGGCACATCGAGAACGGGCGGGAGTCCGTGACCGGCTGAGCGCGGTCCTTGTGGTCCGCTCTGTGGCTATCGCCACAAAGCGGGCAAAGGATCTTTTCGGGCTGTCAGGGTGCAGGGAACATCCGCACCACCGCGTTCGGCACGACCGGTACCTTCCGGGCAGATCGGCGCACGACCCGGGAGGAGGACGGCCTTCATGACCGCCCTTGTCCGCTGGTGCCTGCGACGGCGCGTCGCCGTCGTCGCGCTCTGGCTCGCCGTGCTCGCGGGCGTCGCCACGGCCTCCGGTCTCACCGGCTCCGCCTACTCCAACGACTACGAGGTCCCCGGCACCGAGTCCGGGCGCGCCACCCAGCTCCTGAGCGAGGGCTTCCCCGACCGTGCGGGCGACAGCGACACCGTCGTCTGGCACACGGCCGCTGCCCACGGCGGCGGGGTGCGCGAGGCCGGGGTCGAGGAGCGGATGCAGCGCGCCCTGGACGAGATCGCCGCGCTGCCCGGCGTGTCCGGCGTCGAGAGCCCGTACGGCAGCGGCGCCGACTCCCGGATCAGCGCCGACGGGCGTACGGCCTATGCCACCGTCGCCTTCGACGCGCCCTCGGACGAGCTGGACGAGGCGGAGGTGCGGGCCGTCGTCGACACCGCGAAGGCGGCCGAGGGCGACACGGACGGCGGCCTGGAGGTGGAGCTGGGCGGCGCGGGGATCGCGCTCACGGAGGGGATGAGCGGGCACCTGAGCGAGGCCGTCGGGCTCGCCGTCGCCGCCGTCGTGCTCCTGCTGGCCTTCGGCTCTTTCGCGGCCATGCTGCTGCCGATCGTCACCGCGCTGGTGAGCGTCGGCACTTCGGCGCTCGGCATCGGGCTGCTCAGCCACGCCATGACGGTGGCCGACTTCGCGCCCATGCTGGGCACCCTGATCGGGCTCGGCGTCGGCATCGACTACGCGCTGTTCATCGTCACCCGGCACCGCGCGGGCCTGAAGCGGGGGCTGCCCGTCGATGAGGCCGCGCGACGGGCCGTGACGTCGACGGGACGCGCGGTGGTCTTCGCTGGTGTGACGGTGTGTATCGCGCTGCTCGGGATGCTCGTGCTGCGGCTCGGCTTCCTCAACGGCGTCGCCGTCGCGGCCTCGCTGACCGTCGTCCTCGCGGTGCTCGCCTCGGTGACCCTGCTGCCCGCGCTGCTCGGCATGATCGGCATGCGGGCGCTGAGCGCGCGGGAGCGCAGACGGCTCGCCGAGCACGGGCCGCTCCCAGCCCAGCAGGGGAGCACGGGCTTCGCCGCGCGCTGGTCGGCCTTCGTCGAGCGCCACCCGAAGCTGCTCGGCGGGATCGCGGCAGCGCTGATGCTGGTGCTGGCCCTGCCCGTCTCCGCGCTCCACCTGGGCACCTCCGACCAGGGCAACGGCCCCGCGACGGCCACCACACGCCAGGCGTACGACCTGATGGAGAAGGGCTTCGGGCCCGGCTCCAACGGGCCGCTCACCCTCGTCGCGGAGATCGACGGGGCAGCGGACAAGCTCGCCTTTGAGGAACTGCCGGACAAGCTGCGCGGCACGGAGGGCGTGGCCCAGGTCTCGGGCGGCGAGCTGAACGGCAGCGGCACCAGCACCACCGGGGTGATCACGGTCGTGCCGGACAGCGCCCCGCAGGACGAGTCCACCTCGCGCCTCGTGGAGCGGCTGCGCACGGACGTCGTCCCGGAGTCGGAGGCCGACAGCGGGCTGCGGGTGAGCGTCGGCGGACTCACGGCGAGTTACGACGACTTCGCATCCGTGATCCTGGGCAAGCTGCCGCTGTTCGTCGGCGTCGTGATCGCCCTGGGGTGCGCGCTGCTGCTGGTCGCCTTCCGCAGCGTGGGCATACCGGTGAAGGCGGCGCTGATGAACGTGCTCGCGGTGGCCGCCTCCTTCGGGATCGTCGTCGCTGTCTTCCAGTGGGGGTGGGGGAGCGGGCTGCTGGCACTGCTGGGCCTGGACACGCCGGACGCGCTGGGCGGGGGCGGGCCCATCGAACCGTTCCTGCCTGTGATCATGGTCTCGGTGCTGTTCGGTCTTTCGATGGACTACCAGGTCTTCCTCGTCAGCCGGATGTACGAGGAGTGGCGCCTCACAGGGGACAACCGGCGGTCGGTACGGGTCGGGCTCGCCGAGACCGGGCGCGTGATCAACTCGGCCGCCGTCATCATGATCGCGGTCTTCGGCGCCTTCGTCCTCAGCGGCGACCGGGTCATCGCGATGTTCGGCGTCGGCCTCGCCGCGGCCGTCGCGCTCGACGCGTTCGTGCTGCGTACGCTGCTGGTCCCGGCCCTGATGCATCTGCTCGGGGGCGCCAACTGGTGGCTGCCCGGCTGGCTGGAGCGGTGGCTGCCGAGGGTCAGCATCGAGCCGGGGGAGCCGGGGGACGAGGCGCGGGAGCCGGGCCCAGGGCCTGATGCGGAGTCCGCGCCGGGCTCCGGAACGGAGCCGGTGCCGGTGCCGACGGGTGTGCCGGAGGGGGCGTATGTGACGGCGCGCGGAAGGGCGTCGGAACCCGCCAGTATCACGATTCCGACACAGCCTTCGGATGCTCTCATCGGACTCTCAGAAAGGGCCCCTACGGTCGGGCCCCATGGCTACCGAGACGACGAAGACTGAGAAGAACGACGAGGCCGGAAAGGCCGAGAACGCCGAACAGCCCGAGGCGGCCGAAAAGACCGAAAAGGCCGGAACGGCCGAGGGCACGGCGTCCACCGGGAAGACGGAGGCGAAGGACACCACCGCGACGGACGCCGTCGAGGACAAGGTCCCCGCCGACACCCCGGAAACCGACGACGGAGCCGACATCGACGACTCCTCGGACGACATCCTGGAGCACGACGACCACGACCACGTCACGACCGCTCCCCGGGGCGGACTGGGTGCGGGCGCCGCGGCCGTCGTGAGCGCGGGCCTCGGGCTGGTCTCCCTGACCGGCACCTCGCTGAGCGAGATGCTGCGCGACCGCAAGCAGCTCATCGGCCAGATCGAGAGCAGCAGCGCGACGGGCGGCAGCGCCGGTGACCAGGTCGACGCGATCTACGGTTCCCCCTGGCACACCACCGCCGTCTTCAACGGCATCTTCGCGCTGCTCGCCGTGATCGTCGGCGGCGTCCTCCTCGCGGTCCTGGCCAATCGCCCGGCGCCCGGTTCCGGCGCTCAGGCGTGGGTGCGGCCCGTCGCGCTCGGTGGCCTGGTCCTCGGCGTGCTGGGGCTCCTGGTCGCGGGCGGCATGTACTTCGACCTGGTCGCTTCCGCGCCCGAGGTGCCGAGCGCGGGCGGCTGATACGGAGGAGACGCGGCTTCGCCGCGGCGGGACCCGGGGAGCGCGGGCCGCCGCGGCGTCTGTGTGTCCGGGGCGGGACGGGGGCGGGCCCGAGGGCCCGGGGCCCGAGGAGGCTCACCCCTCGCCGCGCCGGGGCTCCTCACCGGGCCTGGGCCCCTCGTCGGAGCGGGGCCGCTCGTCAGCGCGGGACTCCCCGTCGGGCGGGGGCTGGGCCGGGACGTCGGAGCGCCGTATCCGGACCTGGCCCGAGGCGAGGTCTATCGGGCCCTTGCCCGGGTCGCTGCTGCCCGCCTCCACACGCGTGTGGTCCCGACGCCGCCGCTCGTCCTCGGTGTGGCGGCGGCCGGGGGAGAAGATCTGCTCGATCAGGTTGAACATGGCGATACCGTTCCCTTCCGGGCGGGCTCCCGGCCCGTCCCTCGCCCCTCGGCTCGGCTCGCCCCGCGGTACGTCAGCCCGCCTCGTGGCCCACCCTCAGCTCACCTTCACCTTCAGGATACGGTCATCGCCCTTTTCGGGCGTTCCCCGCGAATCGGTCTCGCTCGTGACCAGCCAGAGCCCGTCGCCGCCGTCCGAGACCACCGTGCGCAGCCGCCCGTACTTCCCCTCGAAGAAGGACTGCGGCTCGGCCACCGGCTCCGTGCCCTTCAGCGGCACGCGCCACAGCCGCTCGCCCCGCAGCCCCGCCACCCACACCGAGCCCTCGGCGACGGCGAGGCCGCTCGGCGACGCGTCCGCCGGCTTCCACTGCGCGACGGGGTCGGTGAAGCCCTTCTCGCCCGCCTTCCCCTCGACGTCCGGCCAGCCGTAGTTCTTGCCGGGCTCGATGAGGTTCACCTCGTCCCAGGTGTCCTGGCCGAACTCGGCCGCCCACAGCCTGTTCTCCGCGTCCCAGTCCAGCCCCTGGACGTTGCGGTGGCCGTAGGAGTAGACGACGGAGTCCGCCTCGGGGTTGCCCTTGTCCGGAGGATCGCCGTCCGGCGTCATCCGGAGGATCTTGCCGCCCAGCGACTTCTTGTCCTGCGACAGTCCGCCGTCGCCCGACTCGCCGGTGCCCGCGTAGAGCATCTTGTCCGGGCCGAAGGCGATGCGCCCGCCGTTGTGGATCGTGCCCTTGGGGATGCCCTTGAAGACGGTGTCCGGGGCGCCGAGCTGGTTGCCCTCGCTCTTCTTCGCGTCGTACGGCATGCGCACGATGCGGTTGTCGGACTCGGTGGTCAGATACGCGTACACCATCTTCGCGTCGTCCCCCGGCACGGCGATCCCCAGCAGCCCGCCCTCGCCGCCCGCCGCGACCCCGGGCACGGAGCCCAGCTCGGTCTTCCCGCCGTCCTCGCCGTCGACCCGGAGGATCGTGCCCTCGTCGCGCGAGGAGACCAGCAGATCGCCGCCCGGCAGCGGGGCCAGGCCCCAGGGGGACTTCAGCCCCGTGGCCACCGTCCGCTCCACCTTCGCCGAACCCTTCGCGGGCGCCGCGGACTCCTTCGCCCCGGAGGACGCCGACGACTCCCCGGTGCGGGAGGAAGCGGAACCCGACGGATCGGGCGACCCCTCCTCCCCGTCGCCCGACGAGCAGCCCGAGGCCAGCACGGCCAACGCCGCGAGCCCGGCCGCGAGCCCGGTCGTGAGGGAACGGCTACGCATGATCTGTGCCTCCCGGTGTCACTGTGACGCGGTGGATCCGCCCAGCAGACCACACCCCCTCATACGGCGCAGCACACCGCCGAGTTCCCGCCTGCGGCCCGACGCGTCGCCCGGACGCGTCGCACGGACGCGACGCGACAGCCCGTACGGCCGAACCGGAACCCGAAACGGACCCGGACCCCGACCCGCGCCACCCGCACCCGGAACCCGGGCCCCCACCAGGCGCCTACGCCGTCACTCCCACGAGCCCCGCCCCGCGGGCAGCGCGCCGATCTCCACCATGTCCTCGGCCGTGAGCACCAGTTGGGCCGCCTCGGCGTTCTCCGCCGCCCAGCGGCACTTCTTCGTGCCGGGAACCGGCACCACGTGCCGCCCGAGCGCCAGCAGCCACGCCAGCGCGACCTGGGCCGGGGTGGCGCTCCCGTGCCGCCGCGCCACGCGCCGCAGCCCCGCGACGATCGGCTGGTTGGCGGCCATCATCTCGGCCGTGAAGCGCGGGTGCCGCGCCCGTACGTCGTCCCGCTCGAAGCCGCCGCCGGTCGTCAGCGTCCCGGTCAGATAGCCGTTGCCCAGCGGCATCGCCGCCAGGAAGCCCACCCCGCGCGACTCGCACCACGGCAGCAGCGCGTCCAGCGCCTCCCGCGACCACACCGACAGCTCGGCCTCCACGCTGCTCACGGGGAACACCTGCTGCACGCGTTCCAACTGCCGTATCGTCGCCGAATAGATCCCCGCGCCGCTGCGCCTGTCCGCGCGCGCACCCACCGCGCAGAAGCCCAGCGAGCGCACCTTGCCCGCCGTCACCAGCTCGGCCATCGCGCCCCAGGTCTCCTCGACGGGAACCTCGGGGTCGGCCCTGTGCAGTTGGTAGAGGTCGATCACGTCGCTCTGGAGGCGGCGCAGCGAGGCGTCGCAGGCGCGCTTCACATAGCTGGGGCGCCCGTTGGCGACGATGTGCTGATCGCCCACCAGCAGCCCGCACTTCGTCGAGACGAACGCCTCGCGCCGCCGCTCCCTCAGCACCCGCCCCAGCAGCAGCTCATTGGTGAAGGGTCCGTACATATCGGCCGTGTCGAGCAGCGTCATGCCCCGGTCCAGCGCCGTGTGCACCGCGCGCAGCGACTCCTCGCCGTCCTGTTGGGACGCGGAGTACGCCCAGCTCATCGGCATGCAGCCGAGGCCGACCGCGCCCACCTCGAGCGCCGCCGCACCGATTGTCCTGCGCTCCACCTGCACGAGCTCCCTCCTGACGGCTCCCCAAACTAGCGGGTACCTCCAGCGGGTGACGCAGAGCCTCTAGGGGGCGTCGTCAACGTCCCGTCTGGGCCGCGACGCCTGGCACGCACGCTCGCGACGTTGTCGGTCGTCAGCGCAGCCCTCCCCCAGGCCCTGCGGGCGGGAGGTACCCTCCCCCAGGCCCTGCGGGCTGGGAGGTACCCCCGGCGCTCTCCTCCCTCCGCCTTGCGACCGCACGCACCAGACTCCCCCAGCTACCGCTGGGAGGTACCCCCGGCAGCCCCCGGCCTGGCGGCCGGACGACGCTACGTTGACGACACCCCCTAGCCTGACGACCATGGCCTCTGCCCCTACCCCTCCGCCCCAGCCCGCCGCCACCGACGTCTGGCTTCCCGTCCCGCCCTCGGAGATCGACGGGCTGCCCTCCTCCCTCACGTACCACTTCTGGGACGGCGGCCCCGACTTCCCCGCAGACCCCGCCAACTGCGGCTTCTACGTCGTCCCCTACATGAAGGGGGCCGCGGTCTCCGTACGGCCGCTCGAACACATGACCCGGCTGCGGGTCGTGCAGACGCTGACGGCAGGCATCGACCACGTGTCCCCGGCGATCCCGCGCCTCCCCGCCGGGACCCGCCTCTGCAACGCCCGCGGCGTCCACGACGCCAGTACGGCGGAACTGGCACTCGCCCTCACCCTCGCCTCGCTGCGGCACATCCCCGAGTTCGTACGGGCGCAGGAGACGGGCAACTGGCATCCGGGCATGTACGAGGCGCTCGCGGACAAGTCCGTGCTGATCGTGGGCTACGGAGCGATCGGCTCGGCCGTCGAGGACCGTCTGCTCCCCTTCGAGGTGGCCGAGGTGACCCGTGTCGCGCGCAGCGCGCGTACCACCCCGCGCGGTTCCGTACACCCGCTCGCGAGCCTTCCCGGACTGCTGCCCCACGCCGACGTCGTGATCCTGTGCACCCCGCTCACGGAGGACACCCGCGGCCTCGTCGGGGCCGACTTCCTGGGCCGGATGAAGGACGGATCGCTGCTGGTCAACGTCGCGCGCGGCGGTGTCGTCGACACCAAGGCGCTGCTCGCCGAACTGGAGTCGGGGCGCCTGCTGGCCGCCCTGGACGTCACGGATCCGGAGCCACTGCCCGAAGATCATCCGCTCTGGCGGGCACCCAATACGTTGATCACTCCGCACGTCGGCGGACCCACTTCCGCCTTCCTCCCGCGTGCCAAAAAGCTGCTGCGTGCGCAGTTGAGGCGCTGGGCGGCCGGTGAAGAGCTTGAGCACACGGTGGCCGTAGCGGAGTGACAGGAAGGCCCCCGAAGCCGCGAGAGGCCACTCTACGGATGCGTATGACTCCTCCCTGTGCCCACAACACCCCTTGTCGTCACGGAACGTATCGGCACTATGTCCCTGAGTGACGGATCTGGTGTATCGTCCCGATCGGGGGGCGAACCCGGACACGAGGGGGGCGACGGGCGAATGCACGGCCATTGGACGAACCGGCGGATGGGGCGGGCGGTCTCCCGGCCGCGCCATCCACAGGACGGCGGTCGCTGCCGCCGTCTCAGGAAGTACGAGAAGAAGCCGCCGTCCGAACGGGCGGCGCGATGAGCGCACACGGCGCGGCCCCGGAGCAGGGCCGGTACTGGACGCCGCCCCGGTCACCCCGGCCCCGTGACGGAGCCGGGAGGACGGGCGTGCTGCCCCAACTGGTGCTGTCCGCCGTCTGCGCCGCGTACGCGGTGGGCGCCGCCACCGGCTGGGGATCCGAGCGAGTGGCCCTCATCATGGGGGACTTCGGGCTGAGCGCCGCCGGGCTGCTCGCCTCCGCATCCTGTTTCTGGTACGCGTACAAGCACTCCACCCCGTTCCGGCCGGCCTGGCTGCTGTTCGGGTTCTCCTCGCTGATGGCCGGGCTCGGCAACGGCATCTGGGGCTGGTACGAGATCGTGCTCAACCAGCCGGTGCCGCGCCCCTCCGTCGCCGACTACTGCTTCCTGCTCTTCGCGCCACCCGCCATCATCGGTTTACTGGTTCTGGCCAAGCGGCCCGTCACCCGTGCCGGATGGATCTGCCTGGGCCTGGACGCCTGGCTCATCGGGGGCTCGCTGATCACGCTCTCGTGGTCGCTCGCGCTGGCCCACACCGCCTACTGGCAGGGCGCCTCCGTGGCCAGAGCCGCGCTGAGCCTCGCGTATCCCCTGCTGGACATCGCGCTGGTGAGCATGGTGCTGGTGCTGCACTTCAAGCGCTCCTCCGCACACCGCTCCGCGGTCAACACGGCCATCGGCGCCCTGGCGCTGACAGTGCTGTGCGACGCGCTGTTCACCTCGCCGCTGCTGCGCGAGCACTACAGCTCGGGGCAGTTCCTGGACGCGGGCTGGTTCGCGGGCTCGCTGCTCCTCGCCTACGCGCCCTGGGTTGCCAGGCGGGACGCCGGGCCGTGGGGCCCGGCCGAGCCGCCCGCCGCGAGCGCGGGCCCCGCGGTCACCGGACGTGCTGATCCGGCCGCGGCCTCGCGCGAGGCCGCCGTCCGGGCCGCCAGCCGCCCGATCGCCGGTTCACTGGCCGCGCTCACCCCGTATCTGGCCGCCGCCGTCTGCACACTGGGGATCCTCTACAACTCCCTGGACGGCCGCGAGATCGACCGCGTGGTGCTCTTCACCGGCTGCACCGTCGTGCTCGTCCTGGTCGTCCGGCAGGGGATCATGCTGCTGGACAACATCACCCTCACCCAGGAACTGGCCCAGAAGGAGAACCACTTCAGGTCCCTGGTGCAGGGCTCCAGCGACGTCATCATGATCGCGTCGTCCACGGGCGTGCTGCGCTACGTCTCCCCGGCCGCCGCCGGGGTCTACGGCAGGGACGGCGACGAACTGGTCGGCTCCGAGCTGTCCTCCCTCATCCACCCTGAGGACCTGGGGCGAGTCCTGCACGAACTGCGGCGCTTCCTGGCCGCCAAGCCCAAGGAGGAGTGCTCCACCCGCATCGAGTGCCGCTTCCGGCACGGCGCGGGCCACTGGCTCAACATCGAGTCCACGGTCAACCGCTATCAGGGCGGCCTCATCTTCAACAGCCGGGACGTGACCGAACGGGTCCGTCTCCAGGCCCAGTTGCAGCACAACGCCTCGCACGACTCCCTGACCGACCTGCCCAACCGCGCCCTGTTCACCGAGCGCGTGCGCAAGGCGCTCTCGGGGCGGCGCGGCGGGGACAGCGAGGCGGCCGTCCTGTTCATCGATCTCGACGGCTTCAAGGCGGTGAACGACACGGCAGGGCATCAGGCGGGCGACGAGCTGCTGATCCAGGCCGCCCGCCGCCTCCAGGAGTCGGTACGCGCGGGCGACACCGCGGCCCGCCTGGGAGGTGATGAATTCGCCGTGCTCATCCTCGGCGACAGCGACCCCAGCAAACACGCGGGGGCCGAACGCGAACTGCGCATCCAGGAGATCGCGGACCGCCTCCGCATCACCCTCTCCGAGCCGTACCGCGTCGAGGGCGACACCGAGGTGAAGGTGGCCGCCTCCATCGGCATCGCCTTCGCCGAGCCCGGCATCTCACCGGCCGCCCTGATGCGCAACGCCGATCTGGCGATGTACCGCGCCAAGCAGGCCGGGAAGGCGCGGGTCGAGCTGTACGCGCCGCAGATGCGGAACGAGACCGACGCGGCCGTCAAGCGCTCCGAGCTGGGCACGAGGCTGCGCGGCGCGATGCACGACGGCGAGTTCGCGTTACTTCACCAGCCCGTCGTGGAGCTGTCCAGCGGCAAGGTCAGCGCCGTCGCGGCGCAGCCACGCTGGCGCTCGGCGCAGGGCATCCTCTTCACGCCCGCCGAGTTCCTCCGCACGGAGGGCGGAGCCGGTGGAGCCGCCGGGCCCGGTGGGGCCAGTGGGGCAGCCGCGAAGGACGGGCAGGGCGACCGCGCGGCCGAGGTGTGCCGCTGGCTGCTGGAGGAGGCCGTCGAGCAGGCGGCGGCCAGGCAGCAGGCCGGGTTCGGCGCGCCCGTGACCGTCAGGCTGCCCGCGCGGCGGCTCACCGACCGCTCGCTGCGCCTCAACCACATCGAGGCGCTGCTGTCCCGGCACGCGCTGCCGCCGGGGACGCTGATACTGGAACTGTCCGAGAGCGATCCACGCCTCCCGCTGGACGAGCTGGAGATGCGGCTCACCGCGCTGCGGCGCATGGGCGTGGTGCTGGCCCTGGACGGCTTCGGGAGCGGCTCCCTCGCCATCTCGGCGCTGCGGCGGCTGCCCGTGGACATCCTGCGGCTGGACCGGGGCATGGTCGACGGCGTCGTGGAGTCCCCCCGTCAGCGCAAGATCACGGCGGGGCTGCTGCGGATAGCGGGAGACCTGGGCCTCACCTCCGTGGCCGAGGGCGTCGATCTGCCGGAGCAGGTCACGACGCTGCGCGAGATGGGCTGTACGCACGGTCTGGGCGCGGTCTTCTCGGGTCCGCTGGACGAGCACCGGCTGCGGCGGGCGCTCGCGCGAGGGGCCTACCCGGTGCCGGACGACGCCGCGTACACGGGGCGCTCCGTGCCGTCCGCCGCGCCCGTGGGGGCGGGGGCGGGGGCTGCGGGGGCGGGGAAGGGGGTTCCGGTCCAGGGCGGCTCCGGCTCCGGTTCCGGTGGCCCGGGTTCCGGCCAGGGCGGCCCGGGGCCCGGCCAGCGGGTGCCCGCGCAGGCGTGCACCGGTGAGGATCGCAAGGGAGGGCGCTCGATGGTGGTCGCCGGGGCCCTCCCCGTACGTCACAAGGAGGGGCGCGAGACGCTGCCGCCGTGGGTCGCCGCGGCGGACGCGAGGGAGGGACCGGATCCGGTCACGGGGCATCCGCCGATGCGCTCGAATGCTGAGACGCCTGTCCCACCCACTTGACACTCATGGCTTGACGGGGAGAGGGTCAGTGCCATGCGCACCCGAATTCTCGTACTTGGAAAGCGCGTCGGCTGACCGGAATCGCCACGATTCCGCGACCACCAGCGGCGCGCTCCCCTCGCTTGCCTCACGGCACGGGGGGTTTTTTGTTGCACCAGCACCCTCGCGGGGCCTCCGTCGGCCCCACCGCAGACCGCGTCAAAATCGCCCGAACAGCACACATCGAGCGTCAACCCTCACTCTCCGGGAAGAGAAGACGATGACCGAGCAGGCCACCGGGGCCCCCAAGCCGCAGCCGCGGGCCCGTAACGGCGGGCAGCAGCAGCCCGCCACCAACGAGCAGATGACGGGCGCGCAGTCCCTCATCCGTTCCCTTGAGGAGGTCGGCGCCGACACCGTATTCGGTCTTCCCGGCGGGTGCATCCTCCCGGCCTACGACCCGATGATGGACTCCGCCAGGGTCCGCCACGTGCTGGTGCGGCACGAGCAGGGCGCCGGGCACGCGGCCACGGGTTACGCGCAGGCCACCGGCAAGGTCGGAGTCTGCATGGCCACCTCGGGCCCGGGTGCGACGAACCTGGTGACCCCGCTCGCCGACGCGCACATGGACTCGGTGCCCATGGTCGCGATCACGGGACAGGTCGCGTCGGCCGCCATCGGCACCGACGCCTTCCAGGAAGCCGACATCTGCGGCATCTCGATGCCCGTCACCAAGCACAACTTCCTGGTCCGCGACGCCGACGACATCCCGCGCACCATCGCCGAGGCGTTCCACATCGCCTCGACGGGCCGTCCGGGCCCCGTCCTCGTCGACATCGCCAAGGACGCGCTCCAGGGCAGGACGACCTTCAGCTGGCCGCCGGCCACGGACCTGCCCGGCTACCGCCCGGTCACCAAGCCGCACGCCAAGCAGATCCGCGAGGCCGCGAAGCTGATCACCGAGGCCAAGCGTCCGGTGCTGTACGTCGGCGGCGGCGTCATGAAGGCGGGCGCGACGGGCGAACTGAAGGTCCTGGCCGAGCTGACCGGAGCCCCGGTGACCACCACCCTGATGGGCCTGGGTTCCTTCCCTGACAGCCACCCGCAGCACCTGGGCATGCCCGGCATGCACGGCTCCGTCGCCGCGGTCACCTCGCTCCAGAAGGCCGACCTGATCGTCGCCCTGGGCGCCCGCTTCGACGACCGCGTCACCGGCAAGCTGGACTCCTTCGCCCCGTACGCCAAGATCGTGCACGCCGACATCGACCCCGCCGAGATCGGCAAGAACCGCGCGGCCGACGTGCCGATCGTCGGCGACGCGCGCGAGGTCCTCGCCGATCTGATCGTCGCGGTCCACGCCGAGCACGACGAGGGGCACCGCGGCGACTACGCCGACTGGTGGCAGCAGCTCGACCGCTGGCGCGCGACCTACCCGCTGGGCTACGACCTGCCCGAGGACGGCTCGCTCTCCCCGCAGCAGGTCATCCAGCGCATCGGGCAGCTCGCGCCGGAGGACACGATCTACACGGCGGGCGTCGGCCAGCACCAGATGTGGGCCGCGCACTTCATCGACTACGAGAAGCCCGCCACCTGGCTGAATTCCGGCGGTCTCGGCACCATGGGCTACGCGGTCCCCGCAGCCCTGGGCGCCAAGGTCGGCCAGCCGGAGCGCACGGTCTGGGCGATCGACGGCGACGGCTGCTTCCAGATGACCAACCAGGAGCTGGTCACCGCGGCCCTCAACAACGTCCCGATCAAGGTCGCCATCATCAACAACGGCGCCCTGGGCATGGTCCGCCAGTGGCAGACCCTCTTCTACAACCAGCGCTACTCCAACACCAAGCTCCACGACGGCGAGGACGGCCAGCCCAGCAAGGGCACCCGCGTCCCCGACTTCGTGAAGCTGGCGGAGGCCATGGGCTGCGTCGGCATCCGCTGCGAGGACCCGGACCAGCTCGACGCGGTCATCGAGAAGGCGAACGCCATCAACGACCGTCCCGTCGTGGTCGACTTCATCGTCCACGAGGACGCGATGGTCTGGCCGATGGTCGCGGCCGGCACCTCCAACGACGAGGTCATGGCGGCCCGAGGCGTCCGCCCGGACTTCGGCGACGGCGAAGACGACTGACGGCGAAGACCGGAGAAATCGGAGAATCAGGAAGATGTCCAAGCACACGCTCTCCGTCCTGGTGGAGAACACCCCCGGCATCCTCGCCCGGATCGCCGCGCTCTTCTCCCGCCGCGGTTTCAACATCGACTCGCTCGCGGTCGGTGTCACCGAGCACCCCGACATCTCGCGCATCACCATCGTGGTGAACGTCGAGGACCTGCCGCTGGAGCAGGTGACCAAGCAGCTCAACAAGCTGGTCAACGTGCTCAAGATCGTCGAGCTGGAGCAGTCCTCCGCCGTCCAGCGCGAACTCGTTCTGGTGAAGGTCAGGGCCGACAACGAGACCCGCTCCCAGATCGTCGAGATCGTCCAGCTCTTCCGCGCCAAGACCGTGGATGTGTCCCCGGAAGCCGTCACCGTCGAGGCCACCGGCAGCAGCGACAAGCTCGACGCCATGCTCAAGATGCTGGAGCCGTACGGCATCAAGGAGCTGGTCCAGTCAGGAACCATCGCCATAGGGCGCGGCTCCCGCTCCATCACCGACCGGAGCCTGCGCGCCCTGGACCGTTCGGCCTGACCCCGAGGAGGCCGCCGGCGGCGCATTCGCACCCCCGCGCCGTCCGTATGGCGAACCCCGGACCTTCCGCACCGCCCGGCCGTCATAGGTTGGGCAGCACAACCCCGTATACAAGGAGATTCCCGAAGTGGCCGAGCTGTTCTACGACGACGATGCCGACCTGTCCATCATCCAGGACCGCAAGGTCGCGGTTCTCGGATACGGCAGCCAGGGCCACGCCCACGCGCTGTCGCTGCGCGACTCGGGCGTCGACGTCCGGGTGGGCCTGCACGAGGGCTCCAAGTCCCGCGCGAAGGCCGAGGAGCAGGGCCTCAAGGTGACCACGCCAGCCGAGGCGGTCAAGGAAGCCACCGTGATCATGGTCCTGGTCCCGGACCCGATCCAGGCCAAGGTCTACGAGGAGTCCATCGCCCCGCACCTCAAGGACGGCGACGCGCTCTTCTTCGGCCACGGCCTCAACATCCGCTTCGGCTTCATCAAGCCCCCGGCCAGCGTCGACGTGTGCATGGTCGCGCCCAAGGGCCCGGGCCACCTGGTGCGCCGCCAGTACGAGGAGGGCCGCGGCGTGCCGTGCATCGCGGCCGTCGAGCAGGACGCCACGGGCAAGGCGTTCGAGCTGGCGCTGTCCTACGCCAAGGGCATCGGCGGCACCCGTGCGGGCGTCATCAAGACCACCTTCACCGAGGAGACCGAGACCGACCTCTTCGGGGAGCAGGCCGTGCTCTGCGGCGGCACCTCGGCGCTGGTCAAGGCCGGGTTCGAGACCCTGGTCGAGGCGGGCTACCAGCCGGAGATCGCGTACTTCGAGTGCCTCCACGAGCTGAAGCTGATCGTGGACCTCATGTACGAGGGCGGCCTGGAGAAGATGCGCTGGTCCATCTCGGAGACCGCCGAGTGGGGCGACTACGTCAGCGGCCCGCGCATCATCAACGAGGGCACCAAGGCCGAGATGAAGAAGATCCTCGGCGAGATCCAGGACGGCACCTTCGCCAACAACTGGATGGCCGAGTACAACGCCGGTCTGCCGAAGTACAACGAGCTGAAGAAGGCCGACGAGGACCACCTGCTGGAGACCACGGGCAAGAAGCTCCGCAAGCTGATGAGCTGGGTCGACGAGGAGGCGTGAGCCACGGGTCGTGAGCCTCGCGCCTCCGGCAGGGTGAGTCTGCCGGGTCCTCCGGCACGGTGATCCCGGGCCGGGCCGCGGGCGCGCCTTCCGCCGGGACACGTTCCCGGGCGGGAGGGGCGCGCGCGGCCCGGCCGCCGGTGCGTCCGGCGCCGGACGGCAGGGGCGGCCGGAGGCCACGCGAGGGGCCCGGCGCGGCTGCGCGCAAGGGTTCACAGGTGTCGTCGGGCGTGCGTATGTGCGCCCCCTGTGACGGGGAGATCGATTCGGCGGAGGGGCCGACCGCACGCACCTTCCCTATATACACTGCACAGCACAAGCAGCGCGTTCACAGGCTCACAGCGTCGTGCGTCTGCCCTGCGCCCGCGGGGATGACCCCCTCCACCGTCTAGGACGGCCGTCGGGACTCGGCCGCCCAGCCCCGCCGCGGCGGGGACGATCCGCCAGGACTGGAGACCACGTGAGCAAGCCCGTAGTACTGATCGCCGAAGAACTCTCGCCCGCCACCGTCGACGCGCTCGGCCCGGACTTCGAGATCCGGCACTGCAACGGCGCCGACAGGACGGAGCTGCTCTCCGCCATCGCCGATGTCGACGCCATCCTGGTGCGCTCCGCCACCAAGGTCGACGCCGAGGCCATCGCCGCGGCGCGGAAGCTCAAGGTCGTCGCCCGCGCGGGCGTCGGCCTCGACAACGTGGACGTGCCCGCCGCCACCAAGGCGGGCGTCATGGTGGTCAACGCCCCCACCTCCAACATCGTCACCGCCGCCGAGCTGGCCTGCGGCCTGATCATCGCCACCGCGCGCAACATCCCGCAGGCGAACACGGCGCTCAAGAACGGCGAGTGGAAGCGCAGCAAGTACACGGGCGTCGAGCTGAGCGAGAAGACCCTCGGCGTCGTCGGCCTCGGCCGCATCGGCGTGCTGGTGGCCCAGCGGATGTCGGCGTTCGGCATGAACGTCGTCGCCTACGACCCCTTCGTGCAGCCCGCGCGCGCCGCGCAGATGGGCGTCAAGCTGCTGTCCCTGGACGATCTGCTGGAGGTCTCGGACTTCATCACCGTCCACCTCCCCAAGACCCCCGAGACCCTCGGTCTCATCGGCGACGAGGCGCTGCACAAGGTCAAGCCGAGCGTCCGCGTCGTCAACGCCGCGCGCGGCGGGATCGTCGACGAGGCGGCGCTGGCCTCCGCGCTCAAGGAGGGCCGGGTCGCGGGCGCCGGTCTCGACGTGTACGCGAGCGAGCCCTGCACCGACTCCCCGCTCTTCGAGTACGACCAGGTCGTGTGCACCCCGCACCTGGGCGCCTCGACGGGCGAGGCGCAGGAGAAGGCGGGCATCTCCGTCGCCAAGTCCGTGCGGCTGGCGCTGGCGGGCGAGCTGGTCCCGGACGCGGTCAACGTCCAGGGCGGCGTCATCGCCGAGGACGTGCGGCCCGGTCTGCCACTGGCCGAGAAGCTGGGCCGTATCTTCACCGCGCTGGCGGGCGAGGTCGCCGTCCGGCTGGACGTCGAGGTCTACGGCGAGATCACCCAGCACGACGTCAAGGTGCTGGAACTGTCCGCGCTCAAGGGTGTCTTCGAGGACGTCGTGGACGAGACGGTGTCCTACGTCAACGCCCCGCTGTTCGCGCAGGAGCGCGGCGTCGAGGTCCGCCTCACCACCTCCAGCGAGTCGACGGAGCACCGCAACGTGGTGACGGTGCGCGGCACCCTCTCCGGCGGCGAGGAGATCTCGGTCTCGGGCACCCTGGCGGGCCCGAAGCACCAGCAGAAGCTCGTCGCCGTGGGCGACCACGACATCGATCTGGCCCTCGCTGACCACATGGCCTTCTTCAGCTACGGCGACCGTCCCGGCGTCGTCGGCACCGTCGGCCGCATCCTGGGCGAGGCGGGCATCAACATCGCGGGCATGCAGGTCTCGCGCGCCACGGCGGGCGGCGAGGCGCTGGTCGCGCTCACCGTGGACGACACGATTCCGGCCGCCGTCCTCACCGAGATCAAGGGCGAGGTCGGCGCGACGTCGGCGCGCAGCGTCAACCTCCAGGACTGACGCGCGCGGCCTCCGGGCCGTCGATACGCGGCATGGCACGGGGCGCCGTCCCTCACTCGGGGGCGGCGCCCCGGCGTATGCGGAACCGGAACCGGAAGCGGAACCGGAGCCAGAACGGGGGGGGCCGGTCCGGCCGACTCGCGGCTCAGCCGCCGCCGAGCGTGCTGATCAGCTCGCGGTACGCGGCGAACGCGGGCTTGGGCGCGTAGTCGTCGGTGAGCAGGCCGAAGCGGTGGAACAGTCCCGTCCGCGCGCTGTCGGCGTCGCGCAGCGCGAAGTGGGTGTAGCCGCTGAGCCGCAGCTCCCGCGCGTGCGCCGCGACCGCGCCGACCACCGTGCGGACCACCTCCGCCTGGCGTTCCGCGGAGCGCTCGGGGCCCGTCGGCCAGCCGTGCTCGGTGATGTGCGGCAGCCTCGCGACCGCGCCCGGGTCCGGGGTCCGAGCCGCGCAGCCGCCCGGCGGCGCTCTGGCGGGCCGGGGGAGCCCGTGGTTTCCTCTGCTGCGGCTACCGGCGCGTAGGTGCGGCGGTCCGCCCGGCGCGGAACCCGCCCGTCCGTCATGTCCGTCACGTAGCCGCGTCCGTGTCACTTCCCGACCAGGAGGCCCGCGTTGGGCGAGCACCGACCCACCCGCAGAAGTGTCTTAAGGACCGTCGGAGGCATCTCGACGGCGATGGCCCTCGCCGGAGGCGGCGTCGTCGCGTCCGCTTCGGGCGCCGCCGCGGCGCCGAAGGCTCCGACGGCCGACGACGGCTTCGGGCTGCGCATCGTCGACCGCAACGAGAGCGACCCCCGCATGTGGTACTACCGGTTCGCGACCGACGCGGTCGAGTGGGACCCGGGCGTCAACGTCCTGCTCCCCGACGGCTACCACACCAGCGGACGCACGTACCCCGTCCTCTATCTGTTCCACGGCGGCGGCACCGACCAGGACTTCATCACCTTCGACCGGCTCGGCATCCGCGCCTGGACCGAGGGCAAGCCGCTCATCGTCGTGATGCCCGACGGCGGGCACGCGGGCTGGTACTCCAACCCCGTCAACTCGTTCACCGGGCCACGGAACTGGGAGACCTTCCACATCAACCAGTTGCTCCCGTGGGTCGAGGCGAACTTCCGCGCCTACGCGGAGTACGACGGTCGCGCCGTCTCCGGGTTCTCGATGGGCGGCTTCGGCGCGCTGAAGTACGCGGCCAAGTACTACGGCCACTTCGCCTCGGTGAGCGCGCACTCGGGACCCGCCAGCCTGCGCCGCGACTCGGGGCTGGTCGTCCACTGGGCCAACGCGACCTCGGCGGCGCTGGACCTGGGCGGCGGCACGGTCTACGGGGCCCCGTTCTGGGACGAGACCAGGGTCAGCGCCGACAACCCGGTCGAGCGCATCGAGAGCTACCGCAACAAGCGGGTCTTCCTCGTCGCGGGCACCAGCCCTGACCCCGTCAACTGGTTCGACACGGTCAACGAGACCCAGGTCCTCGCGGGCCAGCGGGAGTTCCGGGCCCGCCTCGGCGACGTCGGCATCCCGCACGAGTGGTACGAGGAGCCGGGCGGGCACTTCGTCCGCGAGCACCTGTTCCGGCGCGACCTCGACGGGATCATCGCGCGGCTCCGCCCGGCGTAGCACCCGTAACGCCCGTGGCGCCGCGTTCGCGTACCCGATCCGTCCTCACATCCGCGCCGCCTTCAGCGCCATGTGCAGCAGCAGCCGGTGCTCGCCGTCGTCCAGGTCGAGGCCCGTGAGCTGTTCGACGCGCGAGAGGCGGTAGTAGAGGGTCTGCCGGTGGATGCCGAGCGCCGCGGCCGTGCGTCCCGCCTGGCCCGCGCAGTCGAGGTACACCTCGGCTGTGCGGGCCATCTCGCGGTGCGCGGGCCGCAGCAGTTCGCGTACGGCGGGGTCCGGGACGCCGCCCGGGGGCAGCGCGGTGAGCAGCCGGTACGGGCCGATCGACGCCCACTCGGCCGGCGCGCCCAGCGAGGGCTCGGCGTGTGCGGCGCGCGCCGCGGCCACGGCCTCCCGCCATGCGGCGGGCAGTTGGGCGAGCCCGGTGCGGGACGCGCTGATCCCGGCGCTCGCGCCCGTCGCACCCGTCGTGCCCGCCCCGCCCCCGCCCCCCGGGTGCGAGCGCAGCAGCCGTTGTGCCGCCGTGCGGGCCGGGCCCAGGCCGTCGGAGGAGCGCAGCCGCACGAGCACGGCGAGCGCGGATGTGCCGGAGCCGTCCCCGCCGCCCCCGCCCGCTTCGCCCTCGCCCGCACCGGGGCCGCTCGCGGCGTTCCGGGGCGCCGCGTCGCCGCCCGCTCCTTCGGCACCGCCCACGGCCCCGTTCGCGGGCCCGCCCCCGCCGCCCCCGCCGCTCCCGTCAGGGCGCGCCACGGGCACCACGCACTGCGCCGCCACGTTCGGCATCCCGGCCGTGCCGCCGGGCACCGCCGACGGCGCCGCGCCCGCGCCCTCGCCCCCGGCCGCCCCGGAGCCGCCCCCGCCCCCGCCCCCGCCCGGCGCCCAGGGCGTGACCGCCACCATCGCCATCGGCCCCTGCGCGCCCTGCCCCAGCACGCGGCGCAGCTCGGCGACGGTCTCGTCACGGCGCCCCGAAGCCGCGGGCCCCGTCAGCAGGGCCCGCAGCAGCTCGCCCGTGCGGGCGCCCGCGCGTGCCTCGGCCGCCAGCAGCGCGCCGATGCGCGAGGCCGACTCCATGGCGGCGGCCAGCCGCGGGCCCGCGAGGTCGAGGGCGCCGTCGTCGAGCAGCCAGATGTAGCCGTACGCCACCCCGCCGCTGCGCGCCGGGAGGCAGACGCGGCCGTGCACCACACCGGCGGCGGGCTCGGGCGGGATGCGGACGGGGCCCGTCGCGCGGGTGATGCCGAAGCTCTCGAACCAGGCGCGCACCTCGGCCGTGGAGCGGCGCTGGAGGATCGTGCGGGTGCGGACCGTGTCCAGGGTCAGGTCCGGGCTCTCGCCGTCGCTCTCGTGGGCGCCGAAGGCGATCAGCCCGAAGTCGCGCCCCTCCAGCGTGGCGGGGGTGCCCAGCAGCGTGGACACCTCGTCGATGAGCGCCTGGTAGTCCTCGCGCATGTGTCCCCGTCGCCCTCTCGTGTCCCGCTCTGCTCCACCGTCACGGTCCATTCTCGTACAGCCTCATACAGATGTCTGAGATCCGGGCCACGGAAGCGTGACAGGTGTCGATGGTCCCGCGAGGGCGCGATCCTTATGTTCTGGGTGGCTTCCCTGCCGTTGAAAAGATCATTTGTGGAGGTGCCCGTGCTGGGTCCCGTGCTTCTCGCCGCCGCGCGCAGCGACAGCATCCGTCGCGTCGTCTCGGCCGCGCCGGTCACCCGTCCCGTCGTGGACCGTTACGTGGCGGGCGAGCGGCTCGACCAGTGCCTCGAATCCGTGCGGTCGCTGGCCGGCCACGGCATGGAGGTCACCCTCGACCACCTGGGCGAGGACATCACGGACCGGTCCGAGGCGCTCCGCAACCGCGACGCCTATCTCGCCCTCGCCGACTCCCTCGCGGGCGAGGGCCTGGGGCCGCGCGCGGAGATGTCCGTGAAGCTGTCGGCCTTCGGGCAGGCGCTCCCCGGCGGCGACGACCTCGCGTACGCGAACGTCCTGCCCGTCGTCGAGGCCGCGGCCGCCGCGGGCACGACGGTCACCCTGGACATGGAGGACCACACCACCGTGGACTCCACCCTCGCGATCCTCGCGAAGCTGCGCGAGCGCTTCCCGCAGACCGGCGCCGTCGTGCAGTCGTACCTCTTCAGGACCGAGGACGACTGCCACGCGCTGGCCGGTGAGGGCTCGCGGGTGCGCCTGGTGAAGGGTGCGTACAAGGAGCCCGCCGAGGTCGCCTTCCAGGACAAGCGCGAGGTGGACAGGGCGTACGTCCGCTGCCTCAAGATCCTGATGGCGGGCGACGGCTACCCCATGATCGGCTCGCACGACCCCCGGATGGTCGCCATCGGGCAGGAGCTGGCACGGCGCTTCGGCCGCAAGCCCGACGAGTACGAGTTCCAGATGCTGTACGGCATCCGCGCCGCCGAGCAGGAGCGGCTGGTGGCGGAGGGTCACCGTATGCGCGTTTACATCCCATACGGGACAGACTGGTACGGGTACTTCATGCGCCGTCTCGCCGAGCGCCCGGCCAACCTCGCGTTCTTCCTGCGCTCACTGGCCACCCGCGGCTGAACCCGGGGCCGCGCGCCCGGGGCCGCTGGCGCTCAGGCGGCACAGCGCCGGCACAGACCCTGAAACCTGAGATACCTGACAGTTCGCACGAGTGAAGGAGGCACGGCAGTCATGGACGCTGTGACCCAGGTTCCCGCCCCGTACAACGAGCCGGTCCACACCTACGCGCCCGGCAGCGCCGAGCGTGCCCGCCTTGAGCAGCAGCTCAAGGAGCTGGCCGAGAACCCGATCGACCTGCCGATGACCATCAACGGCGAGAAGCGCATGGGCGGCGGCGAGCGCGTGGACGTCGTGCAGCCGCACAACCACAAGGCCGTCATCGGCAGCTACCGCAACGCCACCCGCCAGGACGCGCAGGACGCGATCGACGCGGCCCTGGCCGCGGCCCCGGCCTGGCGCGCGCTGTCCTTCGACGACCGCGCCGCGATCATCCTCAAGGCCGCCGAGCTGCTGTCCGGGCCCTGGCGCGAGAAGATCGCCGCGTCCACCATGCTCGGCCAGTCCAAGACCGCGCAGCAGGCCGAGATCGACGCGCCCTGCGAGCTGATCGACTTCTGGCGCTTCAACGTCCACTTCGGCCGCGAGATCCTCAACGAGCAGCCGCTCATCCAGCCCAAGGGCGTGTGGAACCGCATGGACCACCGCCCGCTGGAGGGCTTCGTCTACGCGATCACGCCGTTCAACTTCACCGCCATCGCGGGCAACCTCCCCACGGCCCCGGCCCTCATGGGCAACGTCGTGGTCTGGAAGCCCTCCCCGACGCAGACCCACTCCGCGATCCTCCTCATGGAGCTGCTGGAGGAGGCGGGCATGCCCAAGGGCGTCATCAACCTGGTGACGGGCGACGGCAAGGAGGTCTCCGAGGTCGCGCTGCCGCACCCGGAGCTGGCGGGCATCCACTTCACCGGCTCGACGGCCACCTTCCAGCACCTGTGGCAGCAGGTCGGCAACAACATCTCGGGCTACCGCTCGTACCCGAGGATCGTCGGCGAGACCGGCGGCAAGGACTTCATCGTCGCCCACTCCAGCGCCGACCGGGCGATCCTGAAGACCGCCGTCACGCGCGGCGCCTTCGAGTACCAGGGCCAGAAGTGCTCCGCCGCCTCCCGCGCGTACATCCCGCGCTCCATCTGGGAGGACGGCTTCAAGGAGGAGCTGGCCCAGGAGGCCGACGGGCTCACCATGGGGGACGTCACCGACCTGTCCAACTTCATGGGCGCCGTGATCGACGACCGCGCGTTCGCCAAGAACAAGGCCGCGATCGACCGCGCGAAGGAGGACCCGACCTGCGAGATCGTCGCGGGCGGCACCTACGACGACTCGGTCGGCTACTTCGTCCGCCCGACGGTCATCGCCTGCTCCGACCCGGAGAACGAGGTCTTCAAGACCGAGTACTTCGGCCCGGTCATCGCCGTCCACGTCTACGAGGACGCCGAGTTCGACGCCATGCTGGAGCAGATGGAGTCCGCCTCCGCCTACGCGCTGACCGGCGCCGTCCTGGCCCAGGACCGCGCGGTCCTGGCCGCGGCCTCTGAGAAGCTGCGCTTCGCGGCGGGCAACTTCTATCTGAACGACCGGCCGACGGGCTCGATCGTCGGCCAGCAGCCCTTCGGCGGCGCCCGCGCCTCGGGCACCAACGACAAGGCGGGCTCGAAGTTCAACCTGCTGCGCTGGTCCTCCCCGCGCGCCATCAAGGAGACCCAGGTGGCCCCGACGGACTACCGCTACCCGCACATGGGCTGAGGTCCCAGGACCTCAAGCCCCCGTGGTCCCGGCGGCCCCTCGCACGGACCGCCGGGACCACGGGCGTACGGGTCGCGCCGGGTCCGGCGTACGGCACCGGTGTACGGCACCCGTGTACGGCACCCGTGTACGGGTCACCACCGGTCGCGGTGGATGACCTCGCCCAGGGGACGGCGGCTCACGGGGCCGAACCTGCCCTTGGGCCAGCCCACCGGGACGACGCCGAAGGTGTGGACGTCCTTCGGGATGCCCAGCGCCTCCTTCCACTCCCGCTCCAGGAACAGGTGCCAGACGGTCAGCGTGGCCCCCAGACCCATGCCGCGCGCCGCGAGCAGCAGGTTCTGCACCCCGGGGTAGACGCTGGACGCCTCCGCGATCGAGCCGAAGACGTTGCCCCGCAGCAGCCGCGCCGTCGCGCCCGCGCCGAGCGCGTCCTTCATCGCGCGCAGCCCCTCGGCGCTGCCCTTGTCCTGGAGGTAGCGGTAGCAGGGCATGATCAGCGCGGGGGTCTCGGCGAAGTGGTCGCGCTGGTACTCGATGGCGGCGACCATGCGCCGGTAGGCGTCCGCGTCCATGGTGGGCGGGGTGGCCTTGCCCGCCGAGCCGAGGTACGCGTCCACGCACCGCTTCCACAGCGGGGCGAGGCGCGCCATCACCTCCCGGTCGGTCACCACGAGGTAGTGGAACTGCTGGAGGTTCGAGCCGCTCGGCGCCCACACGGCGGCCTGGACGAGCCGCTCCAGCATCTCCTCCGGCACGGGATCGGGCTTGAGCCGCCGCATCGCGCGCATCGTGGACATGGTCTCGAAGAGCGGAGGCCCGGATCCGGGCACCGGCTCCGTGGCGTGGTCAGTGGCCTGGTCGTCTGTCATGGCCGCGCAGTCTAGGACCGTCGGATGCAGTCCAGAACGGTCAGATGACGTGGCGGCAGCCCCTGTTACCGTCCTGACATGCCGATTCGCGCCGTCCTGTGGGACGTTGACGACACCCTCTTCGACTACACGAACTCGGACCGTGCCGCCGCCCTGCGGCACATCGAGACCGAGGGGCTGCTGGAGCGGTACGGCTCGGCCGAGGAGGCGCTGACGCGCTGGGCGGCGGTGATGGAGGAGCAGTTCGGGCGCTTCGTCGCGGGCGAACTGGGCTTCAAGGAGCACCGCAGGGAGCGGGCGCGGGCTTTCCTCGGCACTCCGCTCACCGATGCCGAGGCCGACGCCTGGTTCGCGCGCTACGTGACGCTCTACGAGGAGGCGTGGGCCCTCTTCCCCGACGCCCTCCCGGCGCTCGACGCGCTCACCCCCGGCTACCGGCACGGCGTCCTGTCCAACGCGGCCACCACGATCCAGGAGCGCAAGCTGCGCACCCTCGGCATCCGCGACCGGCTGGAGCTGCTGCTGTGCGCCGACCGCGTCGGCCACGCCAAGCCCGCGCCCGAGGCGTTCCTCGCGGCCTGCGAGGCGCTGCGGCTGCCGCCGGGGGAGGTCGCGTACGTCGGCGACCGCGCCGACATCGACGCACTCGCCGCCGAGGCCGCGGGCCTGCGGGGCGTCTGGCTGGACCGCACGGGCCCTGAACCCGCCCCCGCCCCCGCCCCCGCGTCCGATCCCGAAGCGGAGGGGGCCGCACCGGGTGCCGTCGCGCCGTCGCTGCGGATCACGACGCTGGCGGAGCTTCCCGCCCTGCTCACGGGCCTTTCCCGGGCGTCCTGACGCCTTCGCCGCGAGGCTCCCGGGGGCCGGGGGAGGGCGGCGTCCGGGGTGGCGTTCGTCTCAGATAGTAGGAAGGCCAACTAATTGGCGAGACATCACGGCTCATGGCTTCTACCTTTGTAGGAGCCGAACGTCTCGCTTCATCAGCGAATGGCGGGTGAGGCTTGGTGCCCCGAGGCAGGTGACCCCTGCCGCACCTGATGCCCCCGCCCCTTCCGGCGCGTTGAGTCCCTTCTTCGTCCATGTGTGCAGAAGGAGTTGCCGATCATGAACGCGACCACTCGCCGCCGCGCCCGCCACGCCGCCGCCGTCCGTACGGACGGCCAGGACGCCGACCGCAAGAACGCCGCCGCCGCGCTCCAGCGCGCGCTCGACCGCCGCGACAACGGCGGCGCGACGGGCCACTGACCTCCACTTTCCCGCCGCGCCCCGTCCCGTCCGTCCCGCACGCGCCGACCCGCGAGTGCCGAGGGCTCACTGAGCCCGGCGCGTCACCCTGAAGTGGTCGACGCGCTCGCCCGACTCGGCCAGGGCCGTGACGTCCAGCGACGGCGGACGCCCCGAAGCACCCGGGTCGGACTCGACGGCGAGGAACGAGAAGCCGGTGTAGCGCACCCGCGACCACTCGACGCGGTCCGGGTCCGGGACCCGGCTCTCGGTCCAGTGGAAGGTGCGCACGCTGTCGCGGTCGTCCACGTGCCCCTCGTAGCTGTCCGGCACGGGGAAGTCGTAGAGCTTCTTGCCCGCGCCGCCCGCCGTCACATACACCGTCCCGTCCCTGGTGGGATCGGTGGTTTCGCCGACCGGCAGCTTCCTGGTGGGCTCGCCGCCCCGCACGGGGTCGGTGCGCTCGTAGACGTGGTTGTGGCCGTTGACGACGAGATCCACCTCGTGCTTCTCGAAGAGGCCGACCCACGCGTCGCGGACGCCGCCGTCCGAGGCGTGGGTGCTCGTCGAGTACGCGCAGTGGTGGAAGAAGACCACGATGAAGTCCACCGCGTCCGAGGCCCGCAGCTCCTTGAGGCGCCGGGCCAGCCAGCGGGTCTGGGCGCCGTCCGTGTAGCCCTTGTTGGCGGGGATCTCGTAGGAGACGTCGTTGGCGTCCAGCGCGATCACGCCGACGTTGCCGTAGACGAACGAGTAGACCCCCGGCGCGTTCCTGGCGTCCGGCCCGTTCTCCGGCAGGGACCAGCGCGCCGACTGGCCGCCGTACCCGTTCGGCGAGTACCACGCCTCCATGTCGTGGTTGCCGGTCGTCACCATCCACGGCACCCGCGCGGCCACCGACTCGGTCTGCGCGAGGAACTGGTCCCACACCCGTGCGTCGTAGTGGTCGGACTCCTTGCCGTGGCCCGAGTCGTCGGCGTAGCAGATGTCGCCCGCGTGCAGATGGAAGGACGGGTTCTGGCCGAGGATCAACTGGTCGTTGGCGAGCGCGTCGTAGCTGACGCCCTGGTCGCCGAAGGCCGTGAAGACGAACTTCTCGCCGGAGCCGGCCGGGGCCGTGGTGAAGGAGCCGATCGTGGCGAGCCGGTCGGCCGCCGTCGGGTCGAAGCCGTCGTGTCCGACGCCGTAGTAGTACGTGGTGCCGGGCCGCAGCCCGTCCAGCGCCGCGTGCAGATAGAGCTGGTCGACCTCGGGCAGCTCCTTGGACAGCGACGGGGTGTGCAGCGCGCGCACCTCGGCCTCGATCTTCTTGCCGAGGTCCCACGGTGCGCGCCCGACCCGCAGATAGGGGCGCTTGACCGCGAAGGGCACCTGCCACGAGACGCGCATCTGGGTCTTCGGGTCGGCCCCGAAGGCGAGATGGCGGCCGAAGGGCGCGACGAGCGAGCCGTCCACCCGCACCGGACTGGCCACGAGCGTGGGCGAGAGCTGCTGCCCGCCCGGTGCGCCCGAGCCCAGCGCGGAGTCGCCCGCCGTGACCAGTCCGGCGCCGCCGAGCGCGCCCGCCGTCACGATGCCGCCGCCGCGCAGGACGCCGCGCCGGGACACGGCGCTCCGCTTCGCGCCGCGCGACAGCTTGCCGCGCAGGTATTCGTGCTGCTCGGCCATGCTCATCCGCTCGGCGAGCCGTGCCGGAACTCCCATGTTCGGTAGATCGCGCGCTGAGGTCATGTGCTCCAAATTCCCAGCGGGTAACAACTCGCGGTAGACCCTGGGACGTACACACGGTGAACGACACCCGACTGCCACGGTGAGAGCCCACGGGGAGAAGCCACGGTGGGAGCCCGAGCGCAAGCCCACCGAGCGCGTCCGCGATGTGGACGGGTTGTGTCATCCCATGGGACGGGGAGTAGGGTCCCCCCATGTCTCGCAGCATCAGCCTCGCAGTGATCCCCGGTGACGGAATCGGCAAGGAGGTCGTGGCCCAGGGTCTCAAGGTCCTGTCCGCCGTCCTTCCGCAGGACGTGAAGCTGGAGACCAAGCAGTACGATCTCGGCGCCCAGCGCTGGCACGCGACGGGGGAGACCCTCCCGGACGCCGAGCTGGAGCAGCTCAAGGAGCACGACGCGATCCTGCTGGGCGCGATCGGCGACCCGAGCGTTCCCTCCGGTGTGCTGGAGCGCGGGCTCCTGCTGAAGCTGCGCTTCGCCTTCGACCACTACGTGAACCTCCGCCCCTCGAAGCTGTTCCCGAACACGGAGAGCCCGCTCGCGGGCCGCCCGGACATCGACTTCGTCGTCGTCCGCGAGGGCACCGAGGGCCCGTACGTGGGCAACGGCGGCAGCATCCGCACCGGCACCCCCGCCGAGGTCGCCAACGAGGTCAGCGTGAACACCGCGTACGGCGTCGAGCGCGTCGTGCGGGACGCCTACGAGCGGGCCAACGCACGCACCCGCAAGAAGCTGACCCTCGTGCACAAGAACAACGTGCTCGTGCACGCGGGCCACCTCTGGAAGAACCTCTTCGACAAGATCGGCGAGGAGTACCCCGAGGTCACCACCGACTACCTCCACGTCGACGCCGCGACGATCTTCCTCGTCACCGACCCGGCCCGCTTCGACGTGATCGTCACCGACAACCTCTTCGGCGACATCCTCACCGACCTCGCCGCCGCCGTCAGCGGCGGCATCGGCCTGGCCGCCTCCGGGAACGTGAACCCGACCGGTGAGTTCCCCTCCATGTTCGAGCCCGTCCACGGCTCGGCGCCCGACATCGCGGGCACCGGCAAGGCCGACCCCACGGCGACGGTCCTCTCCGTCGCCCTGCTGCTGCGGCACCTCGGCTTCGAGGCCGAGGCCGCCCGTATCGAGGACGCCGTCACGGCCGACCTCTCCGAGCGCGCGGACTCCCGTACGACGGACGAGATCGGCGACGCGCTCGCGGTACGAGTAGCGCAGTAGCCCCGGCTGTCACACCACAGCGGCCGGGCCTCAGACGCCCGGCCGCTGTGCTACTCAGCGGTTGGGTGTCACCATCGATCTCAGGACCGCCCACCCGCGATCCCTGTGCGGAACTCCGCGAGCGATAATCGGACGCGGGGCCGCAGTACGAGGGAAAGCTCGGACGTCCACGTACCCCAGCGCACAGGGGCGACGGGAGCGCGGTCCGCCACGACACTCAGCGAAGGACGCGCTCACATGACGACGCCCCGTATCGACTTCGATCTCAAGCCCTCCTCTCAGCCGCTGTCCGACGCGGAGCGCGAGGCAGTGCTGGCCGACCCGGGCTTCGGCCGCCACTTCACGGACCACATGATCACCATCAAGTGGACCGAGGGCCGGGGCTGGCACGACGCGCAGCTCCAGCCGTACGCGCCGCTCCAGATGGACCCGGCCAACATGACGCTGCACTACGCGCAGTCGATCTTCGAGGGCCTGAAGGCTTACCGCCAGCCCGACGGCTCCGTCGCCGTCTTCCGCCCCGACGCCAACGCCAAGCGCTTCCAGCGCAGCGCCCGGCGGCTCGCCATGCCCGAGCTGCCCGTCGAGACCTTCATCGAGGCGTGCGACCTGCTCGTCCAGCAGGACAGGGAGTGGGTCCCCGGCGTGGGGGAGGAGTCGCTGTACCTGCGGCCCTTCATGTTCGCGAGCGAGGTCGGCCTGGGCGTGCGCCCGGCCAACGAGTACCTCTTCATGATCATCGCCTCGCCCGCAGGGCCCTACTTCTCCGGCGGCATCAAGCCCGTCTCCGTCTGGCTCTCCGAGGACTACGTGCGCGCCGCGCCCGGCGGCACGGGCGAGGCCAAGTGCGCGGGCAACTACGCCGCGTCACTCGTCGCCCAGGCCGAGGCCGCGCAGCACGGCTGCGACCAGGTGGTCTGGCTGGACGCGAACGAGCGCCGCTGGATCGAGGAGATGGGCGGCATGAACCTGTACTTCGTGTACGGGACCGGCCCGGAGGCCACCATCGTCACCCCCGAGCTGACCGGCACCCTGCTGCCCGGCATCACCCGCGACTCCCTGCTCACCATCGCGGCCGACCTCGGCTACAAGACGGCCGAGGCCCGCATCTCCACCGACGACTGGCGCCAGGGCAACGCGGACGGCTCCATCAGCGAGGTCTTCGCCTGCGGCACGGCGGCCGTGATCACCCCCGTCGGCGAGGCGAAGTCCACCCACGGCTCCTGGACCGTCGGCGACGGCGAACCCGGCGAGATCACGATGCGGCTCCGTGAAGCGCTGCTCGGGGTCCAGACGGGGCGCGCCGAGGACGCGCACGGGTGGATGCACCGGCTGGGCTGAGGCTGCGCCGGTACGGCTGATTCCGGTGCCGCCGCCGACGGGGGCTGCTCGTCGGCGGCGGGGTCTCAGTACGGTTCGACCTTCTCACCTTTCGGTGTTTGGTAGCAGGCGGAGATGACGCTGACGACCAGCTTCGGTTTCTTTCCGCTGCTCTCCTTCTCCTCCCACAGCTCCACGTTGACACCGAATTTCTTCTCGTGGTTGTCCGCCGTGAGTTCCAGGGATTTGGCGCGGCTGCTGTTCCTGCCGTAAGCGACGATCTTCCAGCCTTCCTTGGGGAGCTTTTCCCTGAGGCGCGTCATGGCTTGCCTCAGCTCTCCGTTCTCCGCGCCGGTCAGGCTCCAGGGGTGGATCATCTTGTAGAACTTCTCCGTGTCCCGCCCCTCGCAGGAATTCACTCCTGGCCCCGGCTCGGAAACCTTTCCTTTCAGGTCGATGATGTCGAGAATGCGGCTCGATACTTCCTTCGTTTCTTCGTCCGCATCCTCGACACTTCGCGCTGCGACGGGTTCGGATTCCTTCGGGTCCTCGGAGCTGTTCACGCCGCATCCTGTCAGTACGAGAAAAGCCGAGAGCAGCGGAATGCCCGCGGCTTGCTTAGTCTTCAATCGTCACCCTGCCGTACTCCCCGATGACGACCGCGGCCTGGTTTCTCAGGCTCCGCGATCCGGGGGACCAGTAGTCGCTGTGTCCTTCGGTGTCGGTCTGCATCTGACGGGCGCCGAACGCGTCGTCGCTGGGGATGAGCTGTGTGCCGCCACCGATGTTCCACTGGCTCCCGCCGTGGCCGTAGCGTCCGATGTCCGGAACCGCATCTCCCTCCGCCTCTTCGTTCCAGACATGCCCCTTGGGGACATCCAGTTCGGAAGCCTCGCCTACCTGCACACCCGGGCTCCCGGCGAACACCACGTCATCCGCGTTCAGCTCGCCCTGCCGGGCCGCCGAGCCGATGAGCGTAGTGCCATATGAATGGCCGACAGCGGTGTGGTGGCCTCCCGAATCCGTCGTGTTGGCCGCCGCTAGACCGTCCATGAACCTGTTGAAGGCGGGTGCCCCCTCGTCCGCGTAGTGACTCTGGGGTGAATCCTTCACAATGTCCTGCGGGGCGTCGTAGCCCAGCCAGGTGATGGTCGATACTTTGCTGTCCGGGTCCAGGGACTGGGTTGAGCGCCACAGACTGTTCGAGCGTTCGAGGTCGCCGTCGATCTTCCCCAGGTTCGACGTGGTTCCCGGCACGTACACCGCCGTGTGGTCGGCCGTGTCGGGGTTCCCGTTCGCGACGATCGCGCGGCCGTTTCCTTCCGGGGAGAACCTCATCAGGTAGGCGGGCGGAAGGCCGTTGCGGCCCGTGGAGGCGAAGCGGTTCTCGATGGCTTTCATGCCGTCGATCGAATCGATGTACGGCTTCGCCTTCTTGTGCCATGCGATCCATTCGTCGCTCTGGACCATCCCCACCTGCCCTCCGCCGTTCACGTACTTCGGCCACGGTTCCGGACCGATGGCGGCCAGCTTCATCTCGTACTGCCCCCTCTTCTCGGCCAGCACCACGCGGTTCGCGTCGTCGCGCACGTCGGCCGGAATCCCGTCCATCTTCCCCACGCTCGCCGGGTGCAGGGAGACATAGTCGGCTCTCTCGTCCTCGGAGAGGCCCTTCCACCACGCGGCGTTCTCCTTCGGGCTGCCGTTCCCCGGCGGCTCCTTGATGCCGTCCAGGTACTCTTCGGCGCTCTTGCGCACACCCCCCATGTCCTTCTGGACGTCGGCCCAGTCGGCGTAGGACACCTCCAAGTCGTCGTCGGCCCTGAGATGGCGCAGTTTCGGGGCCCACTTCTCGTCGGCCTCGGTAGCCTCCTGGACGGCGGCGGCGATGCGGTCGGCGAACTCCTGCGCACGCGCGCGGTTCGGGTTCGGGGCGGCTCGGGCCGCCTGGTCGTATTCCGTGCGCGTCTGTTCCTGCGTGGTGCCGACGACGGTGCCGCCCTCGGGTTCCTCGCCGTCGACTTCGTCGCCCCCGGCCGGGTAGCGCACCGATCCGTCGGGCTCCACGGTGAAGTGCGCGGCCCGCGCGTCCTCGACCGCGCCGTCGAGCTTCTTCTTCGCGGCGCGGAGGTCGGAGGCGAGGGCGTTCAGCGCGGTGCTGATCAGGCCGCACTCGGTCTCGATGTAATGGAAGTTCTTCGCCAGTTCCGCGAGCTGGCCGAGTGCCTTGTTCGGCGCCTTGCCCACCAGTGCTTCCCGCATCTTGGCGCCGACCTGCTTCTCGACCCGGTCCCTGGCCGCACCGGCCATGTCGCTGGTGTCGCGGTAGCCGTCAGCGGCGTCTTCGAACTCGCCGGGCTTCAGGGAGCTGAGGGTCTTGTAATCCACGGCTCCCGGTCACCCCCGCCGGTGCCGGCCGCCGACGGGCGAGGTGTCCTCGTAGCGGTCTCCGAGCCGTCCGAACGCTGCCTTGATGGCCTGATCGTTCTTGTAGAAGTGTCCGCCCGCCTTCTCCAGGCGGTCCTGGAGGAGATCGCATCTCTTGTCCACGTCCCCTAAGTAGCGCTTCCAGGAGCGGTAGACCTCCCGCTGCGCTGTGGCGCTCTCCACATTGCCCGTGTCCGAGCCGGGGCCGAGTCCCTTCTGCCCCCGCTCCAACTCGGTGAGGCTCTTGCCGATGTTCTTACGGAGCGAGCCGACCCCTTCTCCCGCCCTGGACCACGCGGCCTTCTCCGACCTCACCCCGCCCGATTCGGGGCCCTCCAGCCACGGCTCTCTGTGCTCTCCGCCGTCGCTGGAGGCGAGAGCCATGCTCGTTCCCGAGTCTCCACGGGGGCGGCCTGCCTGATCGATGAGCCGCTGCCAGCTCTCCTTGTGCTCGCCCTCCGGCATTTCCCGTCCACTCCTCGCTCGCCGCAGCCTGTGACGGGCCCATCCTCTGGTGTGGAAACGCAGCGCGCATGAGTAGGCACACTCAGATACACACCATCGGGTCGGATTGTCGTAAGAGGCCGAAGGGGGGCACCCCGCGACGTTGTCCACCTCACATCCGCATCGTGAGACGACGGGCGAATCGGGCGCGGGCCTGTGCAAGACTGCCACCGTGCCCTCGTTCGCCATGATTATCGGCAGCAGGCGCGCCGGTCCGCAGTGACCGGTTGCCGCAGACAGATCCGTGCGGCAGCCGGCACCGTGTCCCAGACCCGCGCGCAGACCTCTCGCACCCGCGAGGGGTTTTTTCGTTTTCTGGCCCCACCAGGGCCGGAGGCGGGGGCGCGAGGGAAGATGGGGGCAAGTGGAGCGCTTCCTTCCGGAACCACTGACCCAGCCAGGAGCCACCAGCCATGACAACCGAAGCCCCGGACGACACCTTCCACGTCTTCGACACCACGCTGCGCGACGGCGCACAGCGTGAGGGCATCAACCTGACCGTCGCCGACAAGCTGACCATCGCCCGCCACCTCGACGACTTCGGGGTCGGCTTCATCGAGGGCGGCTGGCCGGGAGCCAACCCGCGCGACACGGAGTTCTTCGAGCGGGCCCGCAAGGAGATCGACTTCCAGCACGCCCAGTTGGTCGCGTTCGGCTCCACCCGCAGGGCAGGCGTACCCGCACAGACCGACCCGCAGGTCAAGGCGCTGCTCGACTCGCAGGCGCCGGTCGTCGTGCTGGTGGCCAAGTCGCACGACAAGCACGTCGAGCTGGCCCTGCGCACGACGCTCGAAGAGAACCTGGACATGGTCAGGGACACCGTCTCCCACCTGCGTGAGCAGGGGCGGCGGGTCTTCGTCGACTGCGAGCACTTCTTCGACGGCTACCACGCCAACCCCGCCTACGCGAAGCGCGTCGTGCGTGCCGCGCACGAGGCGGGCGCCGAGGTCGTCGTGCTGTGCGACACCAACGGCGGGATGCTCCCGGCCCAGATCCAGGCCGTCGTCCGCACCGTGCTGGCCGACACCGGGGCCCGCCTGGGCATCCACGCGCAGGACGACACGGGCTGCGCGGTGGCCAACACCCTCGCCGCCGTCGACGCGGGCGCCACCCACGTGCAGTGCACTGCCAACGGCTACGGCGAGCGGGTCGGCAACGCCAACCTCTTCCCCGTCGTCGCCGCGCTCCAGCTCAAGTACGGCAAGCAGGTGCTGCCCGAGGGCGCGCTGCGCGAGACCACCCGCATCTCGCACGCCATCGCCGAGGTCGTCAACCTCACCCCCTCCACGCACCAGCCCTACGTCGGCACCTCCGCCTTCGCCCACAAGGCCGGGCTGCACGCCTCCGCGATCAAGGTGGACCCCGACCTCTACCAGCACATCGACCCGGAGCTGGTCGGCAACACCATGCGGATGCTCGTCTCCGACATGGCGGGCCGTGCCTCCGTCGAGCTGAAGGGCAAGGAGCTGGGCTACGACCTCGCGGGCGACCGCGAGCTGGTCGGGCGGATCGTGGCACGGGTCAAGGAGCAGGAGCTGAAGGGGTACACGTACGAGGCCGCCGACGCCTCGTTCGAGCTGCTGCTGCGCGACGAGGTGCACGGCGGCGTCACCGGTGTGGCCCCGCGCTTCTTCCGGCTGGAGTCCTGGCGCGCCATCGTCGAGCAGCGCCCCGACGGCACCCAGGCCAACGAGGCCACGGTCAAGGCGTGGGCCAAGGGGGAGCGGCTCGTCACCACGGGTGAGGGCAACGGCCCGGTCAACGCGCTGGACCGCGCCCTGCGCGCGGGCCTTGAGCGGATCTTCCCGCAGTTGGCGCGGCTCTCCCTCGTCGACTACAAGGTCCGCATCCTGGAGGGCACGCACGGCTCCTCGTCCACGACCCGCGTGCTGATCTCGATGAGCGACGGCTCGGCGGAGTGGTCGACGGTGGGTGTCGCGGACAACGTCATCGCCGCGTCCTGGCAGGCGCTGGACGACGCGTACACGTACGGGCTGCTGCGCGCGGGCGTCGAGCCGCCGGAGTAGTCCGCACCAGTAGGCCCCCGCTGGCAGGCCCTCACCGGCAGATCCTCAGCAGGCCCTCACCGGGTGCCCTGCGGGGTGAGGGCCTCGTCGAAGAAGTCCCGCACGTGGCCGAGCACCCGTGCGCGGTCCGTGCCGGGCAGGCCCACCACCAGGTGTGTGCCGAACCCGTCGAGGAGGGCGCGGGTGCGGGTCGCGAAGCGGTCGGCGTCGACCGGCCTGAACTCGCCCCGCGCCGTGCCCTCCACCACGAGGGCCACCAGGTCCCGGTGCCAGGCCAGCTCCAGCTCCAGCTGCCTGGCCCGCACCTCCTCGTCGGCGTTCTGCGAGCGGTTCCACACCTCCAGCCACAGCGCCCACGCCGGGTCGCGGTGTCCTGCGGGCAGATAGAGGTCGACGAGGACGTCGAGCCGCTCGCGCGCCGGGACCTGCCGGGCGAGCGCCGCGCGGCGCTCGGCGCCCAGCTTCTCCTCGCTCCACTGGAGGGTCTGGAGCAGCAGCTCGTCCTTCGTCTTGAAGTAGTAGAGGAGATGGCCGCTGCTCATGCCCACCTGACGGCCGAGGCCCGCCATGGTCAGCCGGTCCAGGCCGTTCTCCGCGATGGTGGCCATGGCGGCGGCCAGCAGCCGCTCCCGGGGCTGCGCGGGGCGGCGCTGACGCCCGCCGCGCCCGCCCCCGTCGCGTGCTGGCCGTGCTGGCACTCCCGCCGCCTCCTTCGTGGTACGGGCCCGGCGGGCGCCGTCGCGTGGCGTCGGCGTCGGTGCCGGGGTTCGGCACCAGGACTATAGACGCCGTGAGCTGCGCGGACACACGCGCCGGAGCGGTCAGGCGGCCGGTGGACCCAGCGTGACGGGGAGGACGCGGGTGCTGTTGCCGACGAAGCTCGGGTGGGGCGGCAGTTGCGCGTCGGGCACCGCGAGAGCGAGCCCGGGGTAGCGGCGGAAGAGGGCGCCGAGAGCCGTGGCCGCCTCCAGCCTGGCCAGGGGCGCGCCGATGCAGTAGTGCGCGCCGTGCCCGAAGGACAGATGGCGGACGGCGGGCCGCCGCGTGATGTCGAAGCGGTCCGCGTCGGGCCCGTACGCGCGCGGGTCGCGCCCCGCGCCGGTGTAGCCCGCGAGCACCGGCGTGCCCGCGGGGACGTGGGTGCCGCCGATGGTGAGGTCGGCGGTCGGATAGCGGAACGGGAAGAAGCTGACGGGGCCGTCGTGGCGCAGCGTCTCCTCGACGACGTCGGACCAGGTGGCAGCGCCGGAGCCGACCAGCTCCCGCTGGTCCGGGTGCGCGCACAGCGCCCGGACGGCGTTGGTGACGAGGTTCAGCGTGGTCTCGTGCCCGGCGACGATCATCAGCAGCAGCGTGCCGACGATCTCCTCCTCGCCCAGCCGGTCGCCGTCCTCCTCGCGCACCGCGAGCATCGCGCTGGTGAGGTCGTCGCCGGGGGAGGCGCGGCGGTCCTCGACGACGCTCGCGAGGATCGCCAGGACCTCGCGGTTGGCGGCCACCACCCGCTCGGGCTCGACGGCGGTGCTCACCACACGTTCGGACAGGGTGTGCAGCCGGTCGTGCAACGCCGGGTCCACGCCCAGGAGTTCGCAGATCACGCGCATCGGCAGCGGGTAGGCGAAGTGCCGCCGCAGATCGACGGCGCCCTCGTACCCGTCCGCGCCGACGGCCGACGGCAGTCCGTCGAGCAGCTCTCCGGCCAGCTCCTCGACGCGCGGGCGCAGCGCCTCCACCCGGCGCGCGGTGAATGCCTTGGTGACCAGGCCGCGCAGTCGACGGTGCTCAGCGCCGTCCGCCGTGGTCATGCCCCGTACGGTCGCGAACGTGGTCAGGGGCCAGCCCTCCGGTATGCGCCCGTCGCGGAGTGCCGCGAAGTGACAGGCGTCCTTGGCCACGTGAGGGTTCGTCAGAAAGTCGCGCAGTTCCTCGTACCCGGTGACGGCGACCGCGGGCACCTCGCCGGGCAGCACGACGTGGGCAGCGGGGCCGTGCTCGCGCAGCCGCGCGTTGACGGTGTGCGGGTCGGCTCCCGTGGGGTCCAGACGGTGTGCGTCCTGGGCGGCGGTGTGGCTCATCCGGGGCTCCTCACGCGTGACGTGGTGTGACGGGACGTGACGTGAACGGGACGGGACGTGCCGTTCGCCGGGTGCGCGGTGGGCGCGCGCGGTGGACGCCGCCTCCGCCGACCAGGATGACGGGCACGGGCCCGCACGTCAGCCCCCCGTTCGGCCCCTGCTCAGCCCCCGCTCAGGCCCTCGGCTGCTGCTGGGTGACGCAGTGGATGCCGCCGCCAGCGGCGAAGATCGCGCGCGCGTCGACCAGCGTCACCGTACGGCCGGGGAACAGCCGCCGGAAGATCCCCGCGTTGTGCTCGTCCATGGGGTCGCCGAAGCCGCACAGCACGACGCCGCCGTTGCACAGGTAGTGGTTGACGTAGGAGTAGTCGACGAGTTCCCCGTCGGCCTCGGCCACGGTCGGCGCCGGCAGCTCCACGACCTCCAGGGGGCGCCCGCGCGCGTCCGTCGCGGCGCGCAGCAGCTTGACCGTCTCCCGGCAGATGTCGTGGTCGGGGTGCGCGGGATCCGGCTGGGTGTGGGCCACGACCACGCCGGGGCGTACGAAGGCGGCGACCATGTCCACGTGGCCGCGGGTGCCGAACCTGCCGTAGTCGGCGGTCAGGCCGCGCGGCAGCCAGATCGCCTTGCGCGTGCCGAGCCGTGCGTGGATCTCGGCCTCCACCCGCTCGTGCGTCCAGTCCGGGTTGCGCTCCGGATCGAGCTGGACCGTCTCGGTGAGCAGGACGGTGCCCTCGCCGTCGACGTGGATGCCGCCGCCCTCGTTGACCAGGGGCGAGCCGTACGTACGGGCCCCGGCGCGCGCGGCGACGAACCGGCCGACGCGCGCGTCGCGCTCCCACCGGGCCCAGGACTGGGCGCCCCAGCCGTTGAACGTCCAGTCCACGGCGGCGAGGCGGCCGTTCCCGGTGAGGAACGTCGGGCCGATGTCCCGCATCCAGGCGTCGTCCAGGGGGGCTTCGGCGACGTCGATCCCCGGGCCCAGTACGGCGCGGGCCCCCGCCGCCTCCCCGGTGCTCGCGACGACGGTCACCGGCTCGAACCGCTGCACGGCCCGCGCGACCGAGGCCCAGGCGCGACGGGCCTCGTCCAGCTCGTGCTCCGTACCGAAGGTGGGGTTGGCGCCCGGCCACGCCATCCACGTCCGCTCGTGCGGCGCCCACTCCGGTGGCATACGGAATCCGTCGGCGGCGGGGCTGTTCATGGTGCGGTCGTCCTTTCGGGGGCCGGAAAGAGGCCAACGGGGAGGGCCAGGGGAGGGTCAGAGGAAGTAGAGCCGGTTCAGGGAGACCCGCTCGGCCGGTGCGGAGCGGACGGGGGAGCCGTCCAGCGTGACGAGCCCGGTGCGCTCGTCCACCCGCACCTCGCCCAGGCGCGAGTTGCGCACCAGATCGCCGGGGCCGATGCCCCGCGTGCCGCGGACGGCGACCCGGCGGCGGCGCGTGGGCATCCCGTCGCCGCCCTGCTCGGCCGCCGCGCGGGAGACGAAGGCGACCGACAGTTCGGCGGGGGCAGCGCCGTGTGCGCCGAACTGCGGCCCGTAGACGAGGGGTTCGGCCGTGTCGGTGGCCGCGTTCGGGTCCCCGGTCACCCCGTAGGCGGGGAAGCCGGACTTCAGGACGAGCTGCGGCTTCGCGCCGAAGAAGGCGGGGTTCCACAGGACGATGTCGGCCATCTTGCCGACCTCGATGGAGCCGATCTCGTGCGCGAGGCCGTGCGCGATGGCCGGGTTGAGGGTCAGCTTGGCGATGTAGCGCAGGACGCGCGCGTTGTCGTCGCCGTCCCCGTCCCCGTCCCCGCCCCCGTCGCCCTCCATGGGGCCCAGCTCGGCCTTGAGCTTGCCCGCCATCTGGAAGGTGCGCCGCACGGTCTCGCCCGCGCGGCCCATGCCCTGCGCGTCCGACGAGGTGATGCCGATGGCGCCCACGTCGTGCAGCACGTCCTCGGCGCCCATCGTGCCCGCGCGGATGCGGTCGCGGGCCATGGCCGCGTCACCGGGCAGGTCGGGCTTCAGATCGTGGACCGAGACGATCATCCCGTAGTGCTCGTCGATCGCGTCGCGCCCGAAGGGGAGCGTCGGGTTGGTCGAGGAGCCGATGACGTTCGCGACGCCCGCCATGCGCAGCACGTTGGGCACATGGCCGCCGCCGCAGCCCTCGATGTGGAAGGCGTGGACGGTGCGCCCCTCCAGCACGGCGAGGGTGTCCTCCACCGCCAGGGACTCGTTCAGGCCGTCGCTGTGCAGGGCCACCTGGACGTCGTGCTCCTCGGCGACCCGCAGTGCCGTGTCCAGGGCGCGCGCGTGGGCGCCCATGTCCTCGTGCACCTTGAAGCCGCAGGCCCCGCCCTCGGCCAGCGCCTCCACCAGCGGCGCGGGGTGCGAGGACGAACCCCGGCCCAGGAAGCCGATGTTGACGGGCCAGGCGTCGAAGGCGGCGAACGCGTGCCGCAGCGCCCAGGGCGAGTTGACGCCGACGCCCCACACGGGGCCGAACTCCTGGCCCACGATGGTGGTCACCCCGGAGGCCAGCGACGCCTCCATGATGCGCGGGGCGAGCAGATGGACGTGGGTGTCCACCGCTCCGGCCGTGGCGATCAGCCCCTCGCCGGACACGATGGACGTGCCGGTGCCGACGACCACGTCGACGCCGTCGAGCGTGTCCGGGTTGCCCGCCCTGCCGATGGCGTGGACGCGGCCCTCGCGGATGCCGACGGACACCTTGCGTATGCCCTGGACGGCGTCGATGACCAGCACATTGCTGAGGACGACGTCGCACGTCTCGCGTACGGCCGCCGCCTTGAGGTGCAGCCCGTCGCGGGCCGTCTTGCCGAAGCCCGCCAGGAACTCGTCGCCGGGCCGTTGCGCGTCCGACTCGACGCGCACGACAAGACCGGTGTCCCCGAGCCGCACCCGGTCACCGGCGCGGGGGCCGTGGACGGCGGCGTACTCGTACGGGTCCGTGCCGTGGCCGGTGTGCGGCGTGCTCATCGCTCCCCCTCCGGAAGCCCAGGAACTCCGGGGACTCCGGGGACATCAGGGGCCCCGGGAACGCCCAGATATCCGCAGGCCGCGGCCCGCCGCAGTGCCTCCTCCTTCGCGCCCGGCGCGTCCAGCGGGCCGTCGACCAGCCCCGCGAACCCGATCGCGACCCGCTGACCGCCCAGCGGCACGAGCGCGACGTCCCGCTCGGCGCCCGGACCGAAGCGCACGGACGACCCGGCGGGCACGGACAGCCGCATCCCGTAGGCGGCGGCGCGGTCGAAGTCCAGGCGGGGGTTGGCCTCGAAGAAGTGGAAGTGCGAGGTGACGCTGACGGGGACGGTGGCGGTGTTGCGCACGGTGACCGTTGTGGCGGGTGCGGGGGACGTGCCGGGCGCGACGGGTACGACGGGCGGCGCCGACGGCTCCGGAACCGGCCCGCCGTCCGGCTTCGGCTCCGTCTCCGCCTCCGCCTCCCCCTTCAGCTCCGGCTCCGGCCCCGGACCGGGCAGCACCGCGCCCGGCCCCTCGTCGCCGCCCGGCGGTCCCGCGCCGAGCGGGGCTTCCACGACCGCGAGCCGTGAGCCGTCGTCGAAGACCGCCTCCACCTGCACCTGTGTGACGACCTCCGCCACCCCTGGCAGCACGTCGTCCGGGCCCAGCACGGCACGCGCCGCCTCGATCGCCTCCGCGAGCCGCCGCCCGTCGCGGGCCGCCTCGCAGACGGTGTCGGCGATGAGCGCCGTCGCCTCCGGGACGTTGAGCCGGAGCCCGCGGGCTCTGCGGGCCCGTGCCAGTTCGGCGGCGCCGAACAGCAGCAGCCTGTCCCGCTCCGTCGGGGTCAGTCGCATCCCGCCCTGCCTCTCCGCACCTGTGTGCACGCGCTCGCCACGAGCCGGTACCCGGTCCCGCCGTTCCGGTCCATGTTTTAGATCGCCGCTCTAACAGTCAAGACCCTAGAAGCGAGCGATGACCTGCGAGACTGCGAAGTGCGCTATTGAGTGACGCTCAATATTCCGGATCCTCCTCCCCGCGTTGTAGGGTTCTGACCCGCTGGGCGGGACCGACCGCGCGGGCGCGGGAGCGCCGCAAGGGGTCGTGGGGCGGACTGTAAGAACCCCACAGCTCCGGGCGCCTCTGGTGAGAGACTTCCCTGCCTCATGGCAAGGAGAGGTTCCAGTTCTGTCCAGCGCAGCCATGAATCCGCCGCAGAGACTGTGCGAATCTGACGACGGCGAAGCGGGGTCGGGCTTCGTAGGATTCATACATGACCGATCTGTCCCAGCCGTCGCCGCAGGCGAAGGAGACCGAACCCGCCGAGGCGCCGGACGCGCGAGGGCGTGTGGCCGAGCTGCACGCGATCCGTGACGAGGCGCTGCGGGGCCCGAGCGAGCGGGCGACCGAGGCGCAGCACGCCAAGGGCAAGCTCACCGCGCGCGAGCGCATCGAGCTGCTGCTGGACGAGGGCTCCTTCCGCGAGGTCGAGCAGTTGCGGCGGCACCGCGCGACCGGTTTCGGACTGGAGTCGAAGAAGCCTTACACGGACGGTGTGATCACCGGGTGGGGCACGGTGCACGGGCGGACGGTGTTCGTCTACGCGCACGACTTCCGCATCTTCGGCGGCGCGCTGGGTGAGGCGCATGCGACGAAGATCCACAAGATCATGGACATGGCGATCGCGGCGGGTGCGCCGCTGGTGTCGCTGAACGACGGTGCGGGTGCGCGTATCCAGGAGGGTGTGGCGGCGCTCGCCGGGTACGGGGGGATCTTCCAGCGCAACACGAGGGCGTCGGGTGTGATCCCGCAGATCTCGGTGATGCTGGGCCCGTGCGCGGGCGGCGCGGCCTACAGCCCGGCGCTGACGGACTTCGTCTTCATGGTCCGCGACACCTCGCAGATGTTCATCACGGGTCCTGATGTGGTGCAGGCGGTCACGGGTGCGGAGGTGACGCAGAACGGGCTCGGCGGTGCCGATGTGCACGCCGGGACGTCGGGCGTCTCCCACTTCGCCTACGACGACGAGCAGACCTGCCTGGAGGAAGTGCGCTACCTCCTCTCCCTGCTGCCCTCCAACAACCGGGAGAACCCGCCGCGCGAGACCAGCGGCGACCCCGTGGACCGCCGCTCGGACGCGCTGCTGGACCTGGTGCCCGCCGACGGCAACCGCCCGTACGACATGCGCAAGGTGATCGAGGAGATCGTCGACGACGGCGACTTCCTGGAGGTCCACGAGCGCTGGGCGACCAACCTGATAGTGGCTCTGGCCCGCATGGACGGCCAGGTGGTGGGCATCGTCGCCAACCAGCCGCAGTCGCTGGCGGGTGTGCTGGACATCGAGGCGTCCGAGAAGGGTGCCCGCTTCGTCCAGATGTGCGACGCCTTCAACATCCCCATCGTCACCCTGCTGGACGTGCCCGGCTTCCTGCCCGGCGTGGACCAGGAGCACGGCGGGATCATCCGGCACGGCGCGAAGCTGCTCTACGCCTACTGCAACGCCACCGTGCCCCGCATCTCCATCGTCCTGCGCAAGGCGTACGGCGGCGCCTACATCGTCATGGACAGCCAGTCCATCGGCGCCGACCTCACCTACGCCTGGCCGACGAACGAGATCGCGGTCATGGGAGCCGAGGGCGCGGCGAACGTCATCTTCCGCCGCCAGATCGCCGCGGCCGACGACCCCGAGGCCATGCGCAAGCGGATGGTCAAGGAGTACAAGGCCGAGCTGATGCACCCGTACTACGCGGCCGAGCGCGGCCTCGTCGACGACGTCATCGACCCGGCCGAGACCCGCGAGGTCCTCATCCGCTCCCTGGAGATGCTCGCGAACAAGCACGCGGACCTGCCAGCCCGCAAGCACGGCAACCCGCCCCAGTAAGCCCCCGGCACCCAGTAAGCCACCCAGCGCCCAAGCAGTACGTACGCCCACAGGAGAGTCCCGCATGGAGCAGCACACCACCGCTGACGCGACCAGTCTCGTGCGCGTCGAGAAGGGTGAGGCCAACGCCGAGGAACTGGCCGCCGTCACGGCCCTCCTCCTCGCCCGCGCCGCCGCCACGGCCCGCCACGCCCACGTCCCCGCGGCCCGCGACCGCTCCTCTAAGGCTGGCTGGCGCCGCCTGGAGCGCCAGCACGGCTTCCGCGCCCCGCACAGCTGGCAGGGCTGAGCCCGACAACTGAGCCGGGCCGCCGCGCGGCGGCCTCAAGTGCCGAAACGCGTTGAGGGGCCCACCGGATGCTTCCGGTGGGCCCCTCAACGCGTACAAGGAGGAACCGTGTACGCGCGCCTCGCGCGCCTCGCGCGGTCAGTCGGTGGGCGCGTCCATGAGGACGGTGCGGCGCGGATTGGCGGTCTGCGCGGGGAGTTCGGCGGCGTCCTGATCAGGCTGCTCGGCGACGACCTGGGTGGTCAGCTCGTCCGCGTCACCGAGGTGGGCCAGGGTGGTGCGACGCGGGTTGGCTATGTTCCGCATAATCATCGTGGTCTTCACTCTCGACCGTTCCTCGCTCAGCTCGTCGGTACTTGCTGTGACTTGTCGTTCTGACGTCCCGTGTAAACGCCGAGAGTAGGCCCGCTATTCCCCTCAGCGACGTGACCTAGACAACGCCAGGGCTGTGAGTTTCCTCACTTAGGTACGGGCAAATTGGGCATAGCGGGGCATCAGCTCCACGCGGTGAAGCGGACATTCAGGTTCAGAAGCGAAGTTCCGTACCCACTGCTCGCTAGCCGGACAGGGGGTGCGGCTGAGCTGTTCGCCCGAGGAAGTCCGTTATCTCCTTCATTGGTCTACACAGCACGTGACGCTCCGTCTGCGCAGCGTCACGTGCGTCACAGGGTTATCCACAGACCTTGTTGGAGATCCGGCACTGTGCTGGAATTCCACGGACCGCCGCAGGAGAACAGCCGGCGCGCAGGGGGCGCAGAGCAGCGCCGCGTGGCGGGATGAGGGGGACGCGCCGGTCACACCCACGACCGCCAAGGGGGACCGGGGACCCCCACGACTCGATACCGTCCCGCCGTCGCTGAGCGGGGGGACGCCTGGTCCAGAGGTTGCGACGCTAGTGCAGGGACGTTTCAAGAGGGAAGGTACGGGGTCTCCCCAGGCCCGCCAGGGCCGAGGGGAAGCTGCGGCGAACCCGGAGCCGCGCGGTACGACCGACCGCGGTTCCTCACCCCAGCGCGCCCACGAGAGCGGCCCCACGGCCGCCGTGCAGGAGTCAAGCGGCACGGGGCCGGACCGCAAGGGCGGCGGCGACGGAGGTGCCGCGAGCAAGTCCGGCAGTGGTCCCGGGACGCGGATGGCCCTGCGCAACTGGCGGATCAGCACCCGCCTCGTCTCGCTGCTGGCCCTCCCCGTGGTCGCCGCGACGACGCTGGGTGCGCTGCGTATCCAGACCTCCCTCTATGACGTCGACCAGCTCGACAACATGAAGCGCCTCACGGAGATGACGGAGCAGGCCACCGAGCTGGCCGCCGCTCTCCAGGAGGAGCGCGACCGCTCGGCGGGCCCCCTGGTCGGCACGGGCAACGCCAAGGACGACACCGTCGTCGCGCCCCGCGAGAAGACCGACCAGGCGTTCCAGGCGTTCAAGGAAGCCACCGGGGACATCGACGGCAGCGACAAGGTGATGGCGGGCGTCCAGTCGACCGTCCTGGACATCACCCGTCAGCTCACCGCGATCAAGGACATCCGCGAGCGGGCCTACGAGAACCCGGCCTACGTCTCGCAGTCCGTCAACAGCTACAACCAGCTCATCGAGTCCCTGCTGTCCCTCTCCCAGGACATGGCGCAGGCCACGAGCAACTCGGACATGATCCAGAGCACGCGTGCCCTGGCGGCCTTCTCCACGGCCAAGGAGTACGCGTCCATCCAGCGCGCGATCATCTCCGCCGGCCTCGCCCGCAAGGGCGGCCCCGAACTCTCCGAGAGCGACCGCCTCTACGCCAAGACGGCCAGCGAGAGCGAGCGCGCCTCGCTCAACAGCTTCGGCCAGATCTACGGCGAGGAGCGCGCCGCCGAGCTGACGAAGCCGCTCGACGGCGGCATCGTCAACATCACCTCGGCCGACAAGTACCGGGACCGCGTCCTCCAGAACTCGGACGGCATCACGCGCGAGAACCGGTCCTACATGGACTGGTACGACCAGGACCGCACCAAGATCGACGAAATGTCGAAGATCGAGGCCACGCTCCTCTCGCAGATGGAGCAGCAGGCCCGCGAGCTGCGGTCCGACGCACAGCAGCAGGCGTTCCTCAACGGCGCCGTGATCCTCCTCGTCCTCGGCATATCGCTCGTCGGCGCCTTCGTCGTCGCCCGCTCCATGGTCCGCTCGCTGCGCCGCCTCCAGGACACGGCCCAGGACGTCGCCCGCAAGCGGCTGCCCGAGCTGGTCAAGCAGATGTCCGAGGCCGAGCCGCACGACGTGGACACCTCGGTCGAGTCCGTCGGTGTGCACAGCCGGGACGAGATCGGCCGCGTGGCCGCCGCGTTCGACGACGTCCACCGCGAGGCCGTCCGCCTCGCGGGCGAGCAGGCGCTGCTGCGGGGCAACGTCAACGCGATGTTCACCAACCTCTCGCGCCGCAGCCAGGGCCTCATCCAGCGCCAGCTCTCGCTCATCTCCGAGCTGGAGTCCCGCGAGGCCGATCCGGACCAGCTCTCCTCGCTGTTCAAGCTCGACCACCTCGCGACGCGTATGCGCCGCAACGGCGAGAACCTGCTGGTCCTCGCGGGCGAGGAACCCGGCCGCCGCTGGACCCGCCCCGTCCCGCTCGTCGACGTGCTGCGTGCCGCCGCCTCCGAGGTGGAGCAGTACGAGCGCATCGAGCTGAACTCCGTGCCGAACACCGAGGTCGCGGGCCGCGTCGTCAACGACCTCGTGCACCTCCTCGCCGAGCTGCTGGAGAACGCCACCTCCTTCTCCTCGCCGCAGACGAAGGTCAAGGTCACGGGCCACGCCCTGCCCGACGGGCGGGTGCTGGTGGAGATCCACGACACCGGCATCGGGCTCTCGCCCGAGGACCTCTCCGCGATCAACGAGCGGCTGGCCAACCCCCCGACGGTCGATGTCTCCGTCTCCCGCCGCATGGGCCTCTTCGTGGTCGGCCGCCTCTCACTCCGGCACGGCATCCGCATCCAGCTCCGCCCCTCCGACTCCGGGGGCACGACCGCGCTGGTCATGCTCCCCGTCGACGTCGCGCAGGGTGGAGCGCAGGCCGCCAAGGGCAAGCCCGGATCCACGAATTCCGGACTGCCGGGCGGCAACGGAGGCCCGGGCGCGCCGAAGGGCGGCGGCGGTCTCGCCGCCGCACTCCAGCGCGGCGGCCCCGGGGGAGCGGGCCCCGGCGCCGGGACCGGTGCGGGCAGCCGTCTCGGCGCGCTGCCGCCGCGCGGACAGGTCGCGGGCGGAGCCCAGCGCCCAGCGCTCCCCGGCAGCGGCGATCCCGGGCGCCCCGGAGCACCCGCCGGCGTCGGCTCGGGCTCCGGCGGCGAGGCCCCCGCCACCGACTTCTTCGGCAGCCCCCGGCCCAGCGCCGGTGCGCCCCAGCCCACGCCGCCGCGTCCCGGCACACCCGGCGAGGCCCCCGCGCCCTCGGGCGCTTCCGGCACGGGCCGCCAGGGCCCGCCGCCCCTGCCCAGCCGAGGCGGCCCCGCGGGCGAACTGCCCGGCGCCCCCTCGACGGGCGGCCAGGGCGGTCCGGGCGACACGGGCGAGTTCCCGCGTCCCCAGACGGGCGGTCCGGGCGACACGGGCGAGTTCCCGCGTCCCCAGGTGGGCGGTCCGGGCGACACGGGCGAGTTCCCGCGTCCCCAGGTGGGCGGTCCCGGTGACACCGGTGAGTTCCCGCGTCCGCAGCCCAGCCGCGGCCCCGGCGACACCGCGGAGTTCGCGCGGCCCGACTTCAACGCCCCGCCGCCCGGTGACGGCGAGGGCTGGCGCGACGGCATCCCCGTCGGCGAGTTCCCCCGTCCCGAGATCGGCGGCCCCGTCCAGTCGGACATACCGTCCGACGACCAGGGCGAGCAGGTCCCGCTCGCGCGCCCGAGCTGGGCGTCCGGGCCGCTCTCCGGCGATGACGCGCCGCGCGGCCACGAGGACCCGGAGTCCACCGGCGAGTTCGCCCGCCCCGGCTACACCAGCGCGTCCGGCGGCGGCCAGAACCCGGCCAACCCGGCCGGTCAGGACCGCTACGCGCAGGAGCGGGCCCAGGAGCAGACCGGCGGGCTCCCGGCGCAGGCCGGTCAGCAGGGGCAGCCGGGTCAGCAGCAGTACGAGCAGCACCAGGACCCGCACCAGCCGCAGGGCGGCCAGGGCCCGCACGACACCGGCGAGTTCGCCGTCCCCGGCCTGGGCCAGAACCAGGACCCGCAGCAGGACCAGGGCCTCGGCCCTGACCCGTACGCCCCGTCCTACGGCAGCCCCGACACCGACCCGGACTTCGGCATACCGAGCGTCCCCCCGGCCGCGGCCGACGCGCCGACGCCGATCTTCGCGTCGATGGAGTCGAACTGGTTCCGTACCTCGGGCGGTTCCTCGGGCGCCGCTGCCCAGCCGGAGGCGGCTCCACAGAACCAGCAGGTCCCGCAGTCCGCGGACCTGTTCGGCAACCAGCCTTCCCAGGAACGGGAGCAGCCACAGGCGCCCGCCCCGCGCCCGGGGCAGGCCGCTTCCGCCGTCCCCCCGATGCCACAGCGCCAGACGGCGCGCGGCACCGCGGCGGGCGGAGCAGCGGGCGACGCCGCGGCCGGAAACGGCGGCGGCGAATCCGGCGGCTGGGGAGCTTCCCCGAACGACGAGGTCTGGCGCAGGGCCGAACAGGTCCGCCAGCCCGCCGCGGGGGGAGTCACCACCTCGGGTCTGCCGCGCCGCGTGCCCCGCGCGAACCTCGTCGCGGGTACCGCACAGCAGCAGTCCACGGCGAGGTCAGGTCCGCAGGTCTCGCGTGCGCCCGATGACGTACGCGGTCGGCTGACCAACCTCCGTCGCGGTATCCAGCAGGGTCGTCAGGCCGGGAACACGGATGGCCGCGGTCTTGGTCCCACTTACCAGCAGGAGCGTTAGTTGAGTCCGATGAGCCAGGCGGCGCAGAACCTGAACTGGTTGATCACCAACTTCGTGGACAACACCCCAGGTGTCTCCCACACGGTGGTGGTCTCCGCGGACGGCCTCCTTCTGGCCATGTCCGAGGGCTTCCCGCGCGATCGCGCCGATCAGCTTGCCGCGGTCGCCTCCGGGCTGACCTCGCTCACCGCAGGTGCCTCCCGGATCTTCGAGGGCGGCACGGTGAATCAGACGGTGGTGGAGATGGAGCGGGGCTTCCTCTTCATCATGTCCATCTCGGACGGCTCCTCACTGGCCGTCCTCGCCCACCCCGAGGCCGACATCGGCCTCATCGGGTACGAGATGGCGTTGCTGGTCGACCGCGCGGGCACGGTCCTCACACCGGACGTGCGCGCGGAGCTCCAGGGGAGCATTCTCCACTGACGTGTCAGCTCCCCCCACATGAGCACCACAGTCCGCTAGCCGATCTCATGCCTCGCCCGGAGGAGCCATGACCCCGCCGCCCGCCTCGCCCGGCCCGTACGGTGCCCCGAATCATCACGCGCCGTACGGGGGTGAGGGCGACCAGCCGCTGGTCCGCCCGTACGCAATGACGGGCGGACGTACCAGGCCGCGCTACCAGCTCGCCATAGAAGCACTGGTGAGCACCAGCGCCGAGCCGGTCCAGTTGCAGGGTCTGCTGCCGGAGCACCAGCGCATCTGCCACCTGTGCCGCGAGGTGAAGTCGGTGGCGGAGGTCTCCGCACTGCTCGCCATCCCGTTGGGAGTGGCCCGCATTCTTGTCGCCGACCTGGCCGAGGCCGGGATGGTGGCCATCCACCAGCCCGGCGGCGGTGCCGAGCCCGGTGGCGCGCCAGATGTGACCTTGCTCGAAAGGGTGCTCAGTGGACTTCGCAAGCTCTAGCCCGCAGGCGGGCCAGATGTCGGGATACGGGGCGCCCGCCGCAGGCCGCTCGACGACCTCCGCGAAGATCGTGGTGGCCGGTGGCTTCGGTGTGGGCAAGACGACCTTCGTGGGTGCCGTGTCGGAGATCAATCCGCTGCGTACCGAGGCCGTCATGACCTCCGCTTCGGCGGGCATCGACGACCTCACGCACACCGGTGACAAGACCACCACGACGGTGGCCATGGACTTCGGCCGCATCACGCTGGACGACGACCTGATCCTGTACCTGTTCGGTACGCCTGGCCAGGACCGGTTCTGGTTCATGTGGGACGACCTGGTGCGCGGTGCCATCGGCGCCGTCGTCCTCGTCGATACCCGGAGACTCGCCGACTGCTTCCCCGCGGTCGACTACTTCGAGAACTCGGGCCTCCCCTTCGTCATCGCGCTGAACGGTTTTGACGGGCACCAGCCCTATACGCCGGAGGAAGTGCGCGAGGCGCTCCAGATCGGTCCCGACACGCCGATCATCACCACCGACGCGCGCCACCGCGCCGACGCGAAGAGCGGGCTCATCACGCTCGTCGAGCACGCTCTGCTCGCCCGCCTGAAATAAAACCGCCGGTCCCGCCCGAATGAACCGGCAGGTAAGGAAACGGATCCGGGGCGGCGGCTGACCGTGCGGGCCCTAGGGTCCCGCACGAGGTCAAGTGGCCGCTCTGGACGCGGAGTTGACCACACAGTGCTGTGGCATATGCCAATGACTCGGCCTGTGTTCTTCGCCATGCCCGGCTCCACCTTCATAACGTTTCGACAGAGAATTGAACCGCCGTGAACACTGCTGGCGAGCGGAAGGCTTCACTCCGCGCACGATTCTCTGGTCTTTTGGCGCAGCGCGACCGCAATGCCCGGTTTCAGCGGGCCGCCTCCGCGTCGTATGCGGCTCAACCAAGTGTTTGGAAAGGGTCGCCCTGACGTGCTGGAATTCGCTGAACTCAGCAGTAGCGAACGGCGCGTCGCCGACGATGGGGTGCCGAGCGCCGAGAGGTGAGGAGTCGAGTGAGGCGTAGCAAGACGGGCTCTGCACCGCAGGCTCGTGGAGAGTCGCGGGGCAACTTCACCCCGCCGTCCCGCGCGGCTGCGGCGTCCCACGGTGTCCGGACGGCGCCCGGGGGAGCTTCCGGAGGATCTGGTGGCGGTGGCGGTGGCGGCAGCCGCAGCCGTATGGCCGTACGCAACTGGCGGGTGCCCACCCGCCTGAACGCGATCCTTCTGATCCCCGTCATCGTCGCCCTCATCCTCGGCGGGTTCCGCGTGTGGGACTCGATCTCGACCTGGAACGAGGCCGAGGACGCCCAGCGCACGGCCGAGCTGGTCGAGGCAGCCGCCACCTACGGCAACGCCCTCATCGACGAGCGCGACCGCACCGCCGAGCCCCTCCTCAAGGGCGACCGCAACGCGCCCGAGGTCCAGAAGGTCCGCGCTGCGACGGACGAGGCCGGACGGAAGTTCGACCGGGCCGTCAAGCGCATGCCCGACAAGCCAGGCCTCAAGCGCCGGCTCGCCGTCTTCGAGAAGCAGGAGCCCAAGCTGGCGGCCCTGCGCCAGGCCGCCTACAGCGACCGGCTGAGCGGCGTGAAGACGGAAGAGGGCTACGTAGCCGTCCAGCACCCCCTGATGGAGTTCGCCAACGAGCTGGGCTTCGGCACCGGCAACGTGACCTCCTACGGGCGCACCGTCTACTCCGTCTCCCTCGCCAAGGCCGCCGAGTCCCTGGAACGCTCCATCGGCACCCACCTGCTGGTGAAGCCGGGCCCGGAAGCCGCGGACAAGAAGAAGCAGCTCACCGCCTTCGCCTCGTACGCCTACCTGGAGCGCATCGCGCTGGAGGAGTACATCGGCGGCGGCCGTCCCGAGGACGTCTCCCTCCTCAAGCGCGAGCTGGCCAAGGCGGAGGCAGCGGGCAAGAAGAAGTCCGAGGCGGCGAAGAACGAGGCCGCGGCCAAGGGTGTGCCCTTCGTCACGCCGCCCGCCATGGACAAGATGATCGAGGCCATCGGCACCGGGGCCCGCGCCTCCACGCTCAAGGGCAAGGGCATCACCCAGGACACCTGGTTCGCCACGGCCACGGGCAAGTTCGACGCCTACCGCGCCGTCGAGCAGGACCTCACCAGCCACGCGGTGGAGGAGACCGAGCAGATCGCGGCCGACGCCAAGCGCGACGCGATCATCAACTCCGTCATCGTGCTGCTCGCCCTGCTGCTCGCCTTCATCGTCGCCGGGCGCATGGCCCGCTCGATGAGCCGCAGCATGCGCAGCCTGCGCACGGCGGCCTTCGACGTCGCGGAGCAGCGCCTCCCCGCGATCGTCGACCAGCTCTCCCGCACGGACCCGGGCCGCGTGGACACCCGCGTCACCCCGATCCCCATCGACACCCGCGACGAGATCGGCGAGGTCGCCCGCGCCTTCGACCAGGTGCACCGCGAGGCCGTACGGCTCGCCTCCGAGCAGGCCATGCTCCGCGGCAACGTCAACGCGATCTTCACCAACCTCTCCCGCCGCAACCAGGGCCTCATCGAGCGCCAGCTCGGCCTGATCACGGACCTGGAGAACAACGAGGCCGACCCGGACCAGCTGGAGAGCCTCTTCCGCCTGGACCACCTGGCCACGCGTATGCGCCGCAACGGCGAGAACCTGCTGGTCCTCGCGGGCGAGGAGCCGGGCCGCCGCTGGACCGAGCCCGTCCCGCTGGTGGACATCCTGCGCGCCGCCTCGTCCGAGGTGGAGAACTACGAGCGCATCGAGCTGTCCGGCGTCCCGGAGACCGAGATCCACGGCCAGGTCGTCAACGACCTCGTGCACCTCCTCGCCGAGCTGCTGGAGAACGCCACCTCGTTCTCCTCCCCGCAGACCAAGGTCCAGGTCACGGCGACCCGGCTCCCCGACGGCCGGGTGATGACGGAGATCCACGACAAGGGCATCGGCCTCACCGCCGAGGACTTCGCCGACATCAACCACAAGCTGGCCAATCCGCCGACCGTGGACGCGGCGGTCTCCCAGCGCATGGGCCTCTTCGTGGTCGGCCGCCTCGCGGACCGGCACGGCATCCGCGTCCAGCTCCGCCCCTCGGGCGAGCAGGCGGGCACCACCTCGCTCGTGATGCTCCCCGAGGCCATCACCCACGGCGGTGGCGGCGAGGGGGAGTACGAGGAGGACTTCACCGTCTCCCGGATCATGCCGCAGCAGCCACAACAACCGCAGCAGCCCCAGCAGCCGCAGATCCAGCCCGGCTACGACAGCCAGGCACCCTCGGCCGCCGAGCTGGGCTTCGACGACAGGCGCTACGAGGTCCCCGACGACCTCTCGACGCTGGACCCGGTCAACAGGTCCCTGATGCGCGAGGGCCGCCGAGCGGCGCTGGAGGCCCAGCAGGACGAGTCCGGGGGTTTCCAGCCCCCACGGCCGCCCCAGCCCGCTCAGCCCTCCCCGCAGCAGGGGCACGAGCCGCCTCAGCAGCCGGGACAGCAGCCGGGACAGCAGGTGCCGCCGCAGGACGCGGCGCCGCAGCAGCCGTACGGGCAGCCCCATGAGCAGGCGCGGCAGGAGTACGAGCAGCCGGGGTACGCACAGTACGGTCAGCCCCAAGAGCCGCTGTATGAACGGCAGTACAGGACTCAAGAGCCCGAAGCGGAATCCGCTCCCGGCGTTCCCGACGCCCCCCAGGACCGCGTAGGCTTCGATCGTCCGGGCCCCTCCCCGAGCAACTTCCGCTCCACGACCGGCGCAGGTCTTCCTCGTCGTGAGTCGGCGCGACCGCTCATGGGAGACGGTTCGGAAGCGCAGCAGACCCAACCGGAACCTCCGGCCCAGCAGGCGCAGGGGTTCTCAGCGGCTCCGGCCGACGGAGAGACCGGAACCGGTTCGGAGTGGCGTTCGGCCAACGACGAGCGCTGGGACCGGGCGGGCAGGCTGCGCGACCCGCAGGCCGGCGGTGTCACCGCCTCCGGTCTCCCGAGGCGGGTGCCCAGGGCCAACCTGGTCGAGGGCACCGCGGAGCAGAGCTCGCAGGGCGGCCCCTCGGTCTCCCGCGCCCCCGAGGACGTACGGGGCAGGCTGAGCAATCTGCACCGTGGCGTCCGCCGCGGGCGTACAGCGGGCGACGCGACCCAGAATGACCAACAGGGCTTCGGCCCCGGCAGCACCTACGATCAGGAGCGTTAGTGTGAGCCCGATGAGCCAGGCGGCGCAGAACCTGAACTGGTTGATCACCAACTTCGTGGACAACACCCCAGGGGTGTCGCACACGGTGGTGGTCTCCGCGGACGGACTTCTGCTCGCGATGTCCGAGGGCTTCCCGCGCGACCGGGCCGATCAACTGGCCGCGGTCGCCTCCGGGTTGACCTCGCTCACCGCCGGTGCCTCCCGGATCTTCGAGGGTGGCGCCGTGAATCAGACGGTGGTGGAGATGGAGCGGGGCTTCCTCTTCATCATGTCCATCTCGGACGGATCGTCCTTGGCGGTCCTCGCCCACCCGGAGGCCGACATCGGTCTCGTGGGATACGAGATGGCACTGCTGGTGGACCGCGCGGGCACCGTCCTCACCCCGGACCTCCGCGCCGAACTGCAGGGCAGCCTCCTCAACTAGTTCTCAACCAGTAGACACGCCGTGCGCATTGCGTCTCCGCGCCATAGGGTGCGGAGACGCGGCGCCCGCTCAGGAGCTGAAGCAGTACTGGAAGATGTGGCCCGCACGTCAGTGACTCGGAGGAGGAATCGTGGCAACGCCCCCAGGCGGTCCGTCGTCGTACGGCAGTGGTCATGAGGACGAGCCGTCCTCTGCCGCAGGCGGAGAGTCCCCGGCTCTCAAGCGGTTCAACTTCCCCTCCGCGCCCAGCGAGCACGTCAGGCAGCAGCAACAGCAGCAGTACGAGCAGCAGCAACAAGAGCAGCAGCGGCGCTACGAGCAGCAGCAGTACGAGCAGTGGCGGGCCGCGCAGCAGCAGCACTACGAAGCGCAGCAGCCGCAGAGCCCGCAACCGCCACCCCCGTATCAGCAGCCGCACCAGCCCCACCAGCCTCAGCAGCAGCCCCAGGCACCGCGGCAGCAGTACCAGCAGCAGCCGCACCAGCCTCCCCAGTACGGCCAGGCGCCCCCGCCGCCCCGCATCCAGCCGGTGCAGCCCCCGCCCCGCCAGCGTCCCGAGTCCCGCTCGGGTGGGCGCAACGAGCAGCAGCCGCTCGTGCGCCCGTATGCCATGACGGGTGGCCGGACCCGTCCCCGCTACCAGCTCGCCATCGAGGCACTGGTGCACACCACGGCCGAACCCGCCAAGCTCCAGGGCCAGTTGCCCGAGCATCAGCGGATCTGCCGCCTGTGCTACGAGATCAAGTCAGTCGCCGAGATCTCCGCACTCCTCTCCATTCCGCTCGGCGTCGCCCGGATCCTCGTCGCCGACCTGGCCGAGGCCGGACTCGTGGCCATCCACCAGCCCGGTGGCGACGAGACGACCGCCGACGGCCAGCCAGACGTGACCTTGCTCGAAAGGGTGCTCAGTGGACTTCGCAAGCTCTAGCGGCGGTGCTGCCGCCCGATCCACC